>NZ_JCAQAV010000003.1:0-387094 GCF_059617925.1 Janthinobacterium sp. JF4 | reverse complement strand
CTCAACTGCTCGAACCGCCCGGTGCGGACCCGCATGCCGGGTGGTGTGGCAGGGGAGCGGCCCTTCAGGGCCGCCCCCTATGCCGATTCCCATCCTTTGTCCAGCAAGCGGCAAACTCTTTCGATATTGCCGACAGCATGGAGGGCATCAGTGCTCCTTGGCCGAGGTGGCTGCGGCATCTGCCCCATGCAGCAGCGCATGTAATTTTTGCATGGTGGCCCAGTTGCGCGAGGTGACGCCATCGCCCAGCAGCACGCCCAGCGCCGCTACCACCTTGCTGGCCAGTACGCCATCGGGACACCAGGCATACGCGGCCCAGCGGCCCAGCGCCAGCGCTTCCGGCTGCCACGGCTGCTGCAAGAGCGGCGCCAGGCGCTGGACGTCGGCCGGATTGTTCAGCACCAGCACCAGCAGACGGGCCGCGTCGGCCGCCGGCACCAGGGGATTTTGTTCGATCAGTTCGGCAAACTGACTGGCCGACAGCACCGTCACCCTGGCCGCCACGCCCAGTTTCAGCACCAGCGCTTCCTCGATACGGGCAGCGGCGTCGGCCGGCGCCACCTTGCCGCCGTCGTACACGACATTGCCGCTGTTGAGTACCGTGCGTACATCCATAAAACCCAGGTCGCCCAGCAGCTTGCGCAAGTCGGCCATGGCCACGCGCTTGGCGCGGCCGACATTGATTCCGCGTAAAAGCGCCACGTGCTGACTGTTTTCTAGCTGTGCCATGTCTTGTCTCCTTGCCTATGCCTGGCCGGCGGGACCGCTGGCGGCGCCTTCCGGCAATGGCGTCACCTTGGGCAAGCGCAACAGGAACGTCGCGCCCTGCCCCAGCGTGCTGCTGACCGTGATGGTGCCGCCAAACTGCTTGGCAATCAAGTTGAATACGATATTCAAGCCCAGGCCCGTGCCGCCCTGCCCGCGCCGCGTGGTGACAAACGGGTCGAACACGCGGTCAAGCATGTCGGGCGCGATGCCGCGGCCATCGTCGCGCACCTGCATGGCGATCCAGTCGTTTTCGCCGCGCACGCCGATATGGATATGGCCGTCCGTGTCCGCATCAAAGGCGTGCTCGACACAGTTCAAGACCAGGTTGGTCAGCACCTGCGCCAGCGCACCCGGATAGCTGTCGAGCATGATGCCAGGCGGGCAATCGATATCGATGCGGATGCGCGTCTTTTTCAGGGTCGGCTGCAGGCTCGAGATCACTTCACCGATATAGTCGCGCAATTCGAACAAACGGCGCGCCTCGCTGACCTGGTCGACGGCGATCTGCTTGAAGCTGTGGATCAGGTGCGCGGCGCGGTAGGCATTGTTCATGATCAGCCGCGCGCTCTCGCCAGCCGTTTCCAGGTAGCGCACGATATCGGTCTTCTTGACGCTGCCGCCGGCCACCGCCGCGCTGATGTGATCGGTGGCTTCCTTCAGCACCGAGGCGCTGGTCAGCGCGATGCCGACCGGGGTGTTGATTTCATGCGCCACGCCGGCCACCAGGCTGCCCAGCGAGGCCAAACGCTCCGACTGCAGCAACGATTCCTGCGCGCGGCGCAGCTCGTCCATGGCCTGCGCCGTCTCCTGCTGCGAGCGGCGCGCCAAGTCTTCCGCCTCGCGGCTGCCCTCGATGATGGACTTGAGCTTGCGCTGCACGGCATTGAAGCCGCGGATCACGTCGCCCAGCTCGTCGCGCCGGTTT
Source organism: Janthinobacterium sp. JF4 (assembly GCF_059617925.1). NCBI lineage: Bacteria > Pseudomonadati > Pseudomonadota > Betaproteobacteria > Burkholderiales > Oxalobacteraceae > Janthinobacterium > Janthinobacterium sp. JF4. Next base: position 385,401 of record NZ_JCAQAV010000003.1, on the reverse strand, counting down.
TCCGGCAGCTCTTCGACGTCATCGCTGCCGCGCGTGGCCAGGTCGAACAAACCGTCGCGCAACTGTTTCAAGGGCCCGAAAACGATGCGCAGGCTCAGCGCCAGGGCGCCCACCAAAATGATGTCAAGTAGCAACACTTCCAGCACCTTGCGCCGCACTTCGCCGCGCAGGGCCGCATCGATCTGCGCGCGGCTGAAATTGACGATGACCTTGCCGACGATCACCGGCTTGCCGCCCGAGGCCGCCGCCACGGCGTCGCGAAACACCAGCGGCGCCTCGACGGGCGTGCCGCCCATGGCCACGTCGGAGGTCAAAGGCACCAGGGTGCCGGCCGCGTCGCGCACTTCGCCCGCAAACAGGCCGACGGAGGCGTCATAGACGCGGATGCCGACCAGTTCCGGCGGCAGCATCTCGGCCGCGACGATGCTGTCGACCTTGGATTTGTCGAGGTCCCACAGGGCGGAGGGCAAGCTCGTCTGCAAGCGCGTGAGCACGCCGCTGCGCAGGCGCGCGCTGCCCGATTCGAGTTCCTGACTCAGTGTATATTGGGTATAGGTACCTGAAATGCCCAGCACCACGGTGACGATCACGACAAAAAGCAGGGTCAGCCGGACTTGGATACTCAGCATCGATCAACACTCCCCGGGCCAGGCCGGCCGCCGGCCCGCGGCGCGGGCGCAGAGACGTCAGCGGACAACAGCCTGAATCAAATGTACGGTATGACATGCTTATTGGCAAGATTTACAGCAACACGGTTCTTCACAACGGCCTTGATACAGATTGAGACATTGCGTCATGGCAATGGTAATATCCCGCAATCATCTAAGGAGTCGTCATGGCGGTCATGCATCAACATCTACCCCTGGAACAAGTTCGTCCTGGCATGGTTTTGTCGGATGTCTTGCTCGATGCGCATGGACAAGTGCTGTTGCCGCAAGGCGCGGTATTGACGGAAAACATGCTGGCTCTGATGCCGCGCCACAACATCGACATGCTGCCGATCCAGGCGCCGCCCCCCTCGCCGGAAGAAATCGCCGCGCAACAGGCTGCCGACAACGAACGGCTGGCTTACCTGTTCCGCAAGCATGACCCGGACAATCCCGAAGACGCGGCCACCACCTTGCTGCGCAGCTATGTCACGGCATACCGCCTGGGCACGGGAGAGGCCGCATGAGCACGCAGCTGACCCTCGACGACATCGTCGCCCACCTCGACGACTTGCCTTCGCTGCCCGCCGTCGTCATGGAACTGTTGAACAGCATCGACCAGGAAGACGTCGATATTTCCGTGCTGGCCAAAAAAGTGTCATACGACCAGGCACTGACGGCGAAAACCCTGCGCCTGGCCAACTCGTCGCAATATGGCTTGCAAGTGAAGGCCACCACCATCCAGCAGGCGATCACGTACCTGGGCTTCCAGACCACGCGCAGCCTGATCACGTCGGCCGCCATCACGGGCTGCTTCCCGGAAGGACGCTGCCCCGGTTTCGACGACAAGGCCTTCTGGCGCCATTCGGTGGCGACGGCCGCCTGCGCCAAGGTGCTGGCGCGGCAGATCCGCTTCAACCAGGATTACGCCTTCACGGCCGGCTTGCTGCACAACATCGGCCGCCTGGTGCTGGTCAGCAGCTTTCCCGCGCACTACGCGCAAGTCATCGCGCACCAGGCGGCACATGATTGCAACCTGCTCGAAGCGGAGCAAACCGTGCTGGGCGTGGACCACGTGCAGGCCGGCGTGGCATTGGCCGAACACTGGAATTTTTCCGACACCATGCGTCTGGCGCTGGCCAACTACCTGCAGCCGGAAACGCCGGGGGCAGGCTTCCTCGCGTCGCTGATCCACGTAGCCAACGCGATTGTTTGCGCGCTCGACCTGGCGCAGGCGGGCGACGACATGGTGCCGCGCGTCTCGCCGGTGGCCTGGGATGCGCTGGGCCTGAGCGAAGACGCGTATCTGCAACTGTTCCGCGAAACGGAGCTGCGCTACGATGAAATCACCTCGGCACTGCTGAGCTAAGCATTGCCGCAAACGCAAACGGCTCTCGCTGCGAGGCGAAAGCCGTCAAAGGTACTGCGGTATGTCCATGCCGCCAGCAGCTACGCAAACGGCACAGTCAGCACACAACCACCACATCAGTGCGCATAATTCGATTCTTGCGCATCGCCGCGGTCTTCCGCTTTTGGACGGCCCTGGGCATCGGACAGACGATACTTGGTGCGGCGGTCGCCCATCAAGTCGCGCAGGTCACGGATACTCATGCCCGTCACTTCGTGCATGCGGATCAGCAGCGAGGCGCCGACCGGCAAGCGGTGGTGGCGGATCTTGCTGATGACCGGTGGCGCCACTTCGAGCAGACGTGACAGAGCTGCATCGTTTTTCAGCTGCATCTTGCTCAGCAGAATATCCAGCAGGTGGTTCGGGTTGTAACTCTCTTGCGATGCTAATGCATGATGTGCCATGATTTTTCCTCGTCTGGTGAATGTAGAAAATAATGCCGATACGAACTTAAGGCTGGCTTAGAGTGTTCAAATAAACGTCTTTCCATCGGTTTCAGCCCTCCCTCCTTTCGCACTGCCTGCACAGGACTCGCACAGCCACGCCCAGCCAACGTCTGCAGCTTGCCGCGTAAGTAAAAGCACCTGCAACTCAGTGAAATGAATTGCATATAAGACAATATACTAGCCCAAACACGCGGCATCTGCGCCTCGCGCAAACTTCCTGATTGTTAAATATCAATCAAGCTGCTGGTTGGCTAAGCAACGATGCTATTTCAACACATTAGGATGCCAGCGGGCGCACACAAGGCTTTGCAGCAACTTGTTACAAATCAATGGTGTCGCACGGCAATAAATGCTTTGGGGCATCGCGACACATGGCGGCATAGGCAGGCGGCAACCTTGTCGGCAAGGTCAGCACAACATGGCCCGCCCCCGCGATTTACGCTAAACTATGGCCTGAACTTGCAGCGAGCCTGCCACCGGGCAGCCAGAGGCGCCCGGCCGATCATTCACCGCGCCCCACCCTGAGCGGCCCCCTGCGCTGCAGCATCCTGCCCAACCATCCTGTTTGCCACCACATTTAGCGATAAGCACCCGACTCCATGCAGAAAAAAGTATTTATTAAAACCTTCGGCTGCCAGATGAACGAGTACGACTCGGACAAGATGGCCGACGTGCTGGGCGCCTCCGATGGCCTGGTGCGCACCGACACGCCGGAAGATGCCGATGTGATCCTGCTCAACACCTGCTCCGTGCGCGAAAAGGCGCAGGAAAAAGTGTTTTCCGACCTGGGCCGCTTGCGCGAACTGAAACTGGCCAAGCCGCACCTCTTGATCGGCGTGGGCGGCTGCGTGGCGTCGCAGGAAGGCGACGCCATCGTCAAGCGCGCGCCGTATGTCGACATGGTCTTCGGCCCGCAAACCCTGCACCGCCTGCCGCAGATGATCGAACTGCGCCGCTCCAGCGGCGCCTCGCAAGTGGACATCAGCTTCCCGGAAATCGAAAAGTTCGACCACATGCCGCCGGCCAAGGTGGACGGCGCTTCGGCCTTCGTCTCCATCATGGAAGGCTGCAGCAAATATTGCAGCTACTGCGTCGTGCCCTACACGCGCGGCGAGGAAGTATCGCGCCGCTTCGAGGACGTGCTGACGGAAGTGGCGGGCCTGGCCGCCCAGGGCGTCAAGGAAATCACCCTGCTGGGGCAAAACGTGAACGCCTACCGCGGCGCGATGGAAGGCGGCGAGATCGCCGACTTCGCCCTGCTGCTCGAATACGTGGCCGACATTCCCGGTATCGCGCGCATGCGCTTCGTCACCAGCCACCCGAAGGAATTCACGCAGCGCCTGATCGACGCCTACGCAAAGATCCCGCAGCTGGTCGACCATTTGTACCTGCCGGCGCAGCACGGTTCCGACAAGATCCTCGGCGCCATGAAGCGCGGCTACACGGGCATCGAATACAAGTCCATCATCCGCCGCATCCGCGCCGTGCGCCCGAACATGGCCATTTCATCGGACTTCATCGTCGGTTTCCCCGGCGAGACGCAAGCTGATTTTGACGCCATGATGAAGCTGATCGCGGACGTCGGCTTCGACAACAGCTACAGCTTCATCTTCAGCAAGCGCCCCGGCACGCCGGCCGCCAGCCTGGCGGACGACACGCCGCACGAAGTGAAACTGGCCCGTTTGCAGCAGCTGCAGGCGGCCATCGACGCCAACACGCGCAGGTACAGCCTGGCCATGGTGGGCACGGTGCAAACCATCCTCGTCGAAGGCCGCTCGAAGAAGGACACGGATGACAGCGAGCTGCAAGGCCGCACCGAAAACAACCGCGTGGTCAATTTCGACGCCGGCCCCGACGGTTTGCAATTGGTCGGCCAGCTGGTCGACGTGCGCATCACCGAAAGCCATTCCTACACCCTGCGCGGCGAACTCGTCGCCAGCGCACCCGCATTGAAAAGAGCCAGTTGAAAACCAAATCCCCGACACAGCCGCATTACTTCATTCCCGAGCCGCTGGACAACACGCGCCTGGCGCACTTGTGCGGTCCGCTCGATGAAAACCTGCGCCAGATTTCCGCCGCCCTCGACGTGACGATCTTCCGCCGCGGCGAGAAATTCATCGTCGGCGGCAGCAATGCCGAACGGGCCGTGGAAATCCTCGAACAGTTCTACGCCATCGCCAACAAGGTCGTGCCGCTGGAAGAAGTGCAGCTGGCCCTGGTGGAACAGCGCGCGGGCCTGTCCGCCGCCTCGGAACACCACGCCAACGCGCCCGCCAGTACCTTCGTCGAGCCGGACATCGCCAGCCCCGTGCTGAAAACCCGGCGCACCGACCTGCGCGGGCGCACGCCGCACCAGATTGCCTACCTGCGCGACATCCTCGAACACGACATCAGCTTCGGCGTGGGCCCGGCCGGCACCGGCAAAACCTATCTGGCCGTCGCCTGCGCCGTCGACGCGCTCGAACGCGACGCCGTCAAGCGCATCATCCTGACGCGTCCCGCCGTCGAAGCGGGCGAGCGCCTGGGCTTCCTGCCGGGCGACCTGGCGCAAAAGGTCGACCCTTACCTGCGTCCCCTGTACGACGCGCTGTACGATTTGCTGGGCTTTGACCGCACGCAAAAGCTGTTTGAAAAACAGGTGATCGAGATCGCCCCGCTGGCCTACATGCGGGGGCGCACCCTGAACCACGCGTTTGTCATCCTCGATGAAGCGCAAAACACCACCGTCGAGCAGATGAAGATGTTTTTGACGCGCATCGGCTTTGGCAGCAAGGCCGTGGTGACGGGCGACGTGACGCAAGTCGACCTGCACAAGAGCCAGACGAGCGGCCTGATCGACGCGGTACACGTGCTGAAAGACGTGCGCGGCATCGGCTTCACGCAATTTAACAGCACCGACGTGGTGCGCCACCCGCTCGTCGCGCGCATCGTCGACGCCTATGAAACGGCGCAGGCGGCCGGCGCCGACGCCGCCCAGTTACTCCCCCTATTGAAACCAGCTGCCGCCAAACATGTCCGAAAAAAATAAACTGTCCCTGTCCGTGCAATACCCGAACACTCGCCTGGCTTCCCTGATCACGCGGCCGAAAGTGCGCCGCTGGGTCAAGGCGGCCCTGTTCGCCCCGGCAGAATTCACCATCCGCTTCGTCGACGCGGAAGAAGGCCGTACCTTGAACCGCGACTACCGCGAAAAGGATTACGCCACCAACGTGCTGACCTTCGCCTACAACGAAGGCGAAGAGTTGAGCGACGACGAGCCGACGCGCGCCGACATCATCCTGTGCACGGACGTGCTGGAAAAGGAAGCGCAAGAGCAAAAGAAGAGCGTGGAAGAGCACACGGCCCATTTGATCGTGCACGGCGTGCTGCATGCGCAGGGCTACGACCACATGGATGACGAGGAAGCGGCCGAGATGGAAGGCCTGGAAACGGCAATCCTCGCCAAACTCGGCATTACCGACCCGTACAAGGAGTAAGGCCATGGGAACCTGGGCACTGGACGCCTTCGGCAACGACTACGCCATGGATTGGGCGCAGGACCTGCACGACTATAAAACCCTGGAGCTGGTCGAGACGACGCTCGACAACGTCATCGACAGCCAGGAAGCGGAACTCGAAGCACCGTTCGCCGCCGAGGCGCTGGCCGCGCTGGAAGTGATCGCGCGCCTGCAAGGCAAGCCGGGAGAAAACGACCCGGCCACCGCGGAAGTGGACGCATGGGTGGCCGCCTGCAAGAAGAAGGTCACGCCGCCGTTGCTGGAAAAAGCACGCCTGGCCTTCGACCGCATCACGGCGGACGCATCGGAGCTGCGCCAGCTGTGGCAGGACAGCGAGCATTACGCCGACTGGCAGGCGGACGTGGCGCACTTGCGTAGCCGCGTGCTGGGCGCGGACGTCTGAAACGTCGGGCAACGGCACACTACCACGTATTAAATTTGCATCAAAAGCGGGGAAATCCGGTATTCCCCCACTTTTGGTGTATCCTATATCCCTTCGCAACAACGGCTCACGCCTCCTATGCCCGAGCACCCTAGTGGCGTCAGAACTGACGTCAAGCCCCACCGGTCACTGTTTGAACGCCTGACCGCACTCATTTCCCCCGAGCCAGAGAACCGTGCAGAATTGCTCGAAGTTCTACACGATGCGCATGAACGCAAGCTGATCGACGCCGACGCCCTGTCGATGATCGAAGGCGTGTTCCAGGTATCGGATCTCTGCGCGCGCGACATCATGATTCCCCGTTCGCAAATGGATGTCATCGACATCAGCAAGCCGATCGAGGAATGGATGCCGGAAGTCCTGTCCACCGCCCACTCGCGTTTCCCCGCGATCGAAGGCGAGCGCGACAAGGTCATCGGCATCCTGCTGGCGAAAGACTTGCTGCGCTATTACGCAGAAGAAACTTTCGACGTGCGTGACATGCTGCGCCCCGCCATCTTCATCCCCGAATCGAAACGCCTGAATGTGCTGCTGCGCGATTTCCGCGCCAACCACAATCACATGGCCATCGTCGTCGATGAATACAGCGGCGTCGCCGGCCTGATCACCATCGAAGACGTGCTGGAACAGATCGTCGGCGATATCGAGGACGAATACGACTTCGACGAAGCCGAGGACAATATCCTGTCGCTCAAGGAAGGCCAGTTCGGCCCCCGCTGGCGTGTCAAGGCGCTGACCGAGATCGAACAGTTCAACGAAGAAGTCGGCAGCCACCTGGTGGACGACGACGTCGACACCATCGGCGGCCTGGTTTCGAAGTACCTGGGCCGCATGGCGCACAAGGGCGACATCTTCGACCTGGGCAATCTGCGCTTCGAAGTGCTGCGCGCCGATGCGCGCCAGGTGCACGTGCTGCTCGTCGAGCGCCTGCCCAACGTGCCGGAACTGGAACTCTGACATGCGCGTGCTGTAGATGCGTTTCAGACGCTTAGATCCCAACGCCCCCGCCAAACCGCCCCGCAGCACGTGGGCGCGCATGCTGACTGCCGCCATCGCCGGCGCCGTCGCAGTGCTGGCGTTCGCCCCTTTCGGTTACTGGCCCCTGCAAATCCTCAGCCTGGGCGTACTGTTTTACCAGGTGCTGCGCGCTTCCAGCGTGAAAAGCGGCGCGCTGATCGGCTGGGCCTACGGCTTCGGCTGGTGCGCGGCCGGCACGCACTGGCTGTACATCTCCATGCACCGCTATGGCGACATGGCCGCGCCGATTGCCGCCGTCGCCGTGGCCCTGCTGGCCCTCCTGATGGCCATCTACGTGGCCCTGGCCATGGGCGCGGCTGCCTGGCTGCGCCAGCGCTGGGTACTGTCCCTGCCCGCCATGACCTTGCTGGTGCTGCCCGCGACGTGGACCCTGTTCGAATGGACGCGCGGCTGGCTGTTTACGGGTTTCCCGTGGCTGGCCACCGGTTACGCCCACAATGCCAGCCCGTTGGGCGGCTTCGCCCCCATCGTCGGCGCGTATGGCCTGGGCTGGCTGGCGGCGCTGTCCGCCGGCGCCCTGCTGCTGCTCACGCACCGCACGCGCTGGAGCGCGCTGGGCGGCGTCATCGCGCTGTACGCGGCCGGCATCGGCTTGCAGTATGTGGCGTGGACGCACCCGGTCGGGCGCCCGATCACGGTGCGCCTGTTGCAGGGCAATGTGCCACAGCAGCAGAAATTCGACCCCGGCTTCGTGCTCGGTGCCCTGCAGATGTACCAGGGCGCCATCACCAGCGCGCCGGCCGACCTGATCGCCACGCCGGAAACGGCCGTCACCGTGCTGCCGCACCAGCTGCCGCCCGGCTATCTGGATAGCCTCGCGACATATGCGCAGCAGACGGGCAGCACGATCCTGGTCGGCATGCCCGTGCTCGACGAGCAGCAGCGCTTCTACAATGCGGCGCTGGGAATCACGCCCACCGGCACGCCGGGACCGTACTACCAGTACCGCAAGCACCACCTGGTGCCGTTCGGCGAATTCGTGCCGCCCGGACTGCACTGGTTTGTCGCCATGATGGCCATCCCGCTGGGCGACATGGGCCGCGGCGCCGAAGTGCAGGCGCCTTTGGCCGTGCGCGACCAGCTGGTGCTGCCGAATATCTGCTACGAAGACTTGTTTGGCGAAGAAATCGCGGGCCAGCTGGCCAGCGCCCACGGCAGCGGCAAGCAGTCGGCGTCCGTGCTGCTGAATATCTCCAACCTGGCCTGGTTTGGCGACTCGATCGCCATCCCGCAGCATCTGCAGATTTCGCAGATGCGCAGCCTGGAAACGGGCCGCCCCATGCTGCGCTCGACGAATACGGGCGCCACCGCCGTCATCGACGGCAAGGGCGTGGTGCAAAGCCTGCTGCCGCCAGAACGGCAAGCCACCCTGGCGGCCAAGGTGCAGGGCATGGGCGGCATGACGCCATACATTCTGTACGGCAACAAACTGGTGCTGGCCCTGGCCGCGCTGGCCCTGCTGGCGGCCTTCCTGCTGTCGCGCGCCGCGCGCCGTGGCCGCACCGCGCAGCAATAAGCGGCCGATATTGCCCGAAGAGTCACAGTGGGCGCGTAAAAACCGCTAAAATTAGCAAAACCCCGGCCCGGACGCGCTTGTTAGCAGCGTGCGGGCTTCAAGCAAACCTTAACAAAGCGCAGCCTCCCGCGCGGCGAACTCATACGATGCTCACATTTCAACAAATTATCCTGACCTTGCAAACCTATTGGGACAAGCAAGGTTGCGCCCTGCTCCAGCCATACGACATGGAAGTCGGCGCCGGCACCTTCCACACCGGCACCTTCCTGCGCGCGATCGGCCCGGAACCCTGGCGCGCCGCGTATGTGCAGCCATCGCGCCGCCCGAAGGATGGCCGCTATGGCGAAAACCCGAACCGCATGCAGCACTACTACCAGTACCAGGTGGTGCTCAAACCTGCGCCGGAAAACATCCTCGACCTGTATCTGGGTTCGCTGGCCGCGCTGGGCCTGGACTTGCAGCAGAATGACGTGCGCTTCGTCGAAGACGACTGGGAAAGCCCGACCCTGGGTGCCTGGGGCCTGGGCTGGGAGGTCTGGCTGAACGGCATGGAAGTGACGCAATTTACCTACTTCCAGCAGGTGGGCGGCCTCGATTGCAAGCCCGTGCTGGGCGAAATCACCTACGGCATCGAACGCCTGGCCATGTACCTGCAAGGCGTGGAAAACGTGTATGACCTGGTGTGGACCGAGTGGGAAGAGAACGGCATCACGAAAAAATTGACCTACGGCGACGTCTTCCACCAGAACGAGGTGGAGCAATCGACCTACAACTTCGAGCACGCGAATACGGACCTGCTGTTCGAACAGTTCGGCAACTATGAAGCGGAAGCGAAGCGTTTGATCGAGCTGCAACTGACCCTGCCCGCCTACGAAAAGATCATGAAAGCGTCGCACAGCTTCAATATGCTGGACGCGCGCGGTGCCATCTCGGTGACGGAACGCGCCGCCTACATCGGCCGCGTGCGCACCCTGTCGCGCCTGGTGGCGCAAGCGTATTACGACTCGCGCGAGCGCCTCGGTTTCCCGATGCTGCCCGCCGCCGACCAACCCGCCGCCGCTTGATCGCCTAGCTCATACACCGCCGTACCAGACAAGAACACCATGAACCAAACACTGCTCATCGAACTGCTGACCGAAGAACTGCCGCCGAAAGCGCTGGCCAAACTGGGTGCCGCCTTCACGGCCGGCATCGTCAACGGCCTGAAAGCGCGCGACTTCCTGGAAGCCGACAGCGTCGCCACCAGCTACGCCTCGCCGCGCCGCCTGGCCGTCTCCATCACCAACGTGCGCGAAGTCTCGCCCGACAAGTCAATCCGTGAAAAAGTCCTGCCCGTCTCCGTGGCGCTGGACGCGAACGGCAACGGCACGCCGCCGCTGGCCAAGAAACTGGCCGCGCTGGGCTTCCCCGACCTGACGGTAGCGGACCTGGAACGCGCCGCCGACGGCAAGGCCGAGAGCTTCTTCTACACCTATACGGCGCCCGGCAGCCAGCTCGCCACCGGCGCGCAAGCTGCATTGACGGAGTCGGCCGCCAAGCTGCCGATTCCAAAACTGATGAGCTATCAGCGCCCGGACGGCACGACCGTGCAATTCGTGCGCCCGGCCCACAGCCTGATCGCCCTGCACGGCATCAATATCCTGCCCCTGACCCTGCTGGGATTGACGGCCGGCCGCACCACCCTGGGCCACCGCTTCCTCACGGACGGCGCGCCGGTCACCATCGCCCACGCGGAAAACTATGCGCCGTCCCTGATCCTCAACGCCAGCGTCATCGCCAGCAACGAGGAGCGCAAGGAACGCATCCGCGCCCAGTTGCTGGACAAGGCCGGTGCCGACCAGGTGCTGATGCCCGAAGCGCTGCTCGATGAAGTGACGGCCCTGGTCGAATGGCCGGTCGTGTATGAATGCCACTTCGAGGAAGAATTCCTGGCCGTGCCGCAGGAATGCCTGATCCTCACCATGCAGACGAACCAGAAATATTTTGCGCTGACCGACAGCGAAGGCAAGCTGCGCTCGCGCTTTTTGATCGTCTCGAACATCGAAACGGACACGCCAGAGCACATCATCGGCGGCAACGAGCGCGTCGTGCGCCCGCGCCTGTCCGACGCCAAGTTCTTCTTCGAGCAAGACAAGAAGAAGACCCTGGCATCGCGTCTGCCGCTGCTGGCCAACGTCGTGTATCACAACAAGCTGGGCACGCAAGCGGCCCGCACGGAAAGAGTAACGGCATTAGCCGGCGCCATCGCCGCCAAGCTGAAATACGACGTGGCGCTGGCCGAACGCGGCGCCCTGCTGGCCAAGGCCGATCTGCTGACCGACATGGTGGGCGAGTTCCCCGAGCTGCAAGGCATCATGGGCACGTATTACGCGCGCCATGACGGCGAACCGGAAGAAGTGGCGCTGGCCGCCTCCGAGCACTACCAGCCGCGCTTCGCCGGCGACAGCCTGCCGTCGACCGCCACCGGCACCGCCGTGGCCCTGGCCGACAAGCTCGAAACCCTGGTCGGCATCTGGGCTATCGGCCTGGCGCCGACGGGCGACAAGGACCCGTTCGCGCTGCGCCGCCACGCTCTGGGCGTGCTGCGCATGCTGCTGGAAAAACGCCTGCCGCTGTCGATCCAGGGCTTGCTGGCCGATGCGGCCGCGCAGTTCGCAGCCATTCCCGGCTTCAAGGACCCCGTGGCGGACGTCACCACCTTCATGCTGGACCGCCTGCGCGGCATCCTGCGCGAGCGCGGCTTCTCGCCGAATGAAATCGAAGCCGTCGTGGCGCAAAACCCGGACCGCCTGGACGACATCGTGCAGCGCCTGGAAGCCGTGCAGGCGTTTGCCGCCCTGCCGGAAAGCGCCTCGCTCGCGAGCGCCAACAAGCGCATCACGAACATCCTGAAAAAGAACGAGGAAGCAGTCAACCAGGTCGCCGCCGGCGGCGTCAACGTGGCGCTGCTGCAGGACGAGGCGGAGAAGAAACTGGCCGCCGCCGTCTCGCGCGTGCAGCCGGAAGTCGACGCAGCCTTTGCCAAGGGCGACTTCACCAGCACCCTGCAAACACTGGCGCAGCTGCGTGACGACGTCGATGGTTTCTTCAACGACGTGATGGTGATGGCCGAGGATGTCGCCCTGCGCAACAACCGCCTGGCCTTGCTGTCGTCGCTGCACGGCATGATGAACCGCGTGGCCGACATTTCCAAGCTGGCGGCATAATGGGCATTCCGGCGCTGAAACTGATTATTCTCGACCGCGACGGCGTCATTAATCATGACTCGCCGGACTTCATCAAGTCGCCTGCCGAATGGCTGCCGATCCCCGGTTCTCTCGAAGCGATCGCCCGTCTGAACCAGGCCGGCTATCGCGTCGTCATCGCCTCGAACCAGTCGGGCATCGCGCGCGAATACTTCGACATGACGGTGTTGAATGCGATCCACCAGAAAATGCACACCCTGGCGCAGCAGGTCGGCGCCGATATCGACGCCATCTTCTTTTGCCCGCATGCGGGCGCGGACAATTGCGACTGCCGCAAGCCCAAGCCCGGCATGTTCCATGAAATTTCGCAGCGCTACAACACCAGCCTGAAAGGCGTGCCCACGGTTGGCGATTCGCTGCGCGACCTGCAGGCCGGTTTCATCAGCGGCTGCGTGCCCTACCTGGTCTTGACGGGCAAGGGCGAAAAAACCAACGAAACGGGTGGCCTGCCCCCTGGCACCCAGGTCTTCCCCGACCTGGCCGCCGTCGTCAGCCACCTGCTCAAGGCGCCAGCGGCACCGGCGCCCAGCGTGGCATTGAGTATCTAATCTTCGGAGAACCGCATTGCGTAATATTTCCCTGTTCCTGCGATCCCTGCTGTTCATGATCATCATGATCGTGGCCACCATCGTCTGGGCCTGCGTGTGCTTTTTTGCCGCGCCATTGAGCTACAACAAGCGCTATTGGGTCACCTCGCGCTGGAACGTGTTTATCCTGTGGTGTGCCAAGGTCATTTGCGGCATCCGCTATGAAGTCAAGGGCGCCGAGAACTTCCCCGATGCGCCGGCCATCGTGCTCTCAAAGCACCAGTCGGCCTGGGAAACCATCTTTTTGCTGCCCAGCCTGCCACGCCCGCTGGTGTATGTGTTCAAGAAGGAGATTTTGTACATCCCGTTCTTTGGCTGGGCCATGGCGCTGCTGCGCATGATCCCCATCGACCGCAAGCAGGGCAAACATGCGTTCAAGAGCGTCGTCGCGCATGGCAAGCGCCGCCTGGCCGATGGCCAATGGATTATCATGTTCCCGGAAGGCACCCGCATCCCCGTGGGCCAGGCGGGCAAGTACAAGAGCGGCGGCACGCGTCTGGCCATCGCCACGGGCGCCGTGGTGGTGCCGATTGCGCATAATTCAGGCGAGTGCTGGCCCAAGCAGTCATTCCTCAAACGCCCGGGACTGATCACCGTCTCGATAGGCAAACCGATTTCGCCGGAAGGGCAGACCCCGGACAGCATGATGCAACAGGTGGAAAATTGGATAGAATCAGAAATGCGCGTCATTTCGCCTCACGCCTACAACGCTGGCTAGACGGCATCAACGCGGTCATCCAGGAGCCTACACTGCGCCAGCAGATGAAGACCATCAAGGTCGGCGACCAGCAACTGGATTTGTTCGCGCATGACGTCTCGGCCAGCACGCCCCCGGCGGTGCGCCCCACGGCACCGCCAGCGCCGCCCGTGGCGCCACCGCTAGTGGCACCCGCGCCGCCCATCGTTCGCCCCGCCCCGCCTCTCCTGCCTTCCCCGCCACGCACCGCCGACGGCCCGCCACTGCGCCAGCTGCAGCTGGGCAGCCACCTCGTCGAATTCGCCCTGCGCCGCTCCACGCGCCGCTCCATCGGCTTCATGATCGACGATAACGGCTTGCGCGTCACGGCCCCAAAGCGCGTCACCCTGGCCGAAATCGACAACGCCATCCGCGCCAAGCAAGGCTGGATCGTCTCGAAACTGCTGGAACGGGGCGAGCGCAAGGTGCAGCGCCAGCAGCGCCCACCGGTTGCCTGGATCGATGGCGCCGTGCTGCCCTACCTCGGTGGCGACATCACCTTGCGATTGCACCAGGCGCCGCGCCACCGCGCCAGCTTCCAGCGCGAGACGAATGAGCTGCACGTATGGGTCACGCCCACGGGCAGCGAGCAGCAATTGAAGGAAAAAGTGAAGGGCTGGTTCCAGCACGAGGCGCGCCAGCTGTTCGAAGCGCGCCTGGACGTGTATGCGGACAAGCTGGGCGTGCGCTACGATTCACTATCGCTATCGTCGGCCGGCACGCGCTGGGGCAGCTGCACCATCGAGCGCAAGATCCGCCTGAACTGGCGCCTGATCCACTTCGCCCTGCCGCTGATCGACTACGTGGTGGCGCACGAACTGTCGCACCTGCTGGAAATGAACCACAGCCCCCGCTTCTGGGCCACCGTGGAATCGATTTACCCCGATTACGATGGCGCCAAGCAGGCGCTGAGAAAACGCTCGCAGGAGCTTCCCGTTTTGTTCGCGTAAACAACATTGTTGGCGTCGCCTGTCGGATTAGGCCGCAGGCCGTAATCCGACAACATTGTTGGCCGTGCATCCATCACGGCAGCAGAGGTTGGATGGCAGCGATGGTACGCGGCGTGGCGCCCCGGTGCTGTGCCGCGAAGGCCTGCGCTTTTTCTCCCATCGACGATAAACGCTCTGGATCCTGCAGCAATGCCGACGCCTGCGCCATCAGCGCGTCGGCGTCCGCCACCAGCGCGGCGCCGCCGGCGGCAATCGCCTGCTCGGTCACCAGCGCAAAGTTGAAGGTGTGCGGGCCGATCAGCACAGGCTTGCCCAGGGCCGCTGGCTCGATCAGGTTTTGTCCGCCCAGCGGCAGAAGGCTGCCGCCGACGAACGCGCAATCGCAGGCCGCGTAATACGCAAACATCTCGCCCATCGAGTCGCCCAGCAGCACCTGCGTGCCCGCCGCAACGGCATCGTCCTGCGCCAGGGCGGACCTGCGCTGCACGGCCAGGCCGTGCGCGGCGACCAGTTTTTCCACCTCGTCGAAGCGCTGCGGATGGCGCGGCACGACCAGCAGCAGCGCATTCGCGGGCAAGCTGGCGCGGGTATAGGCATCGAGGATCAGCTGCTCTTCTCCTTCGCGCGTGCTGGCGCACAGCAGCACGGGTCGCTGGCCGATGGCTGCGCGCAGAGCCTCCCCCGTCGCCAGCGCCGCCTCGGGCACGACGACGTCGAACTTGATGCTGCCCGTGACGACCACGTCCTGCACGCCCAGCTGGCGCACGCGATCGGCGTCGTCCCGCGTCTGCGCCGCCACCAGGGTGATGCCGCGCGCCGCATCGGCAATGAGCTTGCCCAGGCGCTGCGCCTTGCCCAGCGAGCGCTGCGACAGGCGCGCATTGGCCAGCACCACGGGCACTTTGTAGCGATTGCATTGGTGGATCAGATTCGGCCACACTTCCGTCTCCATCAGGATGCAGATGCGCGGCGCGAAATGGCGGATGAAACGGGCCGGCATGGCGCCCGTGTCGTACGGCAGATAGCTTTGCACGAGGCGCGCGCCGTGTTTGGCGAACAGGGACTTGCCCGTCGCGCGCCCCGTCGGCGTCATGTGCGTGAGGACGATGCGGCATGCGGGCCATGCGGCCAGCAGGGCATCGATCAGGGGCTCGGCCGCGCGCGTCTCGCCGACGGAGACGGCGTGCAGCCAGATGGTATCCGTGGCAGGTGCCGGCTGGCGCCCGTAAAAGCCCAGGCGCTCGCCCCAATGCTGGCGGTAGCCGGGTTCCTGGCGTCCGCGCAGCCACAGCCGCGCCAGCACCAGGGGCAAGGCCAGCCACCAGGCAAAGGTATAAAGAAGTCGCATGATAGGTAATGTTGAAGTCAGGCGGGAGGATAGTCGGCCAGCAGGCGCTGTGCCGCGGCCAGCACTTCCGGCACGCCGGGCGGCGCGCCCTTGTCGCCCAGGTTGATGATTTTCGGCGACCAGTTGCCTTCGGTTTTCCACAGTGGCGAATCGGCATAGATTTCCACCGTCGGGCGCACAAAGGCGGCGGCGATATGCGTCAGGCCCGTGTCGACGCCGACCACCAGCGCCGCGTGGCGCGCCAGCAGGGTGGCGTCGCCCATCGACAGCTTCGGCAGCACGCGCGCGTTCGGCAGGCTGGCCGCCAGTTGTTCGGCTTCCGCCTTTTCCTTGGGCGAGCCCCAGGGCAGCAGAATCGGCATGGGCGCGAGCGCATGGCCGAGGGCAATCCAGTGTTCGGGCGCCCATTTCTTGGCGTCGCGCGCCGTGCCGTGGAAATACACGCAGTATGGCGCCGCGCCCATCCAGTCCGGGCGCGGTTCGCTGCCGGATACTTCCGGCAAGCCGAAATCGGCTGGCGTGTCGACCGTGTAGCCGAGTGCCGCGGCGGCCACCAGGCGGCCGCGCGCTACCGCATGCGTGCGCGGGTCGAGCGGAATGCTTTTCGTGTGAAACAGGCGAGAGA
Organism: Janthinobacterium sp. JF4; assembly: GCF_059617925.1. Taxonomy (NCBI): domain Bacteria; kingdom Pseudomonadati; phylum Pseudomonadota; class Betaproteobacteria; order Burkholderiales; family Oxalobacteraceae; genus Janthinobacterium; species Janthinobacterium sp. JF4. The sequence goes on along the minus strand of NZ_JCAQAV010000003.1, from coordinate 368,916 downwards.
TGCCTTCGTAGCCGGAACCTTCGCTGCCGTTGGCCAGGCCGACCTTCTGTCCTCCCGGCGCCAGACGCGCGGCGCCCATGATGATGCCCGTCTTGAGCAAGCCCTGGGTATCGAACACATAATCGTAATGCGTCTGGCGCAGGCTGCGGAAGAAGGCGGCGATTTCCGCGCGCGTCTCCTTCTTGCCCAGGCTCTTGCGCCAGCGCCGCAGCGCGAACGGGAAGATGGTATTCACGCGCGGGTTCAGGCGCACCAGGCTGGTGTAACCCTCCTCGACCACCCAGTCGATGGTCGCGTTCGGGAAATGACGGGCGATATCCGCCACCATCGGCAGGTTATGCAGCACGTCGCCCAGCGAAGACACCCGCACCAGCAGGATTTTCAAGGGCGCTTGTGCGCCAGGTTGACCGGCCATGCTGTCAGAACGGCAGGACCGCGTCTGGCTTGGCGGCCAGGATCACGCTCTTGAACTGTCCCTGGATGCGCGCCAGCGCTGCCGGCGTTTCCGCTTCGAAGCGCATGACGATCACCGGGGTGGTGTTCGACGAGCGGGCCAGGCCGAAGCCGTCCGCGTATTCCACGCGCAAGCCGTCGATGGTGATGATCTGTTCATTGCCGGGGAAGACTGCGTCGCGACGCAGCATGTCCATCAGCGCGACGTTCTCGCCTTCCTTCAGTTCCAGGTGCAGTTCCGGCGTGCTGTCGGACTGCGGCAGGGAGTTCAACAGGCTTGATGGATCCGCTTCGCGCGTGAGGATTTCCAGCAGGCGCGCGGCCGAATACAGGCCGTCGTCAAAACCGTACCAGCGGTCCTTGAAGAAGATATGGCCGCTCATTTCGCCGCCCAGCGGTGCACCCGTTTCGCGCAGCTTGGCTTTCACCAGCGAGTGGCCCGTCTTGTACATCAGCGGCACGCCGCCATGTTTGCTGATCCACGGTGCCAGGTGGCGCGTGCATTTCACGTCATACAAAATCTGCGCGCCCGGGTGGCGGGTCAGCACGTCGGCGGCAAACAGCATCATCTGGCGGTCAGGATAGATGATCTGGCCATCCTTGGTGACCACGCCCAGGCGGTCGCCGTCGCCATCGAAGGCGATGCCGATTTCGGCATCCGTCTCGGCCAGGCAGCGGATCAGGTCTTGCAGGTTTTCCGGATGCGCCGGGTCCGGGTGGTGGTTCGGGAAAGTGCCATCGACTTCGCAGAACAGTTCTATGACTTCGCAACCCATGCCGCGGAACAGGTCGCCCGCAAATGCGCCTGCCACGCCATTGCCGCAGTCGACGGCGATCTTGATCGGGCGCGCCAGCTTGACGTCGCCCAGGATGCGCTCCAGGTAGGCGGCGCGGATATCGTGCGTGGCGTAGCTGCCCGGATTGGCGCTGGCGCTGCCGTCGTGCGCGACGATGCTGTGGTACAGCGCCTGGATCGCTTCGCCGTGGATCGCTTCACCGGCCAGCACCATCTTGAAGCCGTTGTAGTCGGGCGGATTATGGCTGCCCGTGACCATGATGCCGGAGCGCGTGTCGAGCACATTCGTGCCGAAGTAGACCATCGGCGTGGCCACCACGCCCAGGTCGATCACGTCGACGCCTGCCGCCTGCAAGCCCTGCGCCAGCGCCGCCGTCAATTCCGGTCCCGACAGGCGGCCATCGCGGCCGATCACGACCCGCTGCTCGCCCTTGGCCAGGGCTGCCTGGCCAAATGCCTGACCGATCTTGTGAGCCACGCTGGCATCGAGGGTTTTAGCGATGATGCCGCGAATATCGTAGGCTTTGAAGATCGTTCTGGACAATGGGAGCATGGTGTGGGCGGTATAAGTAGGGTCAAATGGAATGCCTGGCAAGTAGCAACGCGACCGAACGCTTGCTACTGCGCCAAGAGTATACCGAATTATACGCGCAGCAGATCGATCGATTTGCCCGATTCCACCCACTGCTTGACCCACAGCGGTTGGCGGCCACGGCCTGTCCATTGCTCGGTCGCATTCTCAGGATGGCGGTAACGTACCGCGACTTTGCCCGTGCGCGGGTGCAAACCATCGAGTATCAGCTGTTTCAGCGGAATACCCGCTTGCTGCGCGATGGCCATGATCTGTTCGCGCGCCTTGTTCAAATCTTCACGCTCGCGGCCGTTCAATTCCTGCTTCACATTATCTTCCAGCTTGCGCAATTCCAGCATCGTCATCGTAGACAGATCCATCCGGTACATCCTTTACATTAATTTAAATAATAGAATCACGTGAAATATACTACATTGTATAAACATCCGCGCACCATTGCATAATCGATCGCAGTTTGAATCACTGCCATCGGCTTATTTATCTTCTCAACATGAAGATTGAATGAGGAATATGCCGAATGCGCGCGTGAAAAATGAATAAATACGCATGACTGGCGTTCCGGCATGGCTGCGCATGCCGCTTGCAAGGCTGGCACGGCATGGCCATCCATTCCAGAAAACGTGCTGGCGGATTATTATCGACATATGGCAGCGGAAAATGCCGCCCCATTAAATCCCCATGCGGCATAATCGGCATCCGCTTTTTCCTTCCATCCGGCCGTGCGTGCAATCGGGCAGATGCCGGTAATGTATCCCACGCCAAAAGGCTGGCATGTTTATAATGCATGCGCGCAGTTCACTTCACCCCGGCACATATGAAAACTTACTTTATCGGCGATCTGCAAGGCTGCCACGCACAAACCGTCGACCTGATCGAACGGATCCAGGCGGCGGCAAGCGGCCCGTACCGCCTGCTGTTCGCGGGCGACTTGATCAATCGCGGCCCGGCCTCGCTGGCCACGCTGCGCCACGTGCACGCGCTGGCGCAGCAGGGCCTGGCCGACAGCGTCCTGGGCAACCATGACTTGCACTTGCTGGCCGTGGCCAACGGCATCCGCCCCGAGCATGCGTCCGATACGCTGGCAGAAATCCTCGACGCGCCCGACCGCGATGAGTTGATCAACTGGCTGCGCCAACGGCCACTGGCACTGGAACACGATGGCCATGTGCTCGTGCATGCGGGCTTGCTGCCGCAATGGAGCGCAGCCCAGGCCCTGTCCCTGAGCGGGGAAGTGTCCGCCATGCTGCGCAGCGACGGCTGGGTGGCATTCCTGCGCAGCATGTACGGCAACGAGCCGGCCGCCTGGCGTGACGAGCTGCAGGGCGCCGACCGCCTGCGCTGCATCGTCAACGCCATGACGCGGCTGCGCTTTTGCACGCCGGACGGCGTGATGGACTTCAAGATGAAGGAGAGCGGCAGTCCGCCGCCGGGCTCCGGCCTGCTCCCATGGTTCGACGTGCCGGGACGGCGCAGCGCTGGCGACACCATCGTCTTCGGCCACTGGTCGGCGCTGGGACTGCAGTTGCGGGAGCACCTGATCGGCCTCGATAGCGGCTGCGTGTGGGGCGGAAAACTGTCGGCCGTGTGCCTGGAAGACCGCTCGCTGCTGCAAGTCGACTGCCCCGCTTTCCAGCAGCACAGCGGCAAGCGGTAGTGGTAACCATGGCGCGCATATGCTTAGTCGAAATCGGTCGTTTGCCTTGCCGCGCGCAGCCCGTATGATGGCGCTTTTGCCATTGCGATCCCATGCATCCTGATACCGACAGACTGGCGCGCTGGCTGCTCGGCAGCCTGGAACTCGACACCGCCGTCCTGCATGTGGGCCAGTACTGTGGCCGCTGGCGCGCTTCCACGGCGGGCCGTGAACTGGGCAGCTTTCACCTGGTGCTCGATGGCCACTGCTATCTGCACCTCGATGGCGCGGCGCCGATTGCCCTCGGCCCGCGCGACGGCGTCTTCCTGCTGCGCGACTTGCCGCACTTCCTCAGCCCCCACAGCGACCCGCTGCAGGCGGCGAGCGCGCAAGCCATGCTGCCGCTGCAATCGCCCACGGAGCAGCCAGCGACGGCGCTGGCCTGCGGTTTCTTTCAATTTCGCGGCGCCCTCTCCGCGCTGATCGTCGACTCCTTCCCGCCGTACCTGCTGATACGCGGCGACGCGCCCGCCTTCAGCGCCGCCGCTTCGCTGTTCGACCTGATCCTGCTTGAAGCGGCCGGCGACCCGGAACAGCCGTCGCCATTGATCGCGCGCCTGGTCGAACTGCTGTTCTTTTACCTGATCCGCCATGTGGCGCAGGGCGCGCAGGTGGCGGCCGGCCTGCTGTCGCTGCTGCACCAGCCCGCGTTTTCGCCGCTGCTCGAACGCATGCTCGACGCCCCCGCCGACGACTGGTCGATCGAGAACATGGCCAAGGCGGCGTGCATGTCGCGCGCCAGCTTCTGCAAGCATTTCGCCAGCGCCAGCGGCCACTCGCCAGCCCAGTTCCTGCTCCTGCTGCGCATGAAGATCGCCGCGCGCCGGCTACACGATGGCGTCTCCGTCGAACGCGCCGCCGAACTGGTGGGCTACCGCTCGCACGCCGCCTTCACGCGCGCCTTCAAGCGGGTCACCGGCGAGCAGCCGGGCGCCTACCGGCGCGACCAGAGATTGCGCCAGCTGGCCAGCTAAGAGCCTGCCGGAATCAAGGATCGCACAATCGCAGACGAACGAGCACAAAAGGACGACGCTGACGTCTGTTGCGCGCACGGCATGGCCGATATAATGTCCGGGTGACTTACTAACTTAGCAAGGTACCCCATGTCCCGTCTGACGCTGCACACTCTCGATACCGCCCCGGCCGACAGCCGCCCCTTCGTGGAAAAGGCCATCGCCAACAATGGCTTCCTGCCCAACCTGATCGGCGTGCTGGCCAATGCCCCGCTGGCCCTGGAAACCTACCTGACCGTCTCCGGCATCAATGCGCGCGCCAGCCTGACGCTGATGGAACGCGAAGTGGTGCAGATCACGGCCGCGCGCATTCATGGCTGCGACTTCTGCATCGCCGGCCATAGCGCCATCTCGCTGAAAAAAGCGGGCCAGACGCCGGACACGGTGCGCGCCCTGCAGCACGGCCAGCCGACGGGTGATGTCAAACTGGATGCCGTCGCCGCCTTCGCCACGGCCGTCATCGCCACGCGCGGCGCCGTCGCCGACAGCGAGTATCAAGCTTTTCTGGCAGCCGGCTACACCGAACAGCAGGCGCTGGAAGTCGTACTGGGCATCAGCCTGGCCACCCTGTGCAATTTCTCCAACAGCCTGGCCGGCACGCCCGTCAATCCGCAATTGACGCCCTACCTGCCTGGCGCCGTCTGACATGGGCAAGCTCACTGACTGGCTGCACACGCATGCCGACCAGCTCGACCAATCGTCTGCACTGGCTGAAACCGTTTTGCCCGCCCTCGCTGGCGAGCAGCTGCTGGCCATCGGCGTGCCGCAGGAACATGGCGGCGCGGGCGGCGACGTGCGCGACGCCATCAACGCCATCGCCAAGGTTGCCGAAGAATCGGTGACGGCGGCCTTTGTCTTCTGGGGCCAGCGCTGCTTCATCGAGTTCCTGCTGCAGAGCGAAAACCGCGCGCTGGCCGAGCGCCGCCTGTCCGGCCTGCTGGCAGGCGCGCAAGCGGGCGCCAGCGGTTTGTCGAACGCCATGAAATTCTTGTCCGGCATCGAGCAGCTGCAAATCACGGGCGCGCGCCACGATGACGGCCTGCTGGTCGACGGCGGCCTGGCCTGGGTGACGAACTTGCGCAAGGCGGGCTTTGTCGCGGCGGCCGCCGTGGCGCCCAACGACGGCGCGCCACCCGTCATCGTCGCCTTCGACAGCGGCACGGCAGGCGTGCAGCGCGGCGACGACCTGGACCTGATCGCCCTGCGCGGCAGCAACACGGCTTCCGTCAAGCTGGCGCAGGTGCACATTCCCGCCGCGGACATCATCAGCGACAACGCGCCAGCCTGGCTGCCGCAGGTGCGTCCATCGTTCCTCGGCATGCAGTGCGGCCTGTCGATCGGCCTGGCGCGCGCCAGCCTGGCCAAAGCGGCGCAGATTTCGGCCGGCTCGCGCAACGCGCTCACGCCGCGCATCGAAGCGCTGCAAGCGACCCTGGAGGCCGCCGTCGCTACCTTGCTGGCCGGCGTGCACGATGGCCGCTTCAAGACGCAGGCGCCGGCCATGTTCCGCCTGCGCATACAGCTGGCCGACGTGCTGCAGCAGGCGCTGATGCTGGAACTGCAAGCCATGGGCGGGCGCGCCTACCTGAACGCCGAACAGCAGGGCTTTGCCCGCCGCTGGCGCGAATCGTCGTTCATCCCCATCGTCACGCCCAGCCTGACGCAGTTGCAGGCTGCCTTGCAGCTGTTCGACAGCCAGCAGGCGGCCAAGGCGGCGGGAGCGTCGGCATGAGCGTTGCTGATTGGGCCTTGCAGGCGCAGGATCTGAGCTTTTCCTATGCGGGTAGCGCGCCTGTGTTCCAGCACGTCTCGCTGGGCGTGCGCAAGCGCGAAATCGTCTGCCTGCTGGGCGGCAGCGGCTGCGGCAAATCGAGCCTGCTGCGCGTGCTGGCAGGCTTGCAGCCGCCGTCCACGGGCGCCATTCAATTCCTCGACGCGCCCATGCGCGAGCCGGACCCGCGCAGCGCCCTCGTGTTTCAGCAGGCCAGCCTCCTGCCCTGGCTGAACGTCACGGGCAATGCCGGCTTCGGCCTGGACTTCAAGCACCAGCCCAAGCTGACGCGCGAGGCGCACCAGGCGCGCGTGGCGCAAGCCATCGACGCGGTGGGCCTGAAGGGCCGCGAAAAGCTGTACCCGTCCGCGCTGTCGGGCGGCATGGCACAGCGCGTGGCCCTGGCGCGTGCGCTGGCGCGCGAACCGGAACTGCTGTTCGCCGACGAGCCGTTTTCCGCGCTCGACGCCATCACGCGGGCCGAGATGCAGTCGCTGCTGGTCGACGTGGTGCACCGCTGGCACACGGCCGTGCTGCTGGTGACCCATGATATCGATGAAGCGATCCTCGTGGCTGACCGCATTTTGCTCATGGGCGGCAAGCCGGGCAACATCGTGCGCGAATGGCCCGTCGCCATCGCCCAGCCGCGCGTCGGCCACAGCGCCGAGGTGATCGCCCTCAAGATGGACATCCTCGACGCCTTGCAGGCGCTGCAAAAGCAGGATCAAACGCCCGCCTTTGCTCCCAATTAATCGACCGGAACTTTCCCATGACATTCGAAGATCACAACAAACCCCTGCATATCTGCGCCTCGTCCGATTGCGACTGCGGCCTGACCCGGCGCGACTTCCTGCGCATGTCGGCCCTGGCCACGGCCAGTGTCGCCTCGCCCCTGCTGTTCGCCGGCGACGCCATGGCCCAGCAAGGTCCGAAAGGCGACGACCAGCCGGTGAAAATCGGCTACCTGCCGATCACCGACGCCACCCCGCTGCTCGTCGCCCACGCCCGAAAAATGTTCGAAGCAGAAGGCTTGCAGGCGGAAACGCCGCGCCTGTTCCGCAGCTGGGCGCAGATCATCGAAGCCTTCGTCGCCGGCCAGGTCAACGTGATTCACCTGCTGTCGCCGGCCACCCTGTGGGTGCGCTACGGCGCCAAGTTCCCCGCGAAAGTCGTCGCCTGGAACCACGTCAACGGTTCCGCGCTGACGGTGGCCAACGAGATCAACAAGGTCTCCGACCTGGGCGGGCGCACGGTTGCCATTCCATTCTGGTACTCGATCCACAACATCCTGCTGCAGCAAATCCTGTCCTCGAATGGCTTGACGCCCGTCACGCGCGCGCGCAACGCGGCCATCAAATCGAATGAGGTCAATCTGATCGTGCTGGCGCCGGCCGAGATGGTCTCCGCGCTGGCCAGCAAATCCATCGCCGGCTACATCGTGGCCGAGCCGTTCAATGCGGCGGCGGAAAACGCCGGTATCGGCAAGATCCTGCGCTTCTCGGGCGACGTGTGGAAAAACCATGCGTGCTGCGTCACCTTCCTGTCCGAGCGCGACATCAACACGCGTCCCGAATGGGCGCAGAAGGTGACCAACGCCATCGTCAAGGCGCAGCTGTGGACGCGCTCGAACCAGGTCGACACGGCCAAGCTGCTGTCGAACACGGGCGAGCACCGCTACACGCCGCATCCGCTGCAAGTGCTGACCAAGGTACTGGCCACCACCGATTACGCCGGCTATGAAAAGCAGGGCCTGATCGTGCACAAGAACTGGCAGCAGCGCCGCATCGACTTCCAGCCGTATCCGTTTGCCTCATACACGGAAGAACTGGTGCGCGCCATCGGCCGCACCAAGGTCGAAGGCGACACGCGCTTCCTGGCCAAGCTCGATCCGAAGTTCGCCGCGCGCGACCTGGTCGATGACCGCTTCGTGCGCAAGGCCATCACGGCAGTCGGCGGCCCTGCCGCCTTCGGCTTGCCGGCCAACCTGCTGCGCAGCGAAACCGTGGCGGTCTGACGATGGCGAGCAAGTTGTTGACGAAGTTCGGCCTGCCCTTGGTGGGGCTGGCCTGTGCCTTGCTGTTGTGGTCCATGGGCGTGACGGCGCTGGAAAAATCCACGCCCATCGCCACCGCCTTCGCGCCCTTGCCCACGGCGCTGGCATTCAAGGAGATGCTGGGCGGTTCGGATATCTGGCTGCACGTGGTACTGAGCCTGCAAAGGGTGGCCGTGGGCCTGGGGCTGGCGATCGTCATCGGCGTGCCGCTGGGCGTGCTGGTGGCCATGTCGAAAAGCTTTTCCGGCGCGGCCATGCCGCTGTTCCAACTGCTGCGCATGATTTCGCCGCTGTCGTGGATGCCGATCGCCGTGATGGTGCTCGGCGTCGGTGACGCGCCCGTGTACTTCCTGCTGGCGTTTGCGGCCGTCTGGCCGATTTTGCTCAATACGGCGGCCGGCGTGGCGCGGCTCGATCCGAACTGGCTGCTGCTGGCGCGCAGCCTGTCGGCCACGCGCAGCGAGATCGTCTTCAAGGTGATTTTGCCGGGCATCACGGCTGATATTCTGACGGGCGTGCGCCTGGCCATCGGCATCATCTGGATCGTGCTGGTGCCGGCGGAAATGCTGGGCGTGTCGGCCGGTCTCGGCTACTTCATCCTCGACACGCGCGACCGCCTCGCGTATTCGGAGCTGATGGCCGCCATCGTGCTGATCGGCATACTCGGTTTCATCCTCGACTACCTGGCCCGCGCCGCGCATGCGCGCTGGCTGCACGTCAAGAACTAAGCCAATGCGCTAGGCGGCCTTTTCCAGCGGCAGCGCGGCGGCCACCGCCGCCTGCGTTGCCGCCGCCAGTTCACGGCGGTGCGCGCCAGCCGTGGCTTCCGGCGCCAGGCAGGTCAGGCGCGCCGTGATGGGCGGGCCGCTCAGAATCGCCACCATGCTTTGCGCAAAGCTCATCTCGCCGATGAAGTCGACGGCGTGGTGCAAGGCCCCCTTGTCATCCACATACACGAGCGCGAACGGCTGCACCGGCACTTGCGCGTCGATGGCCGCCTCGAACAGGTTGGCGTGAAACGGTAGGATCTGTCCCTGCGCGGCGGTCGTCCCTTCGGGGAAGAACGCGATGCGCTCGCCCGCCGTCAATTTATCCACCAGTCCCTGGAAAATCAGGCGCAGGTCGCGCTTGCTGCCGCGCGAAATGAAGATGGTGCCGGCGCGCCCCGCCAGCCAGCCCAGGATCGGCCAGGCGCGGATTTCCGCCTTGGCAACGAAACGGCAGGGGTGAACGGCATTGATGACGAAGATGTCGAGCCACGAAACGTGGTTCGCCACCACCATCGCATGGTCGAGTGCCAGCACGCTGTCTGCTGGCTGCGCCACGTGCACGCCACAGATGTCGAGCAGCTGCGTCGACCAGCGGCGGATGCGCCGGTTACGTCCTTCCAGATCCAGCCAGGGAAAGAGCACGGCGCTCTTGGCCATGCCGCAGCTCAGGTGAATGGCGATGCGCGCGAGGCGGTAGGTAAGCAGAAGTTTCAAATGACACCAAGGTTGGAAGCAAATCCATGTAGCCGCGTAGGTCGGGTTAGCAGCGCCAGCGAGACGCTGCGTAAGCCGACAGGAGCCGCCATGGACTGGTCGGATTACGCGTTCCGCTCATCCGACCTACGGCTCCAATACAAAAAATTAGCGCTGAAACGCCACCTGTCCAGCCACGATGGTCGCCTTGACGATGCCGCTCAGCTCATAGCCGAGGAAAGGCGTGTGCTTGCCCTGGCTGGCCAGCGATGCCGACGACACCGTCCAGCGCGCGGCAGGATCGAAGACGCAGATGTCGGCCGCCTCGCCCACGGCCAGGCTGCCGGCCGGGATGCCGGCCACGCGGGCAGCGTCGGACGTGACCTTGGCCACGGCGCGCGCCAGCGGACGGGCGCCCGCCTGCGACTGCGCCAGCGCATAGTCGTCGGCCCATTTCAGGGCCAGCGACAGCAGCAGTTCCAGGCCCGTGGCGCCTGGCGACGCTTCGCCGAACGGCAGCAGTTTTTCATCGTCGTCGACGGGCGTGTGGTCCGAGCACATGGCGTCGACCGTGCCGTCAAACAGGCCGGCGCGGATCGCGTCTCGGTCGCGCTGGCTGCGGAACGGCGGCGTGACCCTCGCGTTCGGATCGAAGAAGCCGATATCGGCGTCCGTCAGGTGCACGTGGTGCACGCCCACGTCGCAGGTGACGGGCAGACCTTCGGCTTTCGCCGCGCGGATCAGCTCCAGGCCCGCCGCCGACGAGATGCGGCACAGGTGCACGCGCGCGCGGCTGGCGCGCATCAATTCAAAGATCGTGTGCAGCGCGATGGTTTCGGACATCACGGGCACGCCGGACAGGCCCAGGCGCGACGCCAGCGGCCCGCTGTGGGCGATGCCGCCGCGGCCGATGTGCGGATCCTGCGGGCGCAGCCAGACGGTGTAGCCGAAGGTGTTCGCGTACTGCATCGCGCGCAGCAGCACGGTGGTATCTTCGATCGGCTCTTCCGCCTGCGCGAAGCCGATGCAGCCCGCTTCCGTCAGTTCTGCCATTTCCGTCAGCGACTTTCCCTTCAAGCCCATGGTCAGTGCGCCCAGCGGGTGCACGTGGGCCTTGTTCTGCGTCTTGGCGCGGTATTTCAGCATCTCCACCAGGCCCGGCTCGTCGAGCACGGGATCGGTGTCTGGCGGGCACACCAGGCTCGTGACGCCGCCTTGGAGGGCCGCCTGCAATTCCGATTCCAGGGTCGCCTTGTATTCGTAGCCCGGCTCGCGCAGGCGCGCGGACAGATCGACCAGGCCGGGGGCAACCACCAGGCCGGCCGCGTCGAACGTCGTGTCGGCGGTGAAGCCGGCCGGGGCGCTGCCCACGGCCAGCACCTTGCCGTCGGCGATAAACAGGTCTTGCAAGCCATCGATGCCGTTGGCAGGGTCGATCAGGTGGCCGTTCTTGATATGTAGTGTCGTCATGCTCGCTTACTCGTCCTTGGGCTATCAGCCCTGATTACCAGCCAAAATACTCATCACCGCCATGCGCACGGCGATACCGAACGTCACCTGCGGCAGGATCACCGCCTGCGGACCGTCGGCAACGGCCGAATCGATCTCCACGCCGCGGTTCATCGGGCCCGGATGCATGACGATGGCGTCCGGTTTCGCCAGCGCCAGGCGCTCGGGCGTCAAGCCATAGCTCTTGAAATACTCCTGCGCCGATGGCAGCAGCGCGCCGCTCATGCGTTCATTTTGCAGGCGCAGCATGATGATCACGTCCACGCCTTTCAAGCCTTCATCCATGTTGGTGAAGGTGCGCACGCCCATCTGCTCCAGGCCGCCCGGCAGCAGGGTGTGCGGGCCGATGGCGCGCACTTCCGGCACGCCCAGCGTGGTCAGCGCGTGGATGTCGGAACGGGCCACGCGGCTGTGCAGGATGTCGCCCACGATGGCCACCGTCAGGTTGGTGAAATCCTTCTTGTAGTGGCGGATCGTGTACATGTCGAGCAAGCCCTGGGTCGGGTGCGCATGGCGTCCATCGCCCGCGTTGACGACGTGGACGTGCGGCTGCTTGGTGTCGATCAGGTGCTTGGCGATCAGGTAGGGCGCGCCCGACTGCGCGTGGCGCACGACGAACATGTCGGCATGCATGGCCGACAGGTTGTCGATGGTGTCGAGCAGGGACTCGCCCTTGCTGGCCGACGAGGCCTGGATGTTCAGGTTGATGACGTCGGCCGACAGCCTTTTTGACGCGATCTCGAAGGTGGTGCGGGTGCGCGTGGAGTTTTCAAAGAACAGGTTGAAAACGCTCTTGCCGCGCATCAGCGGCACCTTTTTCACATCGCGGTCGGAGATGCCGACGAACGAGGAAGCGGTATCGAGGATGTGGTTGACGATAGACTTCGGCAAGCCTTCAATCGTCAGCAGATGTTGCAGTTCGCCGTGTTTATTCAGTTGCGGATTAAGCATGGTGGGTATCTATGGTGAGCGTGAATTTTCCATCGTCGGCTTGCTTCAGGACCAGGGCCTGGCCCGGCGGCACGGCTGTGAAGGCGGCCACGAAATCGGCGGCCACCGGCAACTGGCGTTCGCCGCGGTCGACCAGGGCGGCCAGCATGATCTTCGCCGGACGGCCATAGTCGAACAGTTCATTGATGGCCGCGCGCGTGGTGCGCCCCGTATACAGCACGTCGTCGACCAGCAGGATGGTGGCGCCGGCCACGTCAAAGCTGATTTGCGTCGGCTTGACGTCGGCATGCAGGCCCTTCTGGGCGAAGTCGTCGCGGTAGAACGAGACATCGAGCACGCCCAGGCGGCCCGGCAGGTTCAGGTCGCGCGCCAGGCGTTCTGCCAGCCAGGCGCCGCCCGAATGGATACCGACGATGGCCACGTTGGGGATGCCCGCCAGGCCGCTCTGCACCTGTTGCAGCAAGACCGCGTACAGGGCCTCGGCGTCGAGTTGGGAAGGATTCGTTGGATGCGGCATAGAGTTCTTGATCATTCAGGAATGGGTCTAAGGTCGGATTAATAATTCGCGTCGAAATACTGTTGCAGGATGATGGCGGCGGCGCGGTCGTCGATGACTTCGCCGCGCTTGGCGGCGATGACGGCCGAGGAGTAACGCTCGTCGACCAGTTCCACCGGCAGGTTGAAACGGCCATGCACCTGGTTGGCGAAACGGCGGCAGCGCGCGCTCATCTCGTGTTCGGTGCCATCAGGATGGCTGGGCAGGCCCACCACGATGCGGCTCGCGCCCCACTCCTTGATCAGGCTATCGATGGCGGCAAACTTCGGCTCGTTCGCCGTGGCCGTGATCACGCTGAGCGGCTTGGCCTGGCAAATCATGGTATTGCCGATGGCCACGCCGATGCGTTTCAAGCCGAAATCGAAGGCGAGGATGGTGTCGATGGCGTCACTCGTCACAGCATTTTTCCATAATAAAGATCAACATAGGTGGTGCCAGAAACCGTAGCGAGCAAGCTCAATGTCGGGTTGAGTAGCGGAGCTGTACGAAGGTACAGCGAGCAACGGATGCCCGAAAGTGGGCTGCGCAGTAGGTTTATGGCATCCACCTCATGCGTGTCCGGCCTCGCTCGCCAACATGAGGGGATCAATGCCCAGCAACTTGATGGCGGCCACGTAGCGCTGCTCGATGGGGAAATCGAACAGGATGTCGGCCGAGGCGCCCACCGTCAGCCAGCCGTTGCGGCCGATCTCGTCTTCCAGCTGGCCCGGGCTCCAGCCCGAGTAGCCGATCGAGACGAGCATGCGCTCGGGGCCATCGCCCTTGGCGACGGCTTCGAGCACGTCGATCGACGTGGTAAACGCCACTTCATCGGTCACCGTCAGCGACGAGGAATAGCGCGCGCCCGGCGTGTGCAGCACGAAGCCGCGGTCATCCTGCACCGGGCCGCCGAACATGATCGGTTCGTTGATGATGGGCGTGTCGCTGCCGGCCGCCAGTTTCAGGTCGATGCGGTCGAACAGCACTTCCATGGTCATGTCGGTGGGCTTGTTGATGACGACGCCCAGCACGCCGTTTTCATTATGTTCACACACGTAGACGACCGTGCCGCCGAAGATCGGATCTTGCATGGCCGGCATCGCAATCAGGAAATGGTTGGCCAGATTCAGGGTGGAGGAGCCGGTCGCGGCCGGCTCTCCCACTCCCTGCATCAGACGATGTCCTGGTAGAGTCTGGTCGATTTTACTCTTTTTCATACGCGATGCTCTCTCTGTGGGCTTGCTGGCAAGTCTCGCTTACCCCGCTATCGTACGCCAGGCACATCCTGCCGCGAATGCTGAGCGGCGAAAACCGTGTTGCCAGGCGCTATTCTTGTTATGTTATAAGTTAATGCTCAATTCGCTTTGCCTGCAGGCGCATTGCAATGCCAATTGTAAAATTGATTGCAAAATCGCTGTCGCACATAAAGCACCATGAACATACCCGGTAGTTTACACTGAATTGCCGCCGCAGCGACGCCAAAGGCACGACGCGAGCGGCCATAAAGCCCTGTTGGCGGCAAAAAATCGCCTATCTTTGACCCTGAACACGCGAAACAATGACAATCAAGACTTCCCTGGTATGGTTCCGGCGCGATCTGCGCGCGTTTGACCATGCTGCACTGCATCACGCCCTGCGCCAGAGCCAGGCCGTGCATTGCGTCTTCGTGTACGACACCGCCATCCTGGCAGCCCTGCCGCGCCGCGACCGGCGCGTCGACTTCATCCATGCCAGCGTGGCCGAGCTGGCCGGCGAGTTGCGCCAGCTGGGCGGCGACCTGATCGTGCTGCACGCGGATGCGGCCGAGGCCATTCCGCGCCTCGCCGCCGAGCTGAACGCCGACGCCGTCTTTGCCAACCACGACTACGAGCCGCAAGCCATCGCCCGCGACGCCACCGTGGCCGCCGCGCTCACGCGCGACGCGCGCCTGTGGTTCAGCTTCAAGGACCAGGTCATCTTTGAAAAAGACGAGGTGCTGACGCTCTCGGCCAAGCCGTATACCGTCTACACCCCGTATAAAAATGCCTGGCTGAAGAAAATGCGCGCCGAACCCGCCTGCCTGGCGCCGTTCGATATCGAGCCGCATGCGGCCAGCCTGGCGCCGCCGCGCGTCGGCACGCCGGCGCCCCTGCCCACCTTGGGCGAGCTGGATTTCGAGGCCAGCAACCTGGCCGAATTGGCCATTCCCACCGGCATGTCGGGCGCCAGTCAACTGTTCGAGGATTTTTTGCCGCGCGTGGCCCGCTATGACGTGGCGCGCGACTTTCCCGCCCTGAAGGGGCCGTCCTACCTGTCCATGCATCTGCGCTTCGGCACCGTGTCGCTGCGCTACCTGGTGCGCACCGTGGTCGACCTGATGGACCGGGGCGGCGGCGGCGACGGCGCGCCCGTGTGGCTGGCCGAACTGATCTGGCGCGATTTCTATGCCATGATTTTGTACCAGAACCCGCATGTGGAAGGCGGCGCCTTCAAACCGGCCTACGACGCCATCGCCTGGGAAACGGGGCTTGACGCCGATGCCGCCTTTGCCGCCTGGTGCGAGGGGCGCACCGGCTTTCCGCTGGTGGACGCCGCCATGGCGCAGCTGAACCAGACTGGCTATATGCACAACCGCCTGCGCATGGTCACGGCCTGCTTTTTGATCAAGGATCTGGGCATCGACTGGCGCCGCGGCGAAGCGTATTTCGCGCTGCACCTGAATGACTTCGACCTGGCGTCGAACAACGGCGGCTGGCAATGGGCTTCCTCGTCGGGTTGCGACGCCCAGCCCTACTTCCGCATCTTCAATCCCATCACGCAGTCGGAAAAATTCGATGCCGGCGGGCGCTTCATCCGCCGCTACCTGCCGCAGCTGAAGGCGCTGGGCGACAAGGAAATCCACGCACCCTGGCTGGTGCCGCGCATGCTGCTCGAGCAAAAAAACATCGTGCTGGGGCGCGATTATCCGGAACCGCTGGTGCAGCACGACGAGGCGCGCAAGGAGACCCTGGCGCGTTATGCCGTGGTGAAGGTGGTGGCGTAGGTCAGATTAGCGGGGCAAGGCCCCGCGTAATCCGGCGATATTGTTGCCTTGGCCGGTGGTGGTGTCGGGTTACGCGCTGCGCGCTGACCCGACCTACGCCACCTCACCGCCCAGCAAGCGCCCCACTTCCGCCAGCAATTCCTCCTCCTGGAACGGCTTGCCGAAATACGCATTCACGCCCAGCGCGAACGCATGCGCGCGGTGCTTGTCGGCGCTGCGCGAGGTGATCATGATGACGGGGATGGCGCGCGTCTTGTCGTCGCTGCGGACATTGCGCGTCAAATCAAAACCATCCATGCGCGGCATTTCCACGTCGACCAGCAGCAGGGCCGGCATGGCGGCCGGTTCCAGCGCATGCAGCTGTTCCAGCGCATCGACGCCATCCTTGGCCAGCAGCACCTGGTAGCCTTCGCGCTCGAACAGGCGCTGCATCACGCGGCGCACCGTCAGCGAATCGTCGACCACCATCACGCGCACGGCTGGCGCGGCCAGCGCGCTGGAAGCGGCGTGCTGTTCGCCGCTGGCCAGCGCGTATTGCGACAACAGTTCCGGATGGTGCTCCAGATGCTGCGCCAGCGCCACCGGATTCAGAATCAGCACGATGTCGCCCGTGCCCAGCACCGTGGCGCCGGCGATGCCCGGCATGCGCGCCAGCTGCGGGCCCACGTGCTTGACCACGACTTCGCGGTTGCCCAGCACATCATCGACCTGCAAGGCCAGCCTGTCATTGCCATTGCGCAGCAATAGCACTGGCGCATAGCGCTGCGTGGTCTGCGCCGCCGGCGTCTCGCCCAGCATGGCCGACAGGTGGTGCAGCGCCAGCGACTGCCCGTGCGACTCGATGCGCCCGGCCGCCCGCACCTGCTCCAGCTGCTCGCCTTTCAGGTGCAGCACCTGCTCCACCAGCACCGAAGGCAGCGCATACGTTTTGCCGTTGGCCGCCAGCAGCACCACCTGGGTGACGGCCAGTGTCAGCGGCAGGTGGATGGTGAAGCGCATGCCCAGGCCCGCTTGCGTCAGCGTTTCCACGCGCCCACCCAGGGCCAGCGCTTCGGAGCGTACGATGTCCATGCCAAAACCGCGCCCGGCCAGTTCCGTCAGGCTGTCGGCGGTAGAAAAACCGGGCGTGAAAATCAGCTCGGCCGCCTGCGCGTCGGTCAATGGCGCATCCGTCGCCACCAGGCCGGCGCCGTGCGCCTTGGCGCGGATGCGTTCCAGGTCCAGCCCCGCGCCATCGTCGGAAAAGGCGATCGCCACTTCATTGCCCTGCTGGCTGACCTGCACCAGCAGCTCGCCCGTTTCGCTCTTGCCTGCGGCCAGGCGCGCGTCGCGCGGCTCGACGCCGTGCACGATGGCGTTGCGCAGCAAGTGCTCGAAGGGCGCCGCCATGCGTTCGAGCACGCTGCGGTCGATTTCCACGCCGCCGCCGCGGATGTCGAGGTTGACGCGCTTGTCGACTTCCTTGGCGCTTTGCCGCGCCACGCGGAACAGCCGTTCGGCGATGCTGGCAAACGGCACCATGCGGATCTGCATCAGGTCGCGCTGCAGTTCGCGCGTCAGGCGCGCCTGCAGCACCAGGTCGTCCGTCACTGCATCGACGCTGTGGCTGAGGTTTTCATGGAACGAGGCCACGTCGTTGACGCTTTCGGCCATCATGCGCGTCAGTTCCTGCAAGCGCGTAAAACGGTCGAATTCGAGCGGGTCGAATTCGCGCTCGCTGCCGACGGCCATGCGCGAGGCGATCTGCGATTCGGCCTGCATTTCCACTTCGCGCAGCTGGCGCCGCAAGCGTGCCAGGTTGTCGGAAAACTCGGACAGCGAGGCGCCCAGCACGCCAACTTCATTTTCCATTTTGGAGCGCGTGATCGACACTTCGCCGGCCTGGTTCACCAGGCGGTCGAGGATATCGGCGCGCACGCGCACCAGGGCCGCCTTCGGTTCGGCGGCCGGCGTGTCTTCCATGCCCGGCAAGGGCAGCAAGGGCTGCTGCAGCTGCTCGAACAGGTGCAGCGCATGGTCGTAATGAGCCAGCAGTTCCTCGAAGGCCTGCGGTGTGGCGGTGCCCGCGTGCAGCATGTTTTCGATATGCGTCTCGATTTCATGCGCATGCTGGCCCAGGCGCATGGCGCCGGCCATGCGGGCGCTGCCCTTGACCGTATGCAGGGTGCGCAGCAGCATCTGCGCCTGGCCGCTGTCGCGCGGCTGCTGCTGCCAGCTGCGCAGCGCCTCGCCGATCTGCGGCAGCAGGTCGGCGCCCTCTTCCAGGAAGACGGACAATAAATCGAGGTCGAGTTCATCGCTGATGCCGGCGCTCGCCGCCAGCAGCGCGGCCGCATCGGCCGGCATGATGGCGGGCGCAGGCGCTTCCGGCGCCGCATGCTCCAATGGCGGCGCGTGCTCGAAGCCGGCGTCGAACAGGTCGTCGCTGGCGCCGATATCAGGGACATGTGCTTCGGCAGCCTGCGGCTGCAGCGCATCGGCGACGATGCTCGCATACGTCGCTTCGAACAGGGTCTCGAGCTGGGGCACAGGAATCTCAGCCAATGCGTCGGCCAGCGGCTCGGCGGGCTGCGCCGGCGCGCCGACGATGCTGGCGTAGGCCGCCGCAAACAGGGCGTCGAGCCGCTCTTCCTGGCTCTCGCCGGGCGGCGCCGTCAGGGCGCGCCACAGGGTGTTGAGCGCTTCGATCATGTCCGGCTGCGTTGGTGCCAGGTCGCCCAGCGCAAACGCCTGCAGCATTTGCCCGATGCGCTGCGTGGCATGTTCCAGCACGTCGTGCTGTTCGGCGCGCAGGCCGGCCAGCGGCGGCACCACCGTCTCGATCACCGTCTCGAGCGCGTGCGCCAGGTCGCGCAGCGACTGGAAGCCGACCGTGCCCGACGTGCCCGCCAGGGTATGCACGGCTTGCAGCGCCTCCGCGCTGACGGCGCGCTGTTCATGGCGCCATTCGCCGAAGTCGCGCGTGAGCACGCGCAGCAATTCATCCGTCTCGGCCAGGTAGATGTTATACAAGGGAAGGCTGATGCGCAGGTCGCCCACGTGCTTGAGATGATCGTCCGGCGCTTCGTGCAGCGCGGGCGCCGTGGCCAAGGGAAGTCCGATCACATTGCCATTGCTGGCCACCGGCGCGGCCGATGCCGGGCGAGGCTTGCGCAGTTCGAACGGACCGCCTTCGCGCACGCGCTCGGCCGCCATCAGCAGCATGCCCGCCTCGCGCTCGCGCCCGGCGCCGCCTTCCAGTTCGGCCACCCATTCGCTGAGCTGATACCAGCCGTAATTGAGCAAGGTAAACAAGTCGTCGCTGACGGGGCGTGCCTCGGCCAGCCAGGTATTCATGACGCGTTCAATGGCGCCGGCCGCTTCGGCAAACTGCGCCAGGCCGATCATGCGGCTGCTGCCCTTCAGGGTATGGAACGAGCGGCGCAGCATGGCCAGGTGGTCGCCGCTGGCGGCCTGCTCGCGCGGCAGGGCCAGGGTGGTGTCGATAAAGGCCAGCACTTCGCGCGATTCGGCCATAAAAATGTCGAGCATCTGCGCATCGACATCGGTCACTGCCGGTGCGGCATCCATGCCGGCAGGCGCGGCGGGCGCCAGGGCCTGGTCGAGCAAGGGCACCGGCACGGCGCCGGCGGCGGCGACTTTTTCAAATGGCAGGGCGCGGAAGGTGCCGGCGGCGGCATCGAAATGAAAACGCCCGCTGGCCGCCTGCGCGTTGCGGCCCAGCATATCGATAAAAAAGCCCAGCGCGCTGACATTTTGCGCGATCTCGTCGAGCGCCTCGGCATGCGCGTCCGCCTTGGCCTCCGCATTGGCGTCGCCACCGGCCAGCTGCCGCACGGCCGCATCGACCTGCAAGACGGCGGCGCGCGCGTCCTCCTGTCCCAGCCCGGCCAGCTGCTGCTGCAACTGCTCCAGCACGGGCGCGACGCCATCGAGGGCCACGCCTCGCGACGCATCCGCGTAATACGCATTGAGCACCTTTTCCACCTGGCGCAAGCCCGTCTTCATGTCCTCGGCCAGTGCGGCCACCGTCTGGCCCTGCTCGATCTGGCGCGACAGTTCGCCCGCCGTGACGGGCGGCGGCGCTTCGCCAGCCAGCAGCGCCTGCAGGCGCGCGGCGATGGTTTCCGCATTGCCGGCGAAATCGTCGGGCAGGCGGCGCACCTGCTCCAGGCCCGTATCGGCAAACAGCAGCGCCATGCCGATTTCATTTTCCAGGGCCGCACTGCGTCCGCTGGCCACGGCTTGCCGCGCCACGGCCGCGCATTCGCGCAGCAGGCTGGCCAGGGCCGGTTGCTTCAAGGACTCCACATGTGCCGCCACCTGTTGCAGCGACTCTTCGAAATCCATGCCCAGGGCTGGATCGAGGTCGGCTTGCGCCAGGCGGCTCCAGCTGACGCGCGCCTGCGCCAGGGCCGTGCGGGCGCCTTGCAAGGCATCCTGGTCGAGCTGGCCGTAGCGCCGCGTTTCCACGTCGGCGGGCAGCATGCCTTCCAGCGCGAAGGCGTCACGCAGCTGGCGCGCCTGCGGCGTCGGCTCGTGCGCTGCGGCGATGAAGAACAGGGCCTCGCGCAGCATCGATTCGGGCAGGCTGGCCGTGCCCTGCGCCAGGCGGCGCAATTGCAGGTTGATCAGGCCGAACAGCTGCTTGACGTTGAGCGTGCCCATGCCCTCGCCGCTGGCCGCCAGTCCCGCAAACGCCTGCATGGCGAACCAGAAGGTCCGCGCCGGCGCTTCCTGCTGCGCGTCGGCCACCAGGCTCAAGGTAGCGTGCAGCTCGCTGGCGTGCTGGCGCCGCACCGCATCATCCTGCGCCTTCAGGAAGGGCAACAGGGACTTTTCAAAACGTCCGCGCCAGGCCGGATAATCTGCCACCGGGGGCGCCTGCGCCAGCGCGATGGCATGCCCTTCCAGCATCGATGAAGGCGGAAAAAACAGGTCGGCCGGGTGGATGCGCTCGGCGCCCAGCATGGTTTGCAGGTCGCGGTAGTAGGGGAACAAACGCACCGGCTGCGGCGGCGTGCCGGCCACCAGGTCTTCCAGGTATTCGATCAGGGCCTGATACAGTTCGGCGACGACTTGCGCATGGTCCAGCGTGTATTCGAGGCTGCCGTCGCGAAAGCGCGCCAGCGCCTGTTCCGCGCCGTCCGTCAGCAGGCTGGCGCCGGCCACGTCCACCATCACCAGTGCGCCGTGCGCCTGGTGCAGATGCGAGCGCGCATGCTGCAGGGCCGTGGCGCGTTCCTCGCGCTCGCGGCCACCCGCCTCGAACAGGGCCGTTTTCGAGCGGCCCAGCGCTTCGCGGATTTCCACCATCACCCACGACAAAGGTTCGCTGTCGAACGGCTTGGACTGCTGTGGACTATCAGGTGTGCTCATGCATGCCTCGGTAAGGAAATCGCCTGGACTGGCGCGGCGTTCAGGCGGCGACGCGGAAGCGCGACACCGAATTTTTCAGTTCCTGCGCCAGCATCGACAGTTTATGGATCGATTGCGCCGTTTGCTGCGTGCCATCCTGGGTCTGCTCCGTCACGCTCAGGATATGCTGGATATTCAAGGCCACGCCGCTGGCCGAACCAGCCTGCGTGCCGGTGGCGAACGAGATGCCCTGGATCAGCTCGGCCAGGTGTTTCGACACCTGGCTGATGTCGTTCAAGGCTGCGCCAGCCGCGTCCGACAGGCGCGCGCCCTCGACCACGCCCTGCGTGGAGGTTTCCATCGCCCGCGTCGCATCCTGGGTATCGGCCTGGATGGTGCGCACCAGCGCGCCGATCTGCTTGGCGGCGGCCGCCGAGCGTTCTGCCAGGCGCTGCACTTCCTCCGCCACGACCGAAAAACCGCGCCCCGCCTCGCCGGCCGATGCGGCCTGGATGGCGGCGTTCAGCGCCAGCACGTTGGTCTGCTCGGTGATATCGGAAATGAGCTCGGTGATTTCGCCGATTTCCTGCGACGATTCGCCCAGTCGCTTGATGCGCTTGGAGGTATCCTGGATCTGCTCGCGGATTTCATGCATGCCCTTGATGGCGTTTTCCACCGCCGTCGAACCCTGCTGCGCCGCCGCCACCGACTGGCGCGCCACGTCGGCCGAGACGCTGGCCGACTTCGACACGTCGGTAATCGCATTGGCCATCTTGACCACCGTGGCGCTGACGCCCTGGATCTCGCGCGACTGCTGCTGCGAGGCGATCAGCAGCTTGCTGGAGATGCTTTGCGCCTGCGTCGAGGCGCGGTTGACCTGTTCGGCCGTCGCCGTCACCCTCCCCACCAGGCCGCGCAATTCCTCGACCGTGTAGTTGACGGAATCGGCAATGGCGCCCGTGATATCTTCCGACACGGTGGCCTGCACCGTCAGGTCGCCATCGGCGACCTTCTGCAATTCGTTCATCAGTCGCAGAATGGCCGCCTGGTTCTGCTCATTCTTGGCCTTGGCCTGCTCTTCCTTCTCCTGCGACAGCAGGCGCAGGATTTCCGCTTCCTGGCGCCGCCGCTCGGCGTCGCGCGTGCGGTTGACGGAGTCCTGCAGCAGCACCCTGCCGATGCCGGCCGCCGCGATCAGGGTCAGCAACACGCCGCCGACCATCATCCAGAAGGCAAGGCCCAGGGTTTCCTGGTTCACGTGATACATCTGCTGCAGCAGGGTCAAACGCTGGCGCAGGTCTTCATTTTCATTGAAGATCAGCTGTTCGGCGCTTTTCGCCGCACTGAATTTGTCGAGGCGGTCGAGTATCGACGAGACCAGCTTCTGGTAAGTGTCGAAACTGGCTTTCAGCGCCACCAGCCGGTCGCGCAATTCGGCGTCGCGCGTGGGCGCCAATTGCAGCGACACGCTGCCATTGAGCAAGCCTTCGGCGGCGGTGCGGAAATACGTCGTGTCGCGCCCCAGCGAAAATGCCGTTTCCGAGCTGATGCTGCCCGACGACAGGAACTCGCTGGCGCTGCGGCTCATGCGCTGGCTCAGCATCATCAGGCGGCCGATGACAGCCAGGTCGCGCGCATTGCCGCCGCGCTGCACCTTCAGCGCGGCGATTTCTTCCGTCTGCGCCAGCAGCGCCGGCGACAGCGCGTTCAATTGCTGCAAGGTCTTGTCGAATTCGCCCAGCTCCGTTTTCAGGCGCAAGATGGTGCTAGCCGCGCGGTCGCTGCTGGCCCACTTCTTGCGCGCGTCGGCCACCGCCGCCAGCAGGGCGGAACGCGACTCGCCGATATCGCGGCCGTGATACGTCCCGCCGCGCAGCATCAGCCGGAAATCCTGGTTCAGTTCATTGCGGCTTTCCTCGAGCTGGCGGAAGGCCTCCGGATTGCCTTGCACGGCGTTCGGCGCGGCCTTGCCGAGGCGCTGCGAATGCATCAGCGCATCGCCGGCCAGCTGCGTCTGCGCCGAGGCGATATTGCCGCTACGCGTATTGAGGCCGACGAACAGCAGGCTGGCAGCCAGGCTCAGGGCCATCACCGTCGACAGGATGCTCAGCTGCTTTTGCAGTGGCAAATGGCCGATCAGCGGCAGCTTCCAGTCCCCGGCCGGCGCGCTGGCCAGCGACTTGCGCCGTCCCAGCGCGTCGCGCAGACGCAGCGGCAGGTCGGCCGCCGATGCCGGCGCGTCTGGAGCGAGCTGTGCTTCAGGCATGCCGGCCGCCAGAATGGGGGAATGGGCGCCCATCAGCAAATGTCCTTGTGGCGTGCGGGGACGCCGCCAAAACCGGCATCGAGGAAGCGTTCCGCTTGCGCCAGCTGCGCCAGGTCCAGGCGCAGCCACTGCTGCCCTTCGCTGTCGCGCAGCGCCTGCGCCGCCCACGATGGGAACACGCCCTGCGCCGCATCGTGAACGGGCACGGACTGCATCGCGCGCAACTGGCGCAAGCCCAGCACGCGTTCGACGAGCAGCGCGCAATTGAGGCCCAGGCGGGGAGAAAACGTGATGATGCGGCAGTGATTGCCAGGTACGCAGGCCGGCTCACCCATGTAGCGGGCCAGGTCGACGATCCCCGTCAGGCGTCCGCGCATGGCCGCCAGGCCCAGGTACCAGTCCTGCGCCAGCGGCACGCCCTGGATCTGCACGCCGGCGGCAATGACGATTTCACCGAGCTGCGTCAGGTCGAGCAGGCACGGCCGGCCACCGAGCATCACGCCCAGTTCCTTGCGCGCTGCCAGCGCGCCACTGCGCGCGGCCTGTATCCGCTCGATCAGTTGCAGCTGATACTGGCGCAAGCGCCCCTGCCGCGCGCCCGTCTCGAAAGGCGGCATGGCGGCAGCGGCCGGCGAAAAGGCCGCGGTGGACACGCCTTGACCTGGCATCGTGCGCATGCTCAGGAAATCGCGGCGATCTTGGCCAGCAGCTCGGCTTCGGCCACCGGCTTGACCAGGTAATCGCGCGCACCCTGGCGCAAGCCCCAGATACGGTCCGTTTCCTGGCTCTTGCTGGAGCAGATAATCACCGGCACGTCCTGCAGTTCGGGATCGCGCGCAATCGCGCGCGTGATCTGGAAGCCATTCGCACCGGGCATCACCACATCCATCAGGATCAGGTCGGGCCTGGCCTGCTTCAGCTGCGCCAGCGCGTCGGCGCCGTCCTGCGCCGTGAAGACGGCATAACCGGCACGCACCAGCATCTCGCTCAGGTAGTAGCGTTCTGTCGGCGAGTCATCGACGATCAGAATTGTGTGTATGGCCATCTGCATCCTTGCTGCGTTGTCATCAATAAAAACACTTACTCAAAATGCCCGGCCAGGTGCACCCGCACGGCCTCCAGCAGCGCCTCGCGCGCCAGCGGCTTGGCCAGGCAGGCGCTGGCGCCTGCCATGGCGCCGCGCGCGCGGTCGAACAAGCCCTCCTTCGACGACAGCATCAGCACCGGCGTGGCGTGGAAGGCCGCACTGGCCTTGATCAGCGCACAGGTGCGGTAGCCGTCCAGGCGCGGCATCACGATGTCGCACACGATCAGCGCCGGCTGGCAGTCGGCAATCTTGGCCAGGGCCTCGAAGCCATTTTCCGCCACCACCACGCGATAACCGGCCTCGCCCAGGATGTTCGCGGCCGCGCTGCGTATCGTCGCGCTGTCGTCGATGACGAGGATCGTGGCGCTGGCGCACGCGGCATCGGATGGCGCCTCGGGCAAAAAGGGACGCGTCATGTGATTATTCGACAATTTTCATACGATAGCACAGGCTGCCGCGCTACCTGCGTGCGGCAGCGGCATCCCGTGGACCTCGATTAATTACAGCGCCACCATCTCGAAATCATCCTTGCGCGCACCGCATTCAGGACAGGTCCAGTTCATCGGAACATCGGCCCAACGCGTGCCGGGAGCAATGTCTTCGTCGGGCAAGCCGGCCGCTTCATCATAAACCCAGCCGCAAATAAGACACATCCACGTTTGGAATTGCTGCGTTGTTTCGTTGCTACTCACGTTCTGCCACCCTTCAATCAAGTAAAATGCTGAATTAGGTATCTTAATCTACCCGCCGTGCAAAACCAAACTTCTCCCCTCATATTAAGCTTCGGCGTGTCCGATCCGGTCGGTGCAATCGGCATCCAGGCCGACCTGGCCACATTTTCAGCCTTCGGCTGCCATGGCCTGTCGGTCACCACGGGCCTGTTGATCAGCGATACGGCGCGCGTGGAAGACGTGCAGGCGGTCGACCCGGACTGGGTTTCCGACCAGGCGCGCGTGCTGCTGGAAGACATGTCCGTGGCCGCCATCAAGATCGGCGCGCTGGGCAGCGTGGAAAACGTCACGGCCATCGCCGAAATCGTCTCCGACTATCCGAACGTGCCGCTGATCCTCGATCCCTTCATTTCGGCGCTGCCGGAACAGGGCATGGACGATGAAGACATCCTCACGGCCGTGCGCCAGTTGCTGATCCCGCAAACAACCCTGCTGGTGCTCTCGCCGGTGGAACTGGAGCGTCTGGCCGAAACCTGGCGCGACGCCGATCCGGACGACACCCTGCAAAACGACGTCGACTACCTGGTGGCGCTGGGCTGCGAATACGTGCTCGTCACCGGCATGCCGGCCGACGCCAGCAAGTCCGGCACGGGCGAAGGCAAATTGCGCGCCAATACCCTGTTCGGCGAAGACGGCGTGGTGCGCCACGACGAGTGGCAGCACCTGCCAGGCATCTTCAACGGCGCCGGCAGCACCCTGTCGGCAGCGGCCACCGCCCTGCTGGCCCTGGCGCAAAACGAAGACGATGTGCCGCAGGTGGTCGTGGCGGCGCAGGAATTCACGGCCGGCGCGCTGACCCACGCACAGCGCCACGGCATGGGCAAGCTGGTGCCGAACCGGCTGTTCCGGCAGCATCGCCAGCGCGGCGCCCAATAAGTACAGACGACACAGACAACGATCCACTTTCAAGGCACGATTATCATGACGACGACTTCACAGAACGACATCCTGTTTGCCCGCGCACAAAAAACCACGCCAGGCGGCGTCAATTCGCCCGTGCGCGCCTTCCGCTCCGTCGGCGGCACGCCGCGTTTCATCACGCGCGCCGAAGGCCCGTATTTCTGGGACGCGGACGGCAAGCGCTATATCGACTACATCGGCTCGTGGGGCCCGGCCATCGTCGGCCACGCCCATCCGCAAGTGGTGAAAGCGGTGCAGGATGCGGCCGCGCTGGGTCTGTCGTTCGGCGCGCCGACCGAAGGCGAAGTGCTGATGGCCGAGGAAATCACGCGCCTGGTGCCGTCGATCGAGCAGGTGCGCCTGGTCTCGTCGGGCACGGAAGCGACCATGAGCGCCCTGCGCCTGGCGCGCGGCGCCACGGGACGCGACAAGATCGTCAAGTTCGAAGGCTGCTACCACGGCCACGCCGATTCGCTGCTGGTAAAGGCGGGCAGCGGCCTGCTCACCTTCGGCAACCCGACGTCGGCCGGCGTGCCGGAAGATTTTGTGAAGCACACCCTGGTGCTCGACTATAACAATGTGGAACAGCTGAAGGACGCCTTCGACAGCTTCGGCGCGGAGATCGCCTGCGTCATCGTCGAACCGGTGGCCGGCAACATGAACCTGGTGAAAGCCACGCCGGCATTCCTGCAAGCGATGCGCGAGCTGTGCACGCAGCACGGCGCCCTGCTCATTTTCGATGAAGTCATGTGCGGCTTGCGCGTGGCCCTGGGCGGCGCGCAAGCGCTGTACGGCATCAAGCCCGACCTCACGGCGCTGGGCAAGGTGATCGGCGGCGGCATGCCGGTGGCGGCCTTCGGCGGCAGCGCCGCGCTGATGCACCACATGGCGCCGCTGGGCGCCGTCTACCAGGCGGGCACCCTGTCGGGCAACCCGGTCGCCGTGGCGGCCGGCATGGCCACCTTGAAACTGATCCAGCAGCCTGGCTTCTACGAGCAGCTGGGCGCCACCGCCCAGCGCCTGGCCGAAGGCTTGACGGCCGCCGCACAGGAGGCCGGCGTGGTCTTCTGCGCCGACTACATCGGCGGCATGTTCGGCATCTATTTCAGCGCCACGCCACCCACCAGCTACGCGGAAATGATGGCGGGCGACCGCAGCAAGTTCAACGCCTTCTTCCACGCCATGCTGGACGAAGGCGTGTACTTCGCGCCCGCCGCCTTCGAGGCGGGCTTCGTCTCGGCGCAGCACGATGATGCCGTCATCGACGCCACCATCGCTGCCGCGCGCAAGGTGTTCGCCAAGCTCGCGTAAAGTTACACCACTGCGGTGTCCATCACCGCGGCCACCAGCGCCGGCAAACTGGCCATGTCGTTGAACACGACATGCGCGCCGGCCGCCTTCAGGCGTTCTTCCTGGCCGGCGGCGATATGCCCGCCGCCGATGAATCCCAATACCGTCATGCCCGCCGCCACGGCGGCCGTCACGCCCGTGACGCTGTCTTCCAGCACCAGGCACTGGCCCGGCGGCACGCCAAAGGCGCTAGCCGCCGCCAGGTAGAGGCCCGGATGCGGCTTGGCATGGCCGACCAGGTCCGGCGTGAAGACGCGGCTGTGGAACAGCTGCGCCATGCTGGTCCGCTCGAGCGCCGACAGCACGCGCGCGCTGACGCTGTTCGAGGCCACAGCCTTGGGTAGGGGTATGACGGCCAGCGCCTGCGCCACGCCGGGCACGGCGCGCAATTGCGCGTCGCAGGCCGCATCGACGGAGTTGCCGATGGCCATGATTTCGTCGGCCGGCAATTGTGGCAAGCCCAGTTCCTTGTAGATATCCTGCATCAGCGGCACCAGACGCTGGCCCAGGCGCGGCTCGATCAAGCCTTGCAGGGTGACGCCCTCGGGCAGGTTCGGCAGGCGCGGTCCCAGCAATTCCAGCAGCGCTTGCAGGGCCACGGCTTCGCTGTCGATCAGCACGCCATCGCAGTCGCTGATCAAATGGGTAAAGCGCGGTGGGGTGGTGGCGGTATCAGGCATGGACTCTCCAGAAGACAACGGTGACGGGAAATGCGGCGGCCAGCCGGCAAGGGCAGGCATCGCAACGATCATAGGTGGAACAGGCGGACGCTACCACGCAGAAAACGTCTGAATGACGATACTTTTCTGCAAAAAGCAGCCAAAGGGGGAAAGAATCGGGCGCCAGGCAAGCGGCTACGCGAAAATACCAATTCAATACCACGCAATACCAGTGATTATCGCTGATTTTTGAATTTGCTGCGCTCGCCTTGAAACCGGGACGCGGAGCGCCCCGGCGATGCGGTTTATTTCAGCCAGCCTCGGTGGCGGAAATACAGGAAGGGCGCGATGGCGCTGGTGACCATCAAGCCCCAGGCCCAGGGATAGCCGAACGACCACTCCAGTTCCGGCATCAGCTTGAAGTTCATGCCGTACACGCTGGCGATCAGGGTGGGCGGCAGGAAAGCCACGCTGGCCACCGAGAAGATCTTGATGATCTTGTTCTGGTTGATGTTGATGAAGCCGACGGTGGCATCCATCAGGAAGTTGATCTTATCAAACAGGAAAGACGTATGGCCATCGAGCGATTCGATGTCGCGCAAAATCTGCCGCGCTTCCTCGAACTGCTCGGAATTGAGCAGCCGGCCGCGCATCAGAAAGCTCACGGCGCGGCGCGTATCCATCATGTTGCGGCGGATACGGCCATTCAAATCTTCCTCGTGGGCAATCGCATTCAGCGCTTCGGCCGCGTGCGCATCGGTAAATTCCTTTTGCAGCACGCGCGTGCTGACTTCTTCCAGGTTCTGGTAGATGCCTTCAAGCACGTCGGCCGAATATTCGGCATCGGTAGCGTACAGGTCCAGCAGCACGTCCATGTAGTCGGCAATCGAGCCGGGCCGCGAACGGGCGCGCATGCGCACCAGGCGGAACACGGGCAAGTCGTCCGTATGCATGGAAAACAGGATCTTGCGGGCAAGAATGAAGGCTACCGTGATGACGCGCGACGGGCCATCGTCTTCTTCGCGCAAGAAGTCCGTGCGCAGATGCAAGTCGCCGTTTTCCGCTTCGTAATAGCGGGCCGACGCTTCAATATCCTTGACTTCGTCTTCGCCCGGCAGGGTGACGTTGTAGATGGCCTTGACCCAGGCCCGTTCATCATCGGTAGGGTCGGTCAGGTCGACCCACACCGGTTCGGCGTTTTCGAGGTCTGCGCGGCTGTCGATCGGCACCTGGTTGAGCCGGCCATTCTGTAATACAAAGACATTGATCATGCGCGCTCTCAGCCGGATGTTGGGTTATCGTGATGTGCTGGCGCTGGCGCCAAAAATGAAAACAGCGCAAGTGTACCCGCAAAGGCCTTTTCGCGACCACCCCTCCACCATGCTTTTTCATGGAAAATGTGCGGCAATGCACCATTAAGATGCTGCGCCGCAATAGTGCTAATCAGGCAGCCTTGATTTTATGCAAACAAAGCCGGCCACTATCAAGGCAATTCGGCCGCTCCCATGCGGCGCAGGATGACACTGGTACGCCGGTTCAGATAGCCCGTATCGCGGTGACGGTCATAAAAACGGGGATTCGGCAGCATCACGGCCAGTTTCGCCGCCTGTCCGGCGCTCAGGCCCGCCGCGCTGCCCCTGTAGTAGTGGCGTGCGGCCGCTTCGGCGCCAAAGATGCCTGTGCCAAACTCCACCACGTTCAAATAAATCTCGAAAATGCGCTGCTTCTCCATCAGGCTTTCCAGCATGTATGTGATGATCAGTTCCTGGCCCTTGCGCACATAGCTGCGCGAACCGGACAGGAACAGATTCTTCGCCAGCTGCTGCGTGATGGTGGAGCCGCCCGCCACGACCTTCTGCTTCTTGCTGTTTTTTTCATATGCCTTTTGCAAGGCTTCCCAGTCCACGCCTTCATGTTCGGAGAAATTCGCGTCTTCCGAAGCGATGATGGCCCGTTTCAGATTGTTCGAGATGCGGTTGTACGGCACCCACGTCTGCTTGATCGTGGCGTTGGGATTCTTGTCCTGCAAGACAGACAATTGTTCGCGCATGAAGGCCGTGCTGGACGGGTTATGGTCGACCCACCACCAGATTTGCAGGAAGAAATACAGTTGCACGACGATGAAGGCCAGGATGGGCACGATGAACAGCCACTTGATCCAGCCGTAGCGGCTGCCGCTGCGGCGCATGCCCTTCTTGCCGCCGCTCACAGGGCACTGCGCAATTGCGCCAGCAAGTCCTGCGTCTGCGGCCGCACGCCGCGCCACACGTAAAACGCTTCGGCCGCCTGCTCCACCAGCATGCC
Organism: Janthinobacterium sp. JF4; assembly: GCF_059617925.1. NCBI lineage: Bacteria > Pseudomonadati > Pseudomonadota > Betaproteobacteria > Burkholderiales > Oxalobacteraceae > Janthinobacterium > Janthinobacterium sp. JF4. The sequence goes on along the minus strand of NZ_JCAQAV010000003.1, from coordinate 338,410 downwards.
CAGGCCGTCGCGCACCTGCGCGCCATGCTGCGCGGCGAAGTCCATGAAGACGGTGGGGTGGGCGCCATACATCATGTCCAGCGCCAGCGTGTGATCGCCGAAGATACCCGGCGGCACGGGCGGCAAGTCGCCCGCCAGGCTGGCCGAAGTGGCATTGATGACGATATCGAACTGGCCATCCGCCTGTGCGAAAGCACCGGCACGCAGCTGACCGGGGTGCGCCAGCGCGTCGGCAAACTGCGCCACCAGCACTTCGGCCGTGGCCACGGTGCGGTTGGCAATGAATATTTCCTGCGGTCCCTGTTCCAGCAAGGGCAGCACGACGCCGCGCGCCGCGCCGCCCGCGCCCAGCAGCAGGATGCGTTTGCCGGCGATGGGCACGCCCGCGTTGCGCACGATGTCCGCCACCAGGCCCGCGCCATCGGTATTGTCACCAAGAATAGTGTCGCCATCGAAACGCAGGGTATTGACGGCGCCGGCGGCCTTAGCCCGCGGCGTCAGGACGGTGGCCAGCGCGCACGCATCCAGTTTGAAGGGCACCGTCACGTTCGCGCCCTTGCCGCCCTCGGCGGCAAACGTGCGGGCCGCCAGGGCAAAGCCGTCCAGCGGCGCCAGCCGGCGCTCATACACGATGGGCTCGCCCGTCTGCAGGGCAAACGCGGCGTGGATCAGGGGGGACTTGCTGTGAGCGATGGGGTTGCCGAAGACGCAATATTGATCTGGATTCATTTCATTCTTGTTCAATTGCTGCCGCCAGTCAGGTTAGCTTCCATTTTTTCTTCGCGCGTAAATTTGAAGCGGGTGATGACGACCCACAGGTCATCCTTGTCACTCGACAACATGTTCGGTGGGAAACGGCCATAGGGCGCCGCGCGGCGCACGATGGCCAGGGCCGCCGCGTCCAGCGCGGGATTGCCCGAGCTTTTCTCCACGCGGGCGCCGCCTTCCTTCTGGTAAATCGTGCCGTCCTGGAAGATGGGGATGTAGACAACCAGTTCGCCATACATCTTGCGGCCATTCTTTTGCGGGAAATTCAGCGTGCCGATTTCCTCGATGCGCTTTTGCAGGCTCTTGTAATACATGGCATAGCCGACCTCCTGCGTACTGGGCGTAATGAAGGTCTTGCGCGGACGTTTATTCTGGTCTTCCACGGTCTGGCTGATCTCGGCCGCCATGCGCGCGATGGCCTTGCTGCTTTCCATCAAGTCCGAGCCGCTGGCCAGGGGATTGGGCTTGTCCTTTTCCGTGACGGGCGCGGCGCTGTAAGGCGTCGTCCTGGCCGCCTGGGTCAGCAATTCCTGCTGCTTCTGCTCCAGTTCGGCGATGCGCCGGGCGCTGGCCTTGACGCTGTCGCCCTCTTCCACCTTGCGCATGTCCGGCAAGGGCGACTTGGCGCGGCCCTTGTCGGCTTGTCCACCACCGTCGAGGTTGGCTTGCGCCAGGGCATCGGCCTTCAGCGGCTTGTTCGCATGCTTGGCATTGACCAGGATCACTTCCAGGCCGGGATCGGTCGCCACGGCCCGCTGCGGGGCCGGGGCGACAAAATGCATCGCCAGCAAGGCGCCGTGCGCCAGCAGCGATACCGCCACGGCTATCATCAGGAAACGATACTCTCGGAAAGACTTCACGCGCAACCCAGTTCGCAACAAGCACACCATACAAGATGGCTGAATTCTACGTCAAAGGGCGGCGCCGGCAACAGTTTTCGGCACCGCCTTTGTGGCCTGATGGGCGCCTTACTTGACCCCGGGTTCGCTGACCACGTCTTCGCTGGCCAGTTCCGCAACTTCCGCCTCGGCGTCGCTGACCTGGTTCGCCGCTTCCGGCGCTGACTCGGTCGCCACGTCGCCATCGTCAGGTGACTCATCGCCCGACTCTTCTTCGTAGTCCAGTTCGGCATCGGCCGCCGTATCCGGCACGGCGGCGATTTCCAGCAGGCGCGCTTCAATGCTCAGGTCGACTTCATCCCAGCGCAGCAAGTCCAGCTTCACCTGGGCGCCGCGCGCCACCGATGGCATGCCCGGCAGCTTGATGACCAGCGGAATGTCGACCAGGCGCAGGATCTCGTCTTTCAAGACGACGGCATCGACCTGGCGCGCGTTTTCCTGGTGCAACCAGCGCAAGCACCAGTAGCGTTCCATGTTCGACTGGAAATCGCCATATGCGGCATACGCGGCGTCGAAGGCCGAGACGATGGCGAACAAATTCGCATCGCGCGGCTTGAACGGGGCCACCAGCGGCGCCGTCACGCCATGCTCGGCGCAGGCGATGATTTGCCACTGGTTCACCAGGTCCGTATAGCGGCGCAAGGGCGACGTGCTCCACGCGTATTGATCCACGCCCAGGCCCTGGTGCGGCGCCGCATGGGTGACCATGCGCACCTGCATCTTGGCCGCCCAGCTATTGCCACTGCCACCGCCCTGGCTGCGGTAGATGCCGGGCACGCCATGGTCGTGCAGCATCTTGCCCCACGTGCTGTTGGCAAAAATCATCAGTTCGGCGACGATCTTGTCGAGCGGCGCGCCACGCTTGCGGCGCGCCACGGTGACGATATCGTTTTCCACATAGAAATTGAAATCGACGCGGTTATTCTGTTCCGGCTTCAGTCCGAACGCTTCGCGCTTCTTCATGCGGCCCTGCTCCAGCTGCTGCGCCCATTGCCACAGCACGGCGAAATCGGCCTTGTGCGGATAGTCGCCTTCGCCGCTGGCCAGGGTTTCCTCGTTGACAAGGTCGTCGAGTTGGTTATGCCGCAAATTGCTGGCGATCGGCACCAGCTCGGCCCGCGTCTGCGTGCTGACCACGGCCCAGTCCGCTTTCGGGTCCAGGGTGGCGTACAGCGACAGCGCCGGGCACGTCGTGCCTTCCGCCAGGGTAAACGCGTTGACGATTTCGTCCGGCAGCATGGTGATCTTGTCGCCCGGCATGTAGACGGTCGACATGCGCTGGCGCGCCATCTTGTCGATCACGTCTTCCGGGCGGATGCCCAGGCCCGGCGCGGCGATGTGTATGCCCACTTTCACGGTGCCATCCGGCAAGGGCTGCACGGAGAAGGCATCGTCGATCTCGGTCGTGGTCACGTCGTCGATCGAGAAGGCGGCCACGTCCGCCAGCGGCAGTTTGGCCGTCACGGCCGGTACGGGAACGTTCGGGAAGCCGGCGCCCTTGGGGAAGTTTTCAAAGAGGAACTTCGACAAGTGCAAGTCTTTCGGCGAAGCAATACCACCGACAGCCAGCATCAAGCGCGGCGGCGTCGTGTGCAATTCCGTGCACGCCGCTTCCAGCGCCTTGTATTCGATGGTGTTCTTGTCCGGCTTGAACAGCAGTTGCAGCACCATGGGCTGCATCGAGGCAGGCAAGCGGTTCTGTTTCAGCTCTTCCACGTAAGCGGCCTGCACCAGCGCCTGCTGCTTTTTCTTTTCGATGCCGGCCAATGCCGCCTTCAGCGACGCTTCCGGCGCCGCCTTGTAGCGGCCACGGCCTTTCTTGTAGAAATACACGGGCGCCGAATGCAGGGCCAGGATCAGGCCGGCCGCTTCCGGCGGCAACGGTGCGTGGCCGAAATACTCAGCGCCCAGTTCGGCAAAGCCGAACTCGTCTTCGCCCGCTACTTCCCACAGGAAATCGAGGTCGATCTCAGAAACAACTGCCTTGGCTTGCTCCAGCAGCTCGGCCGGGGCCGGCTTTTCATACTGCAGCAGCACATCCTTGACCTTGACCTTGGTGCGCTTGCCGCTGGCCATTTCGACCTGGTAGGCTTCACCCGCTTGCGACAGGACCGTGCCGACCTTGAAATCGCCGGATTCTTCAAAAAATAGATTCATTGTTATGCTTTGTTTATTAATGTGTCGGTTGCAACGGTGCGAGTGACGGACGCCAGCTCCAGCACCGCAGGCAAAAATACTTCTGTTACCAGCAACAATCCCTGGCGACGCTGATACAGGCAGCGACGGGCAAAAAACAGCGACTTGTCATCGGCGCGACGCCCTTCCCCTGCCAGCGCCGCCTGCGCCCGCTGCACCAGCGGATGCCCGGCACGCAAGCGCGCAAATTCCAGTTCGCCGCGCCGCACCATGCGGTCGCCGAACAGGGTCGTGCCCAGCGAACGCTCGCCCAGCGCGGAAAACAGGGGCCAGTCCGTGGCCGTCGCCTGCATGGGCACGACGGTATGGCCAAACACGGCCGGCTTGTTATCACAACGTAACAGCACTTCGCGTTCCCACACCCGGCCCGCGCGGTGCAAACCGATGATGGCCGCCTCGTCGCTCAGGCAGCGCGCCGTTTCCTGATGCAAACATTGCACGCGAAATGCCTGGCTGTGCGCTTTCAGTTTGGCCGTCAGCGAACCGCCGCCCGTCAGCCAGTGGCGCAAGGCCGGCGGCGCATGGACGGCGTTCACGTGCGCATGCCATTGCGCCTGGCGCAGCGAACCCGGCCTCACCGGCCCGCGTCCGCATCGATGCCGCAAAAGGCCAGCACGGGCGCCAGGTAATCGGCAAATGCGCTGATGCCATGGTCGCTGCCGTCGATGACGCACTGCTGCGCCCCCTGATAATGCGCCACCATGTCGCGGTAGTCGAGCACTTCATCACCGGTGGCGGCAATCAGGAAATAACGTTGCGGCTGCGTAATTTTCTCTACGGCAAACGTGCGCAGCTCGTCGATGTACTCGCGCTTGAACTCGAATGGCTTGTCCGAATGGAACTCGGTCGTCACGCCCACATGCTGTTCCAGGTCGATCAGGGGCACGATGGCGGGATTGAGCAGCACGGCGCGGCAACCGAGCTGCTCGGCCAGCCAGGTGGCGTAATAGCCGCCCAAGGACGAGCCGATGATCGTCAGGTCGGCCGGCGCCACATCCTTGACCAGCGACAAGGCCAGTGCGATGGCCAGCTTGGGCGAGGCCGGCAATTGCGGGCATAGCCACTCTGCTTCGCGGCCCAGCGCCTGCATCTGCGCGGCCAGCAGGCGCGACTTCATCGACAGGGGCGACGAGCGGAATCCATGCAGGTACAGAATCATCGGCCTAGCGCCTCCAGCAATTTCTGGTGCACGCCGCCAAAGCCGCCGTTGCTCATGACCACGATCTGGTCGCCGGGACGGGCGCTTGCCGCCACGGCCGCCACCAGCGCATCGATGTCTTCGTAGGCGCTGGCAATCTGGCCCAGCGGCGCCAGCGCGTCGCCCAGGCTCCAGCCCAGCGCTTGCCGGCTGCCGAAACCGAAGACCAGGTCGGCATCCTTGAGGCTGCCCGGCAACGCATCTTTCATGGCGCCCAGCTTCATGGTGTTCGAACGCGGTTCCAGCACGGCCAGGATGCGGGCGCTGGCGCCGATTTTTTGCCGCAAGCCGCCCACGGTGGTGGCAATGGCCGTCGGGTGGTGCGCGAAATCGTCGTACACGGTCATGTCGTTGACGACACCGCGCACTTCCATGCGGCGCTTGACGCTGTCGAACGTGGCCAGCGAAGCGCAGGCCTGGGCAATCGGCACGCCCACGTGGCGCGCGGCGGCGATGGCTGCCAGCGCATTGCTGCGGTTGTGCTTGCCCGTGAGCGCCCACGCCACATGGCCTTCCTGCTGGCCATTGAGATACACGTCGAAGCTGCCATCGGCCTGCTCTTGCAGCTGCCAGTTGGCATCTTGACCAAAACTTTCCTTTTCACTCCAGCAACCGCGCGCCAGCACGCGCTGCAGCGACGCTTCGTCGCCGTTGAACACGAGGCGGCCGATGCCGGGCACGGTGCGCACCAGGTGGTGGAATTGCGTCTCGATCGCGTGCAGATCGGGGAAGATGTCGGCGTGATCATATTCCAGGTTATTCATGATGGCCGTCTTCGCGTGGTAATGCACGAACTTGCTGCGCTTGTCGAAGAAGGCCGTGTCGTATTCATCGGCTTCGATGACGAAGAAGTCCGAATCGGCGCTCTTGCCATCGATCTTGCCGGACAGGCGCGCGGAAATGCCAAAGTTCATCGGCACGCCGCCGATCAGGAAGCCCGGCGCGTAGCCCGCGTCTTCGAGTATCCAGGCCAGCATGGCCGAGGTTGTCGTCTTGCCATGCGTGCCGGCCACAGCCAGCACCCATTTATTGCGCAAGATGTGTTCGCCGATCCACTGCGGGCCGGACACATACGGCAGGCTGCGGTTGAGGATTTCCTCCACCAGCGGGTTGCCGCGCGAAACGACATTGCCAATCACATACAAATCCGGGTTCAGCTGGGTCTGTTCCGGATCAAAGCCCTGGATCAGTTCGATTCCCTGCGATTCCAGCTGGGTGCTCATCGGCGGATACACGTTGGCATCGCAACCGGTGACTTTATGGCCGGCTTCCTTGGCCAGGACAGCCAGGCCGCCCATGAAGGTACCGCAAATGCCGAGAATATGAATATGCATGTGATCAGTGCGAAAGGTGCTCGGTTAGTAAGTAAGACAGTGAGTAAGACAGCGAGATAAAAAACTGCAAGTGCAGGATTTTACCTGACGCCATGACTTTTTCCGCTTCGGAGTATCATCTCGCTCATGACGAACGATGCATTTGACGATAGCGCGCAGTTGCGCCAGGAAATCGCCGCCGCTGCCGCGCGCCTCGTGGCGCAGGATGGCGCCGACTATGGCAGCGCCAAGCGCAAGGCGGCGCGGCAAGTCCTGGGCGACGCGCCGAACCGGCCCACGAATCGGCCAAATATACTGCCTGACAACGACATGATCGAAGAACAGGTGCGGCAATACAATGCCCTGTTCCTGGCCGACAGCCAGCCGGCGCGGCTGTTCCAGCTGCGCACGATAGCGCTGCAGGTGATGGAAGCATTGCAACAATTTCATCCCCTGCTCAGCGGCCCCGTGCTCAATGGCACGGCCGGTCCCCACGACGAGATCTATTTGCAGCTGTTTGCCGAGAGCGCCAAGGAAATCCACATCTTCCTGCTGAATAAAAATGTCGTGCTCGACATGTCGGAAAGCCCGCATTTCAAGGGAGCGCGTTATGATGCGGTCGAGACAGCCAGTTTCTTGTGGAAAAACGAAGGCGTGCACGCGGCCATGTATGAGCTCGACGATATGCGCGGCGCGCTGAAAACCAAGGCGGACGGCAAGGTGCTGCGCACCGATATCGCCGGGCTGCGCAGCCTGCTGGCCGCCAGCCTCGCCGATGGCGTGCCGGCTGCCGACTAACATTGATATAGATAAAGTTATGACAAAAAAGAATTGGATCGCCTGCGCCATCGTGGCGCTGATGTTTGGCGGCATGGGCGCCTACGTCGGTTTGAGCAAGGAAAAGGCGAAAGCAGCGGGACCGCTGACGACCACCATCGCGCCAGGCGCGACGGGTCCCGTGAATGAGCTGTATGCGCTGTCCCTGCCGGACGCGGCGGGCACCACGCAAGTCTTGTCGCAATGGAAAGGGAAAAACCTGCTGGTGAATTTCTGGGCGCCGTGGTGCCCACCTTGCGTGGAAGAAATGCCGGAGTTATCCGAAGTACAAGGCCACTATGCGGCGAAGAACCTGCAGGTCATCGGCATCGGCATCGATTCGGCCAGCAATATTGCCACCTTTGCCAGCAAGTTCAAGATCGCCTATCCCGTGTATGTGTCCGGCATGAGCGGCACCGACCTGTCGCGTCATTTCGGCAATGCCACGGGCGGTTTGCCCTTTACGGTGCTGATCGGCGCCGATGGCGAAGTCAAAAAGACCTATCTGGGCCGCTTGAAATTTGATCAGTTGCGCGCCGATCTGGATAAATTGTAAATTCGGAGCGTGCTTTTTTCTCTTGCCAATGCGTATCTTTGGCGGCAAAATGCGGAACTTTCGCTAAAACGGTCTTCCATACATGGCAAAAAACCTCCTTCTGCTCAACGGTCCCAACCTGAATTTGCTGGGAACGCGCGAGCCTGAGGTCTACGGCGCCAGCACCTTGGCCGATATCGAGCAGGCAGCAATGGCGCAAGCCATGGCGGCCGGTGCCGACCTGGTCTGCTTTCAAAGCAACCATGAAGGCGCGCTGATCGACCGCATCCATGCCGCGCGAGCGGAAGGGATCGATGCCATCGTCATCAATCCGGGCGGCCTGACCCATACCAGCGTTGCCTTGCGCGATGCGCTGGCCGGGGTCGCCATCCCGTTCGTGGAAGTCCATATCTCGAATATTTATCAACGCGAAACGTTTCGACACCACTCATTTATCAGCGCGATCGCGCAGGGGACGATCTGCGGCCTGGGTATCGATGGATATCGGCTTGCCATCGACTTTGCGCTTAAAAAACGTTAATCTACGCGATCTGCACGTATTTAGCGCGGCGATAGGTTCTGGACATCACCGCATCACTCATAAAACAAACTACATTCCTAGGGGTTTTACATGGATCTACGAAAACTCAAGACCTTGATCGACCTGGTCGCCGAATCGGATATCGCAGAGCTGGAAGTTACCGAAGGCGAAAGCAAGGTTCGCATCGTCAAATCGTCGGCCATGCCGCAAAACCAGATGGTCATGATGCAGCCGCAAGGCATGCAAGCCCACTACCAGCCAGCCGCGCCAGCCGCTGCCCCGGCTGCGGCAGCTGCCGTCGTGGTAGCCGCCGAGCCAACCGGCTATGTGGTCAAGTCGCCGATGGTCGGCACCTTCTACCGGTCCTCCGCTCCTGGCAGCGCCGCCTATGTTGAAGTGGGCTCGACCGTCAAGGAAGGTGATACCCTGTGCATCATCGAAGCGATGAAGCTCCTGAATGAAATCGACTCCGACAAAGCCGGCGTCGTGACCCAGATCCTGGTCGAAAACGGCCAACCGGTCGAATTCGGTCAACCCTTGTTTGTGATCGGCTAAAACCCAGTCCACACGGCCGGCAACGGCCGTTTGCAGTTTTTGCCCCTCACACTTGTTGTTTCGCCGGCTCGCCGGCTCTCACAGACATACGCGAACCTACCATGTTTGAAAAAATCCTGATTGCCAACCGTGGTGAAATTGCCCTCCGTATTCAGCGCGCCTGCCGCGAAATGGGCATTAAAACGGTTGTAGTCCACTCCGAAGCCGACAAGGACGCGAAATACGTCAAGCTGGCCGACGAATCCGTTTGTATCGGCCCGGCCCAGTCGTCCCTGAGCTACCTGAACATGCCCGCCATCATCAGCGCCGCTGAAGTGACGGATGCGCAAGCGATTCACCCAGGCTACGGCTTCCTGTCGGAAAATGCCGACTTTGCCGAACGCGTCGAGAAATCGGGCTTCGTCTTCATCGGCCCCCGCTCCGAATCGATCCGTTTGATGGGCGACAAGGTGTCGGCCAAGCAAACCATGATCAAGGCTGGCGTACCGTGCGTACCCGGCTCGGAAGGCGCGTTGCCGGACGATCCGAAAGCGATCGTGCAAATTGCCCGCAAGATCGGCTACCCGGTCATCATCAAGGCTGCCGGTGGCGGTGGCGGACGCGGCATGCGCGTGGTGCACACGGAAGCGGCCCTGATCAACGCCGTGGCGATGACCAAGACGGAAGCCGGCACGGCCTTCGGCAACCCAGAAGTGTATATGGAGAAGTACCTGGAAAATCCGCGCCACGTGGAAATCCAGATCCTCGCCGACGAACACAAGAACGCCGTCTGGCTGGGCGAGCGCGACTGCTCCATGCAGCGCCGCCACCAGAAAGTGATCGAAGAAGCACCGGCGCCGGGCATCCCGCGCAAACTGATCGAGAAAATTGGCGACCGTTGCGCCGAAGCGTGCCGCAAGATCGGCTACCGCGGCGCCGGCACGTTTGAATTCCTGTACGAAAACGGCGAGTTCTATTTCATTGAAATGAATACCCGCGTGCAAGTGGAGCATCCAGTCACCGAGATGATCACCGGCATCGACATCGTGCAAGAGCAGATCCGCATCGCCGCCGGCGAAAAACTGCGTTTCCGCCAGCGCGACGTCTTGCTGTCAGGCCACGCCATCGAGTGCCGCATCAACGCCGAAGACCCGTTCAAGTTCACGCCATCGCCCGGCAAGATCGTGTCCTGGCATGCACCGGGCGGCCCAGGCATCCGCGTCGACTCGCACGCCTACGCCGGCTACTACGTGCCGCCTCACTATGACTCGATGATCGGCAAAGTGATCGCTTACGGCGCCACGCGCGAGCAAGCGATACGCCGCATGCAGATCGCCCTGTCCGAAATGGTGGTCGAAGGCATCAACACGAATATCGCCCTGCACCGCGAACTGATGATCGACGCGCGCTTCATCGAAGGCGGCACCAACATTCACTATCTGGAACAGAAACTGGCCGACATGCCGGACCTGGGCAAGAACCTGAATGGCGGCAGCCCCAGCATCGCCAAGAAATCCGAAATCAAGGCGGGCGCATGAGCTGGACGGAAATCGTCATCGAAATCGCCCGTGACAACGCCGAGGCCATGTCCGACGCATTGATGGAAGCGGGCGCCCTGTCGGTCTCGGTGGAAGACGCCGACGAAGGCACGGATGCCGAGCAGCCCCTGTTTGGCGAGCCGGGCATGGAACCGAAGGAAGCGGCGTGGGAACGCAGCCGCGTGGTGGCGCTGACCGACGTCGACGCCGACCAGGCCGCCATCGTGGCCGCCGCGGCCCAGGCCGTCGGCATGGCGGAAGTTCCCGCCTTTAGCATGCGCCCCGTGGAAGAGCAGGACTGGGTGCGCCTGACACAGTCGCAATTCGCACCGATTCACATCGGCAAGAATATCTGGGTCGTGCCCAGCTGGCACGAGGCACCGGATCCTGACGGCCTGATCCTGGAACTGGACCCGGGCCTGGCCTTCGGCACGGGCAGCCATCCGACCACGCGCCTGTGCATGGAATGGCTGGAAGCCCATCCGGCCCCTGGCAAGACCGTGCTCGACTACGGTTGCGGTTCCGGCATCCTGGCCATGGTGGCCAAGAAACTCGGTGCGCAAACGGTGGCCGGCGTCGATATCGACCCGCAGGCGATCGAATCGGCAGGCGACAATGCCGAACGCAACCAGTGCGACATCGAATATTTCTTGCCAGACACGTTTGCCACCTCGGCACACGCGACGGCCAAGTTTGACATCGTCGTCGCCAATATCCTGTCGAGCCCATTGAAGCTGATGGCGCCGATGCTCTCAAGCCGTGTCGCCGACGGCGGCGCCCTGATCCTGTCCGGCGTGCTGGCGCGCCAGGCGGAAGAAGTGGCCGCAGCCTACGCACCATTCATCCAGTTGGGTGTGTGGGCCGAGCAAGACGGCTGGGTGGCCCTGCATGGCCGCCTGGGCAGCACGCAAGCGCCTGCGCCCCGCGCGGAAGGTGCATAAGCACAGCAATGGCCCTCGCCACCAAATGCCCCCATTGCAACACGATATTTCGGGTCGCTGCTGACCAGTTGAAGTTACGTGGGGGCATCGTGCGCTGTGGCACGTGCAGAGAAGTGTTTGACGGCAATGCCGCGCTGGTCGATCCGGCCGCGGCATCGCCGTTTTTAACGTCCGGCCCCGGCACTGCCGCCCCGCCGTCGACCGGTTCCCCGCTTGACGCCAGCCTGCCGTCCGCCACGGACGACGAACCCATTTATTCCCTCGACTTCGACACCTCGTTCGACCCGTTCGGCATCCTGCCGGAAACGGCGCAGCTCAAGGACGACGACGATGGCGAGCACATCGAACTGGATCTCGACGTCAGCCTGCCTGCCGAGGTAGCTGCCGACGCACCGCTCGAACCACCTGCAGCAACTGCGCCAGAGGCGCCCGAAGCACCGTTACCCCAGCCGATGGCGCCTTTCAAGCGCCGCCAGGTCGATGACGCGCCCGCCTTCGCCACGTATTTGCGCGATAGCCGCCGCGAACCGAACCTGGAAACTGGCGCCGCACCGGCATTGCCTGCCGTCGAAAAAGTCAGCCTGGACAGGCCTGCGTCCGTGCGCCGGGAACCCACGCTGGCCGACCATTCCTTCACGCCACAGCCCGCCGCCGCCGTTGCGCCGGATGCCGCCGAAGAACAGGAAGAACCCGTCCTGCCGCCAGCCGACGACGAGCCAGCCTTCGTCACCCAGAGCCGGCGCCGCGAACAGAGCGGCAAGGCCTTGCGCGTGGCCATGGCCGTCGGCTCGGTGGTACTGCTGCTTTTGTTATTCCTGCAAGTAATGACCACCTTCCGCAATCCGCTGGCGGCACAATTTCCGCAGTGGAAGCCGACCCTGGTCACGCTGTGCCAGCTCAGCGGCTGCCAGGTCGACTTGCCGGCGCAGATCGAGGCGCTGGCCATCGAGCAAGGCGAGTTGCAGACATTGAAGGAACAAACCTTTTCCTACGTCTCGCTGCTGCGCAACCAGAGCCGCAGCGTGCAAGCCTGGCCCAGCATCGAACTGATACTCAACGACGCCAACGACAAGCCGGTCTTGCGCCGCGTGATCGCGCCGCGCGACTATCTGCCGGCCACCGTCGACGTGAGCAAGGGGTTTGCGCCGCGCTCGGAACAAACCATCAAACTGTACTTTGCATTAGACCAGCTCACGGCGTCTGGCTACCATATCGCCATCTTTTACCCTTAACAGACACTATCATGACCAAAACATCGCTGATCTGCGGCTCGCTTGCCACCGACACCATCATGCAATTTCCTGGCCGCTTCGGCGAATCCCTGCTGGCCGACCAGTTGCACAAGGTGAACGTCTCCTTCCTCGTGCCCACCATGCGCACGGAGTTCGGCGGTTGCTCGGGCAACATCGCCTACAGCCTGAAAATGCTGGGCGGCGACCCGCGCATCGTCGGCGTCATGGGGCAAGATAGCGCCGCCTACCTGGAGCGCCTGCAAAAGCTGGGCATTTCCACCGCCAACATCCTGATCAAGGCCGACAGCTACAACGCGCAGTGCTTCGTCACGGCCGACGCGGACAATAACCAAATCAATGCCTTCCACCCGGGCGCCATGTCGTTCGCGCATGAAAACCCGATCGCCAATGCGGGCCCGGCCAAGGTGGCCATCATTTCGCCGGACGGCGACCAGGGCATGCTCAAGCACGCCGCCGACCTGGCCGGGCTGGGCATCCCCTTCATGTTCGACCCGGGCCAGCAGTTGCCGCGTTTCAATGGCGAACAGTTGATCGACTTCATCAACAAAGCCACGTATGTGTCGGCCAACGACTATGAAATGGAAATGTTGATGGAACGCACGGGCTTGACCCTGCCGGACATCGCCAGCCGCCTGGAAGCGCTGATCGTCACGCGTGGCGAAAAAGGGTCGGAAATCTATACGGACGGCAAGCGCATCGACATTCCTGTCGTGACCGCCAAGGAAGTGCTGGATCCGACCGGCTGCGGCGACGCCTACCGTGCCGGCTTGCTGTTCGGTATCACCAACGACCTGGGCTGGGAAACCAGCGGCCGCCTGGCCAGCCTGCTGGGCGCCATCAAGATCGCCACCCAGGGCGCGCAAAACCATGTGTTTACGCCAGCCAGCATCGCCGACCAGTTTGAAGCGGCGTTCGGCTACCGCTACTAATAGGTAGTCCGGTCAGCCTGCGCGCCCACGCCAGGCCGACCTCCCCGCCTTACCTCAGCACGATAATCATCCCCACCAGCACCTGCGCAATCTGCAGCAGGATCAACGCCACCAGCAGCGACAAATCCAGGCTGCCGATCAGCGGCACGACCTTGCGGATCGGACGCAGCAGCGGCTCGTTCAGGGCCCGTACAAACGGCGCCAGCGGCGCATGCGGGTTGACCCAGCTGAAGATGGCTTCGATGATCAGCAAGGCCATGAAACCGTAGAGTATCCATTGCAGGAAGCGTTGCAGCGCCTTGAGCAGCACCACCTCGACGGGAGCGCCGGAAATGAACAGGACCGAGCTGGCCAGCAGCACGATCAGGAAGGCGCCGATCAGGCTGGCCCAGTCATACCCGCCCACGCCCGGCACCACGCGGCGCAGGGGGCGCACCAGCCAGTCGGACAATTGAAACGTGAATTGCGCCACCGACGAGGGAGGCCGCACGCGCACCGCCTGCATCCAGAAGCGCAGCAGCAACACGCCGCCCAGCAAGGTGGCAATGGTATCAACGATCAATGTAAGGATAACGATCAGCACGACTAATTCTCCAAAAAAAAACCGCTGTGTGATTGAGTCACACAGCGGCGTGTTGCCTCATCCAGGCACCCGTATCGTTGGAATTACGATGGGCGGGTGCTGGTTGGGAATGGCCAGGCTGCAGCCGGTGCCAACACGGTTTTTGCTACAGGTGCGATAGGTGCCGATGGCTTGGCGACAGGAGCTGCCTTCTTCGGTGCGGCCTTTTTAGGCGCGGCCTTCTTGGCGGCTGGCTTGGCGGCCACGGCGGCTGGTGCCGCTGGAGCTGCTGCCGGCGCTGCTGCCACGACTGGCGCTGCGGCTGGCTTGGCGGCAGGTTTCGCTGCGGCTTTCGCTGCCGGCTTCGCAGCTACCTTGGTAGCTGGCTTGGCTGCAGCTTTTGCTGCTGGCTTCGCTGCCACCTTGGCCGCTGGCTTCGCTGCAGGTTTCGCTGCTGCCTTGGCTGCCGGCTTGGCTGCGACTTTTGCTGCTGGCTTGGCTGCCACCTTGGCTGCTGGCTTCGCTGCCACCTTGGCCACTGGCTTGGCTGCCACTTTCGCTGCTACCTTGGCCGCTGGCTTGGCTGCCGCTTTTGCTGCTGGCTTCGCTGCAGCTTTTGCTGCTGGCTTGGCTGCGGCTTTGGCGGCCGGCTTGGCTGCTGCCTTGGCGACGACTTTTTTCGCTGCTGGCTTGGCTGCCGCTTTGGCGGCCGGTTTCGCTGCTGCCTTGGCTGCAGGTTTCGCTGCGGCTTTTTTCACTGCTGGCTTGGCTGCTGCTTTTGCTGCTGGCTTGGCTGCTGCTTTGGCCATTGGCTTGGCTGCTGCTTTGGCGGCCGGCTTGGCTGCTGCCTTGGCGACGACTTTTTTCGCCGCTGGCTTGGCGGCTGCCTTGGCGGCAGGTTTCGCTGCAGCTTTTTTCACTGCTGGCTTGGCTGCTGCCTTGGCCGCTGGTTTTGCTGCGGCTTTTGCTGCTGGCTTGGCGGCCGGTTTGGCTGCAGCTTTTTTCGCGACAGGCTTGGCTGCTGCCTTGGCTGCAGGTTTCGCTGCGGCTTTCGCTGCCGGCTTGGCTGCTGCCTTGGCCGCCGGTTTCGCTGCGGCTTTCGCTACTGGCTTGGCAGCCACTTTTGCTGCAGGCTTGGCTGCGGCTTTGGCGACTGGTTTTGCGGCTGGTTTCGCTGCGGCTTTGGCAGCTGGTTTAGCGGCAACCGTCTTCGCTGCGGCTGCCGGCTTCTTCGCGGCAGGAGCAGCCTTGGCGGCTGGTTTCTTTACTTCTGATTTCTTAGCGGCTGTTGCCATTTGTCTCTCCTTCATCTGAGATGAGAAATTTAAGCTACAAGATTTAAACCCGTCCGACCCACCACAGGGATAGGCCAGGCGAATTATTCATCGGCACAAACGGTCGTTTGCGCTAATGAATTCGGCACCAGCTGAACTGCTGCAACTCCTCACGTTTGCAGCACTTCAGCCATCGTCGGTGCCACCCTGCTTTATCTCGCAGCTGGTGGCAAAGTCTGAATTCGGTCATTCGTTTTCGATGCCGTGCGTTTTTTCGCTCCTCGCATCGCGCTCGCCACAACACCGATACGTCAAATAAAAAACCGCCATGCCTGAAAAAATTCGGGCACGGCGGCAGACGAAAACGGTGTGGTTTTGTGCATATCCGTGTAAATCTGTATCCCTGTTTTGCGAGCTTTTTTCGCTACCGCGCTGGTTAAAAAACCCCGCATTCTAACGCTCGCATTTGCAATCTCATAAAGTACACGAAAACCTTGTCAATGCGCAACCGGCACGACACGTTTTCGCCCGCTTTTTTGCACGATACGCGTGCTATCGCACAATCGCATGCCAAATGCCGCCGCCAGCGTGTCCGGAAACGATATTTACTACCTGTCTCGCGCGCATTGGCGCCATCAAAAAAATGCGTCGCGGCGCGCGCGATGCGGCAAAAAAATGGCCGCACTTTTCTGCGTCGCCGCATGCAATTCGCATGCGCCGCCGCGCCGCTGCGCGCCATGAAAAAACGGCGCAAGAAAGCGCCACTGGCGATGCCGCAACCTGCCTCAAGAAGGATGCCGGCAGGCTGAGAAAACAGACAAGGCTAACGCGTCTCTGCGGAAGACGCTGGCCGGGAGAGCGCCAGGGCCGTATCGATGAAGGCGCGCAGTTTTGGCTGGCTCTGGGTACGGGCAGGAAAATACAGGAACAATCCGCTCGTCGGCGGCACGTAGTTTTCAAACACCCGCAGCAAGCTGCCGACTGCCAGATCGCCTTCGATTTCCACGTCCGGCAGGTACGCCAGGCCCAGACCCGAGCGGGCGAAATCGGCGATCAGCGTGGTGTCGTTGACGACCAGGGGCGCGCCGGCTTCCACCAGAAATTCTTCGCCATCGCGCACGAAGCGCCAGCGGTGCAAGGCGCCGGAAGTGTGAAAGCGGTAGGCCAAGGTGTCGTGGCGCATCAGCTCTTCCGGGATCAGCGGCTGCCCTTTGCGCTCGAAGTAGGCGGGTGCGCCAACCACGGACCAGCGCAGGTCTCCCGTCAGGCGCACCGCCACCATCTCCGGCTCCACGGACTGTCCCAGGCGGATGCCGGCGTCGTAACCCTGCGCCAGCAGATCGACCGCGCCATCGTCGAGCGAGAGGTCGATGGTCACGTCAGGATAGCAGCTGCGAAAACGCGGTATCAATGCGCGCATGACCAGCGCGCCCAGCGCGCGCGGCACGGTCAGCCGCAGATGGCCGGCGGGCCGGTCGCGAAACATGGTCAGCGCGGCGAAGGCGTCATCGATCTGCCGGGTGGCGCCGGCCAGGCTGGCGTACAGGCCCGCGCCGGCTTCGGTGAAGGCGACATTGCGCGTATTGCGCTTGAAAAGCAGCACGCCATGCTGCCGTTCCATCACCTTGACCGCCTTGCTGACAGCCGTCACCGTCACGCCAAGCTGCAGCGCCGCAGCGCTGAAACTTTTGTGCTCGGCGACCGCGAGAAAGGTACGGATGCCATCGAGGGAGTTATTTTTCATACGGAATCATGCGCCAATAATGAACCTGAAGTTTAAAGCCTATCACCCTGGCTGTACTATTTCTCTGCAATTGAACGCCATATGATGGTCGCTCCCTACCTCTCCCCCCGAAAGGAAGCATCATGTCTCTGTTCATGCCGGCAATCGTCGGCGACTACTTTAGCGCCGAAAACCATCACGATAGCGACGCCGTGGCGCAGTGCTTCGCAGCCGATGGCGTCGTGCATGACGACGGCCATGCGCACGCGGGCCATGCCGCCATCAAAGCCTGGAAAGAAGCTGGCAGCAAGCAGTACGGCGCCACCGTCAGCCCCACCTCGGCCGACATGCAAGGGGCGCGCTGCGTGGTCACCGGCAGCGTCAGCGGCAGCTTCCCCGGCAGCCCGCTGGAGATGCGCTTTGCCTTCACGCTCGCCGGCAACCGCATCCAGACTCTGGAGATCCGCGCATGAATACCGATTTCAAGGACAAGCGCGTGCTGATCACGGGCGGCACGAAGGGCATGGGCGCGGCGACGCTACAACTGATGCTCGAGCGCGGCGCGCACGTGGCGACCACGGCACGCGCCGCCACCGGCAGCTTGCCAGCCGGCGTGCATTTCATTGCGGCCGACCTGCGCACCCGCGCGGGAACCGACACGGTGATCCAGGAAGCGCTGGCCAGCCTGGGCCGGGTCGATATCCTGATCAATAACGTGGGCGGCTCGACGGCCGCCGGGGGCGGCGCGCTGGCCCTGGACGACGATGCCTGGGAAGACGCGCTCAACGGCAACCTGCTTGCCGCCGTGCGCCTCGACCGCGCCCTGCTGCCGGCGATGGTGGCGCGCCAGTACGGCGTGATCCTCCACATCTCGTCGATCCAGCGCAGCCTGCCGCTGTACGATTCGACGCTGGCGTATGCGGCCGCCAAGGCTGCGCTGAGCAACTACAGCAAGGGATTGTCGAAGGAATTCGGTCCGCAGGGCATCCGCATCAATACCGTCTCGCCGGGCTTCATCGAAACCACGGCGGCCCTGGCGATGATACGGCGCTTGGCCGCACACGCCGGCATCAGCGAGGACGCGGCCCGCCAGGAGCTGATGCAGACGCTGGGTGGCATTCCCATCGGCCGCCCCGGCAAGCCCGAAGAAGTGGCCGAACTGGTCGCCTTTCTGGCCTCGGACCGCGCCGCGTCGATCCACGGCGCCGAGTATGTGATCGATGGCGGCACCATCCCGACCGTATGAGCCCGGTGCAATACGCTTTCCACATAGCAAAAGGCCCCGCATCCGCGAGGCCTTTGTTACATGATGACTTGTGACGCCATCGGCTGGCTTATTCCCAGTTCAGCGCGCCGCCGGTCTGGTATTCCGTCACGCGCGTCTCGAAGAAGTTGCGTTCCTTCTTCATGTCGATCATCTCGCTCATCCACGGGAACGGGTTTTCTTCCTGGGCGAACAGCGGCTCGATGCCGATCTGCTGCGCGCGGCGGTTGGCGATGAAGCGCAGATAGCCCTTGAACATCGGTGCGTTCAGACCCAGCACGCCGCGCGGCATGGTGTCTTCCGCGTACGCGTATTCCAGTTCCACGGCCTGCATGAACAACACTTTGATCTCTTCGCGGAATTCGGCCGTCCACAGCTGCGGGTTTTCCATCTTGATCGTGTTGATCAAGTCGATGCCGAAGTTGCAATGCATCGATTCGTCGCGCAGGATGTACTGATACTGCTCGGCAGCGCCCATCATCTTGTTCTGGCGGCCCAGCGCCAGGATCTGCGTGAAGCCGACGTAGAAGAACAGGCCTTCCATCAGGCAGGCAAACACGATCAGGGACTTGAGCAGCTTCTGGTCGTTTTCCACCGTGCCGGTGACGAACGCGGGGTCGGTCAGCGTGTTGATGAACGGGATCAGGAATTCATCCTTGTCGCGGATCGACTTGACTTCGTTGTAGGCGTTGAAGATCTCGCCTTCGTCCAGGCCCAGCGACTCGACGATGTACTGGTAGGCGTGCGTGTGGATCGCTTCCTCGAACGCCTGGCGCAGCAGGTACTGGCGGCATTCCGGCGCCGTGATGTGGCGGTAGGTGCCCAGCACGATATTGTTGGCGGCCAGCGAGTCGGCCGTCACGAAGAAGCCCAGGTTGCGCTTGACCAGGCGGCGCTCGTCGTCCGTCAGGCCGTTCGGGTTTTTCCACAGCTCGATATCGCGCTGCATGTTCACTTCCTGCGGCATCCAGTGGTTGGCGCAGCCGGCCAGGTATTTGTCCCACGCCCACTTGTACTTGAACGGCACCAGCTGGTTGACGTCCGTCTTGCCGTTGATGATGCGCTTGTCGTCGGCATTCACGCGGCGCGCCACTTGCTCGGCGTTCGCTTCGGACGGTTCGGCGCCGGCCGGCAGGTTCAATTCGGTATTTCCCAGTGGCGCTTGCTGCGCCGGACGCGGCACAGCTGCCGACGTGGTTTCATCATCCCAAGACAACGACATATTCTTCTTCCTTTCCGTGCCGGCGAGCCGGCGATCCGCAACAGGCCCGTTGTATCGGACAATGCGGACATTGACAACATTGAATCAGCCCGACCGTGCCGGGCTGACAACTTTAAATTTTTTAAAAACCGTCGCGAGCAAGCCCGATATCGGGTCGAGTAGCGGAGCCGTACTTTAGTACGATGAGCAACACAGAACCCGAGAGGGGGCTGCGCAGCAGGTTTTTACTGGCAGGCTTCGCATTCTTCGAAACCGTCATCCCCCGGACGCAGGTAGCAGGCTTCGCCATCGGCGTCGTCCGCTGCCGCCGCCACGACCGGCGCCACGGCCACTGCTGCTGCCGCCACGGCCGCTGCCTGGGCGCTTTGCGCGCTGGCCGACATGCCGCCATCGACTGCCACGGCGTTCAGGGCGCCGGTACGCGAGGTCGATTTCTCCATGTGGGTAGCGGCGATCGTGCGCAGGTAGTAGGTGGTTTTCAGGCCACGCAGCCATGCCAGCTTGTAGGTCTCGTCGAGTTTCTTGCCCGATGCGCCAGCCATGTAGATGTTCAGCGACTGGGCCTGGTCGATCCACTTCTGGCGACGCGAAGCCGCTTCCACCAGCCAGCTTGGCGACACTTCGAAGGCGGTGGCGTAGATATCGCGCAGGTCTTGCGGGATGCGGTCGATCTTCACCAGACTGCCGTCGAAGTACTTCAGGTCGGAGATCATGACTTCATCCCACAGGTCGCGCGCCTTCAGGTCGCGCACCAGGTAGCCGTTGATCTCGGTGAATTCGCCCGACAGGTTCGATTTCACGTACAGATTCTGGAACGTCGGCTCGATACAGGCCGAGACGCCGATGATGTTCGAAATCGTCGCCGTCGGGGCGATCGCCACGCAGTTCGAGTTGCGCATGCCGAACTTGGCGATGCGTTCGCGCACCGGGGTCCAGTCCATGGCCGACGAGGAATCGACTTCCAGGTAGCCGCCACGCTCTTCCGCCAGCAGTTTCACCGAGTCTTGCGGCAGGATGCCACGGTCCCACAGCGAACCGGCATACGATTCATAGCGGCCGCGCTCTTCGGCAAGTTCCGTCGACGCCAGGTAGGCGTAGTAGCAGACGGCTTCCATCGAGGTATCGGCAAACGACACGGCCGCGTCCGAGGCGAACGGGATGCGCATCATGTGCAGGCAGTCCTGGAAGCCCATCACGCCCATGCCGACCGGACGGTGGCGCATGTTCGAATTGCGCGCCTTCTCGACGGCGTAGTAATTGATGTCGATGACGTTGTCGAGCATGCGCATGGCGGTGCGGATGGTCTTGGACAGCTTGACGTGATCGAGCTTGCCTTCCTTCATGTGCGCCGGCATGTTCACGGAACCGAGGTTGCAGACGGCGATTTCGTCAGGGCCCGTGTTCAGCGTGATTTCCGTGCACAGGTTCGAGCTGTGGACGACGCCGACGTGCGACTGCGGGCTGCGGATGTTGCAAGGATCCTTGAACGTGATCCATGGGTGGCCCGTTTCAAACAGCATCGACAGCATCTTGCGCCACAGGTCCAGCGCGGCGATCTTCTTGAACGAACGCATTTCGCCGGCGGCTGCCTTGGCTTCGTAGCCCAGGTAAGCCTTTTCAAAGGCCTTGCCGACCAGGTCGTGCAAGTCCGGCGTTTCGGATGGCGAGAACAGGGTCCACTCGCCTTTTTCCATGACGCGCTTCATGAACATGTCGGGAATCCAGTTCGCCGTGTTCATGTCGTGCGTGCGGCGGCGGTCGTCGCCCGTGTTCTTGCGCAGGTCGAGGAATTCCTCGATGTCCATGTGCCAGGTTTCCAGGTAGGCGCAGACGGCGCCCTTGCGCTTGCCGCCCTGGTTGACTGCCACGGCCGTGTCGTTCACCACTTTCAGGAACGGCACCACGCCTTGCGACTTGCCGTTGGTGCCCTTGATGTGGGCGCCCAGGGCGCGCACTGGCGTCCAGTCGTTGCCCAGGCCGCCGGCGTACTTGGCCAGCAGCGCGTTGTCCTTGATGGCGTCGTAGATGCCTTCCAGGTCATCCGACACGGTGCTCAGGTAGCACGACGACAGCTGCGAACGCAGGGTGCCCGAGTTGAACAGGGTCGGCGTCGAGCTCATGAAGTCGAACGAGGACAGCAGCTTGTAGAACTCGATGGCGCGCGCTTCGCGGTCCGCTTCGTTCAGCGACAGGCCCATGGCCACGCGCATGTAGAACGCTTGCGGCATTTCGATGCGCACGTCATGGATGTGCAGGAAGTAGCGGTCATACAGGGTTTGCAGGCCGATGTAGCCAAATTGCAAGTCGCGGTCGGCCACGATGGCTTTTGCCAGGCGTTCCAGGTCGAAGCTGGCGAGTACCGGGTTCAGCAGGTCGTTGGCGATGCCCTTGGCGATGTACTGCGGGAAATACGTCAGGTATTCGGCGGCAGCGGCCGCTTGCGGCACTTCCTTGCCGAACACTTCCTTGCGCACCGTGTGCAGCAGGATGCGGGCCGTGACCTGGCTGTAGGCCGGGTCTTTTTCCATCAGCGCGCGCGCCGCCAGGATGGCCGACTTGTGCAGCTCTTCGACGGGCACGCCGTCGTACAGGTTCTTCACCGTTTCAGCCAGGATGGCGTCGGCGTCGACGTGCTTTTCCAGGCCGGCGCAGGCGGCGTTGATCAGGTCGCGCACTTCCTGCATGTCCAGCAGACGGCGCACGCCGTTGTCGGTGACATTTAATTGCGGTGCGGAAACTTGCGCGGAAGCGCCCAGCGCTTCCTTCTGCAGGCGGCGTTCTTCCATGTGCTTGGCGCGGTACAGCACATAGGCACGCGCCACGTCGTGCTCGCCCGAACGCATCAGCGACAGTTCCACCTGGTCTTGCACGTCTTCGATATGGAAGGTGCCGCCGCCCGGATGGCGGCGCACCAGCGCGGCGACGACGCCGTCGGTCAGCTGTTCCACCAGTTCGCGGACGCGTGCCGAGGCGGCGCCCTGGCCGCCGTTAACGGCCAAAAACGCCTTGGTCATGGCGATGGCGATCTTCGAAGGCTCAAATGCCACCACCGCGCCGTTGCGGCGGATGATGCGATAGTCGCCCAATGCCGCGCCCGTGCTCGCCACGCTGTTGGCCGCGCCTGGCGCTGGCGATACTGGCGTTGGATGGATGGAAATATCTTGTGGTGATTGCATTGAAGCTCCCGTTGTCAGCTAAAGTCAGCCTGCAGTTTTGCTGCCGCGTGTGTTGTTGAATAGAACGCCCGATGGTCAGGGTTTCTTCAGATATTTGTTGCTAAATAGTAATTTCATAATGCCTACAACAGGATCAGAATCCATATCGCCACACCGCACTGCACGGCTGGCGCGAAACACGATCAAGGGTGATGAGCCGCCAGTTCCAGTGCTTTATCAGCAATCCGGGTAGCTTTGACAATAATTCTGAAAACGTCTGTGATGGCACTACATATAGTCTTTACATCCAACTTCTGCACTAATTGTAGTGCCCATCGGAGGGGGATGCAATAGTTTTCCGGCATCCGCCGGCGTAATTTTTTGTATTTTCATATACGATTTCGGTTGACTTTTCAGGGCATGGATGGAAAGCCCAATCCCCGCGAAGTAAGCGCTAACGCAGGCTGCCCGCGCAAGGTTTCCATCCAGCATTCTTGATAAAAATGCCAGTCAAAAAACGGCCCCGGATCCGTCTTCCTTCCCGGCGCGATATGCTCGTGGCCGCGCACCTGGGACAAGCCGTAGCGCGCCACCAGCGCCGCCGTCAGCGTCGCCAGGACATGGTATTGCCGCCGCTGGAAAGGCACATCGTCCGCGCCTTCCATTTCGATACCGATGGAATAGCCATTGCACTGCGGGCGTCCTTCAAAGGTGGACGCGCCCGCATGCCAGGCACGTTGATCAGCAGAAACATATTGCAGCAGAGCACCATCGCGCCGCACAAAAAAGTGCGCCGACACCTGCAAGCCACGCAGGTCGGTGAAAGAAGGATCGGCATTATAATCTACCCGGCCCGTAAACAAGTCCGTCACATGCGGTCCGCCGAAGTGGCCACCCGGCAAGCTGATGTTATGGATCACCAGCAAATCGACTTGCGCACCGTCCGGGCGCGCATCGTAGTATTGGGAGTCATAGCGCAGCGCGCCGTCGCACCAGCCATCTTCATCTATCGTCCATGCGCTCATCAAGCAAAGCTTCCTGTATCGTCAATTTCTGCATGCGGTAACGCAACTGGCGCACGCTCAGGCCCAGCTGCCGCGCCGCCCGCGCGCGGTGGTAGCGCGCCTGCACCAGCGCCAGCATGATCATGTCGCGCTCGGCCTGGCGCAAATACATGTCCAGCGGCAAGACCGGAGCCACGCCATACGCGGCCATGCCGGGCAGGAACAGTTGCCGTTCCGGCAATGGCGGCGCCGCCCGCAACGGCAGGCTGCCCGCCGCGGACGGCAAGGCCAGTCCGTCGAGCGCGATCACGCCGCCGTCGGCAAAGGCCAGCGCCCGCTCCAGCACGTTTTCCAGTTCGCGCACATTGCCGGGAAACGCATACGCGGCCAGGGCCGCCAGCACGGGCGGCGCCAGGCGCACGGCCCGGCGTGGCGACAGGCGCGCGAGGATCACCTCACATAATACCTGCAGATCGCCGCACCGTTCGCGCAGCGGCGGCAGCGCCAGTTCGATCACATTCAGGCGGTAATACAGGTCCTGGCGCAACGTGCCGGCCGCCACGCCGCGCGCCAGGCCATGCTGGCTGGCGCACAGGATGCGCACGTCGACAGCCTCGTCGGTACTGCCGCCCAGCTTGCGCACGCGGCGCTCCTGCAGCACGCGCAACAGTTTCACCTGCATGGCCAGCGGCAGATCATCGACTTCGTCGAGCAGCAAACTGCCGCCGTGGGCCGCCTGGAACAAGCCCTGGCGCTCGTGCAGCGCGCCCGTATAGGCGCCCGGGCGGCAGCCGAAGAATTCCGCTTCCATCAGCGCCTCGGGTATGGCGCCGCAATTGACGGCGATAAACGGGAAGCTGGCGCGCGCGCCCTGCGCATGGATGGCGCGCGCCGCCAGTTCCTTGCCCGTGCCCGATTCGCCGCGGATGGCCACCGGCGCGCCACAGCGGGCGATGCGACCGATCTGCGCGCGCAGCGCCTGCATGGGCAGCGAATTGCCGCTCAGTTGCGGCGCCGGCGGCATGCCGGCGGCGGTGACGGTATCCGGGCCGGGGCTGGGACGGGACATGGGGACGCGCGCCTTTCTGCAATGGCGGCGACGAACCGCCTGCTGCAGATGCTACGCCGGATCGATGCCGGACGACGTTACGATACGGATGAGCAACGCACGCGGGCTTGCAGACCGCCCCTTACAGGGTGGCGTGCGCATGGCTGCAGTAGTCGTGGCCCTTGGCCTGCACGTTCTCGGAGGCCGGGTAGTAGACGCCGCAGTGGGCGCAGCACAGCATCAGCTCGGCATCCGGCAATTCCTGCGGCCGGCCCGGCGGCGCAAACGGGTTCGGCTGCTGTTGCTGCTGCGCGCGGGCCCGTTGCTGCATGCCACGGATCTTGCTGCGGATAGCAAACAGCACCAGGAACACCAGCGCCAGCCAGAATAAAACACGTGTCATGCGTATCCTCGGTGTAAAACCACTTCCAGTACAAAACGGCTGCCGACATAGGCCAGCAGCAAGGTGGCGAAACCGGCCAGGGTAAAACTCAGGGCCGTCTTGCCGCGCCAGCCGCGAAAGCGGCGCCCGGCCAGCAACGCGGCGAACAGCAGCCACGACAGCATGGTAAACACGGATTTGTGATCCCAGTTGAGCGCCTTGCCAAATAATTGCTCGGAGAACACAATGCCCGACAGCACGGTCAGGCTGAGCAGGATGAAGCCCAGGCCGATCATGCGGAACAGCAACTTTTCCATCGTCAGCAGGGCTGGCAGCTGGTCCAGCGCCGTGCCGATGAAGCCGCGGCTTTCGCTGCGCGTATGCAAACGCGATTCCTGCAGCGCCATCAGCACGGCGTGAAAGGCGGCAATCGTCAAGGTGCTGTAGGCGAGCACGGCGACGGCAATATGCCAGCCGAAGACGGCCGACTTGCCTTCCATGCTGACCTGGCTGCCAGGAAAGGCCCAGGCCAGGCCGATGGCGAGAACGGCGCTGGGCATGACCATGCGGCGCAGTCCGTCCAGGCTGAAATTGCGGTTCTCTATCCAGTAGGCGCCCACCGAGACCCACAGCGCGGCCGACAGCATGGCGGAAAAACCGAAGCGCAAGGTACCCGGCGCCATCAGGTCGAACCACAGGGTGGCGGCGTGCGCCAGCCAGGCGACGCCGGTCAGGCCGGCAATGAGCCGGGCACGGGACGAGGGAAGCACCGCGCACGCCGCGTACAACAGGGCGGCGATGAAAAAGAAATAGATCTGCATAGTTTAAGTTTACACCATAGCCGGCAAGCGCGATTCAAGCGACAGTATGGGCTGCGAGCAATTCGCCACCTGCCGATACCGCAAGCCTGCCATGATATCGCGCCTGAGGCATGACGGGGTGGCGCACCCTCAAGATTTCGGCAATCTTTCGCGCCGCCTGCCTATATATGAGCATGCCGCAAAAAAAGGATGGCCCGCTCAAGCGGGCCATCGGGTATTGCCAATATCCGGTTTACTTCACGTTCAGGCTCTTTTTCGCCTGCTCCAGCAAGTCCGTCTTGACCCAGTCCCTGGCCACGGGCGGTTTGGTCATGCGGCCCACGCCCGTTTTCACCATCACGTCCGTGGTGATCTGGATATGCTCGGGCGTGATGTCGTACGAATACGGCGAATTGCTGATCGCGTCGTCGAAGTCATCCTTCGTGATCTGGCCGCGGAACACGACTTCACGCACATACTTTTCCGCCGTCGCCTTGTTGTCGATAAAGGTCTTGGTCGCTTCGACGAAGCAGCGCATGAATTTTTCCGCCACGGGACGGCGTTCCTTGTAAAACTTTTCCGTCATCACCATGGTTCGCACGGGCTCGCCGATCGGCGTGTCGTACGGTTTGATGACTTCGCTGCCGAAGCCCTTGTTGATGGCCTGCGACGATTGCGGCTCCGACTGCATCATGGCGTCGATATTCTTGCCCATCAGCGCCTGATTCAAGTCGGCGTAGGCCAGGAACACCAGTTGCACATCCTTGCCCTTGGTTTCGGAAAACGTCAGGCCCGCCTGCGACAGCTCAGCCAGCAGCAGCACTTCCTGGATGCCGCCGCGCGTCACGCCCACGCGCTTGCCCTTGAGTTCCTTGACGCTGGCGATCTTTTGCCCGGCGCCCGCCACCAGGCGCGCGCCGCCCTTGGCAAAGCCGGCCACCACGTAGATCGGCGCGCCGCCGGCGCGGCCGGAAATGGCCGCTTCGGATGCCGTCGCACCCACGTCCAGCTCGCCCGCGATAATGGCCTGCATCACGTCGAGGCCCTTGGCGAAGATATGCTCCTCGACCTTGATGCCGCACTTGGGCGCGATTTCCTTGATGTACGACACGGCGCCGTAATGGGCGAACTTCAAATTGCCCAGGCGCACGACTTCCTGCGCCTGTGCCTGGACCGCGCCCATGCCGAAGGCCAGCATGAGGGCGGCGGCGATACCGGTCTTCAAGGTGAATTTCTTACGCATCGGGTTCTCCTGTGGTGGTTGGTGTGTGCCCGCCAGGGCACAGCTATGCGAAACACGGCTTCTTATTATGGGGAGATAGTACCGCGTGTTGGAACCGGGGCAACATTTTTTTGCCGGCAGCCACGCTGCCGGCGTTGTTGCTACTGCCCCGCCAGCGCCACCACCGGATCGAGTCCCGACGCCTTGCGCGCCGGCATGAAGCCAAACACCAGCCCCGTCACCACGGCGCAGGCAAAGGCGCCGGCGATGGCGCTCAGCGAAAAGATCACCGGCACCTCCCATACCAGCAGCAAGCCGGCCACCGTCACGCCGACCACGATGCCGGCCACGCCGCCCACCACCGACACCAGCACGGCTTCGGTGAGGAACTGGCGCAGGATGTCGCGCCGGCGCGCGCCCGTCGCCATGCGGATGCCGATTTCGCGCGTGCGCTCGCGCACCGTCATCAGCATCACGTTCATGACGCCGATGCCGCCCACCACCAGCGACACGGCGGCGATGAGGCTGAGCATCATGGTCATGTTGTCCTGCGTCTTGGCTTCGGCGGCGATCGACGCGGCGGCGTTGCTGATGCCATAGTCGCGGATGCGGTGGCGCTCGAACATGGTGGCGTCGACCGCCGCCTCCACCTCCGTCACGCGCTTGACGTCGGCCACCGCCATCACCGTGTACGTCGGCTCGCGCTGGCCGAAGACGCGGATGCCGGCCGTGGAAAACGGCAGCAGCAGCACGTCGTCTTCATCCTTCTCGCCCGTCAGCGCGCCCTTGGCGCTCATCACGCCGATCACCTGGAACGGCACATTGCCGATCAGGATGCTCTGCCCCACGGGATTGGCCACGTCGGGCATCAGTTTTTCGGCCAGGTGCGCGCCCAGCACGGCCACGGTGGCCATTTCGCGCTCGTCCTCCTCGGTGAAGAAGCCGCCCTTGGCCACCGGCCAGGTCTGGATCTGCGGCAGGGCCGGCCCCGTGCCGCGCACATACGTCTGCACGTCGAGGTTGCCGTGGCGTATCACCTTGTTGCCCGTGACATTCGGCAGCACGTGGGAAATACCCGGCACGTCTTTCAGCGCATCGAGGTCGGCCAGCGTGATGCTGCGCCCGGGGATGCGCGAGCTTTCGCCGCGCGACGCCATGTACAGCAGATTCGAGCCGAACGCGCCTAATTGGGCCATCACCTGCTGGCGCGTGCCCAGGCCGATGGCCAGCATGACGATCACGGAAGCGACGCCGATGACGATGCCGAGCAGGGTCAAGCCCGTGCGGAAGCGGTTGATCCACAGCACGCGCCAGGCCGCGCGGGCCGCGTCGAGCAATTCCGTGCCCAGCGAAGCGCCTGTATCGTGGGCGGCGCGCGACATGTCCAGCGGCGGCAGGGCCGTCGACGTGGAGGGAATGGCGACGGCGCCCGAGTCTGCGACGATTTCGCCGTCGCTGATCTCGATCACGCGGCGCGCCTGGGCCGCCACCTTGCGGTCATGCGTAATGAGGATGATGGTGTGGCCCGCGTCGGCCAGTTCGCCCAGCAGGGCCATGACTTCGGCGCCGCTGCTGCTGTCTAACGCGCCCGTCGGCTCATCAGCGAGGATGATGCGCCCGCCATTCATCAGCGCGCGCGCGATCGACACGCGCTGCTGCTGCCCGCCGGACAACTGGTTGGGCCGGTGGTCGAGCCGGTCACCGAGGCCCAGGCGCTTGAGCAGCGCTTCGGAACGGGCGTGGCGGGCGGCGGCCGGCATGCCCGCGTACAGGGCCGGCACTTCCACGTTCTCGCGCGCCGACTCGGTGGCGATCAGGTGATAACCCTGGAACACGAAGCCGAACGCTTCGCGCCGCAGCCACGCCAGTTCATCGGGATTCAGGCTGGCCACGTCCTGGCCGGCGAAGCGGTAGGTGCCGTCGCTGGGGCGATCCAGGCAGCCGAGCAAATGCATCAGGGTCGACTTGCCGGAACCGGACGCGCCCACGATGGCGACGAATTCGCCGGCGCCGATAGCCAAGGTCAGGCCCCGCAGCACTTCCACGGCCGGCGCGCCGTCGTGGCCGCCGTAGCGCTTGCGGATGCCGGCAAGTTCAATCAGGGGAGCCGGCTGGCCAGGCTCTCCTGGTTGCCCCAGCGACCTGGCCTCGCTCATGGCGCTCACAGCTGGAACCTGCTGGCGCCGCTGCCGGCCGGCTGCTCGCCCGTGACCAGCAATTCACCTTCGCGCAAGCCTTGCAGCACTTCCGCGCTGAGGCGGTTGCGCACGCCCACGGTGACGGCGCGCGTATCGACCTTGCCGTCCGCATCCATCACGCGGGCCGTGAACTGCCCCGGCCTGGCGCCTTCCCCGGTCGACGGCTTCAGCGCCGGCAAGGGCACGGCCAGCACATTCTTCGCCGCGGCCGTGACAAACACCACTTGCGCCGTCATCTGCGGCATCAGTTCGCCATCGGCGTTATCCACGTCGAACAGCACGGTATACAGGATCACCTTGCTGGTCGACGGCGCCAGGGCCGTGCCGGCGGCGGAACCACCGGGCACCGGCGGCGCGGGCAGCACTTGGCGCACCTTGCCGCTCCAGCGCCGCTGGTCGCCGCCCAGGGTGGTGAAGTACACGGGCATGTCCGGGCGCACGCGGCGCACGTCCGCTTCCGACACTTCCGTCCACACCGTCATGGCCGACAGATCGGCGATGCGCAGGATGTTCGGCGTCTGGTACGTGGCGTTCAGGGTTTGCCCTTCCTTGGCGTCCAGGCCCACCACCTTGCCGGCCATCGGCGCGTAGATGCGCGTATAGCCGAGGCGCGCCTCGTCCGCCTTCAGGCTGGCCTGGGTCTGGGCTATCTGCGCCTTCAGGTGGTCGATCTTGGCACCGGCCGAGGCCAGGGTGGCTTCGGCCGTTTCCAGGTCGGCCAGCGGCGTCGAGTCGAACTTGGCCATCTGCCGCTGGCGCACGTGCTGCTGGCCCGCCAGGCGGTGCTGCGCCTGCTGGTCGGCCAGCTGCGCGCGCAAGCCCGCCAGGGCGGCGCGGCCCGCGTCGACCGTCGCTTGCTGCACGCTGGGGTCGATCTCGGCCAGCAACTGGCCTTTTTCCACGGCGCTGCCGGGCTGCACGTGCAGGCGCGTGATCTGGCCCGACACCTGCGCGCCCACGTCGACATAGGTTTGCGGCTGCAGGGTACCGATGGCCGTGACGCTCGCTTCGATATCGCCGCGCTTGACGGGCGCCGTGTCGAATACGGTGGCCGGGCCGCGCGTGGCCCACAGGGCGCCGGCGCCAAACAGCGCCAGCAAGACCACGCCGCCGAGGATGCGGGTGCGGCGGGAAGGCAGGCGGGCCGCCATCAGGAGGCCGCTTTCAATACAGTCAAAACATCAATCGGTGTCGCCAGGCGTGAAGAATACATCGGTCTATCCTTGAAAATGGCGGTGAACATCACCGCAGGAACGTCACAAGACCTGCCAGCGCGGCGACGGCTGCCAGCAGGGAACTACGCAACAGCAAGCGGGGCGCATACGGCAGCAGCAAGGCCACCAGCAGCGCGCCGGCCGAGATAAAACCCAGCCAGGCGACCACGCCGACGGTGGCGCTCCAGCCGGCGACGCAAGGCCAGATGGCCAGCGCCAGCAGGACGGAACCGGCCAGTTGCAGCGCGCGCCGCACGTGCGGCGCCGCGTCCCTGCCCCAGACCTGCTCATGATGGCGGTCCATCGCCAGCGAGAGGCTGGCCATGCCCGCATACGACAGGCCCAGCGCACACAGGATGGTATTGATCATGACTGTCCTTCCGTATTGACTTGCAGGCTGGCCGTGGGCGCAGCGCTTTCCCTGGCGGCAGCCTTCCTGGCCGGCTTTTCCTTGCGCTTGTGGACTTTCCACGCGCCCCAGGCGGCCAGCAGGCCGAAGGCCATGCTGGCCAGCTCCACGCCGGCGCTTTCCCAGTCGCCGCGCGCGACCTGCGCCAGCAGGCTATCGCCGGTGCTCAGCACATTCAGGACCGGCAGCAGCAGGCACAGGGCGGCCAGCAAGCCCAATTGCTCGATCCACGCGCGCTTTTCCGCGCGCAGGCAGGCGTGCACCAGCATCAGGAACCAGACGCCGAAGAAGGCGCGCACTTCCCAGCCGGCCCGCTGCTCGATGCCGACGGGGATCAGGCGGTTGGCCCACAGGAAGCCCACGCAGGCGATGGACAAGCCGGCAATCGACGCCACGTTCAGGCATGCGATGACGCGGTACACGCGCTGCGTGTAAGGGCCGAACTCGCCGCCGGACTTCTGGCGCCGCTTGACCATGAACAGGATGGCGCCCGTGCCCATCATGGCCGTGCCGGCAAGGCCGCAGAAGAAGTACAGCCAGCGCATCGGCGTGCCGCCAAAGCCCACCATGTGCAGGTTCGACATGACGGAGCGCGTCAGGCCGGCACCGCCCGTATCCGACTCGCCCGGCCGGCGCACGGCGACCTGCTCGCCCGTGGCCAGCGCGTAGCAGGCCCTGCCCGTATTGGCGCTGATCCGCTCCAGCAGCTCCGTGTCTTCATTCCAGCCATACATGCACACGCGCATGGAAGCGTCGTTCGGGTTGTCCAGCACCACGGCGCGGATTTCCTGGCCGATGGCCTGTTCGGCGCGCAGCGCGAACGGCTCCAGCGCGGGAATGGCCAACGGCTGGCCTGTCTTCACGGGCTTGCCCGCATCGTTCCAGTCGGCCAGGAAGGCCTTCTTGGGATTGTCCATGCCGTATTGCGCCACCACGGGGGCCGGCACATAGTCATCGCTGAAAAATGCCAGGCCCGTGTAGGCGATCATGAACTGGAACGGCAAGGTCAGCACGGCCACCGCGTTGTGCGCGTCGAGCCACGAACGCTGGCCCTTGGCCGGGCGGAAGGTGAAGAAATCCTTGAAGATGCGCTTGTGCGTGATGACGCCGCTCACCAGCGCCACCAGCATGATCATGGTGGTGATGGCGACGATCCATACGCCGATGCGTCCCGCGTGCAGCTCGTAGTGGAAATCGACGAAATGGTGGCCGCCGATGGTTTCCCGTTCCGTTGCCTCGCGCGCATGCTCGATGACGGCGCCCGTCAGCGGGTCGAGGTCCGCCGAGCCATAGCCGCCGCTGGGCTGGAACCAGTAGGCGGACAGGCCGTGGCCGGGCCGCTGCACGGGCCAGACTTCCCACATGTCCGCCTTCGGGTGCTCCTTCGCCATGAAATCGAGCGCCAGCTCCAGGCGGTGCGCGCGGTCCGTGACTTTCGGCAGCGGCGGATCGTTCGCATGCGCCGCCTCTTCCAGGGCGTGTTCGGGCGTCATCCAGTGGCCGATCGGGTCGTCGAAGACGGCCAGGGTGCCGGTCAGGAAAATGGCGAACACCAACCAGGAAATCCACAGGCCGCTCCACGTGTGCAGCCAGGCCATGGCCTGGCGCAAGCCGCCCTGCTGCGGCGTCTTGACCACTTTGTCTACCTTGACGGCGTTCATGCGGCACCTCGCGACAGCAGCAGGCCGATGCCGCCGCAGGCGATGGCCGGCAGCAGCATGCCGAGCCAGGCGCGGCGCAGGTCTTGCACGGCAAAGACCCAGATCACGGCGCAGGTGTAGACGACGAAGGCGCTCAGGGTGGCCGTCAGCACGGCTTCGGCGCGCGACAGCGGCAGCACGGCCGACAGCAGCACGGCCACGCCGGACGTCAGCGCATAGCCGCCAAAGACGGCGGCAAGCACGCGCGAGAACAACATCATGTTGGCCGATTTCATCATCGCGGCGCTCCTGGGTATGGCTGTTGTGCCGGGCGGCAGACCTTGTACATCAGATGCATCACACTGCGTCCTTCCATTTGGATTGATCGTGGCGGCGGCACGCAGCGGCATGAAACCGGGCAGCGTGGCGCCTTGCTTGGGTACTGGATATTGAGTCTCTTAACTACAGGTGCCGCGAGAATCGAAAACGGGCAGCCCGACAGAACAATATTTTTTATTGCAAGGGCTACGGCGCCGGTTCGACCGTCACCCAATACCGCGTGCGGCTGCGCACCTGCACCGGCAGCGAGTTGGGCAGCATGTTCAAGATGCGCTGGGTGTCGGCCAGCGGGAACACGCCCGACAGACGCAGCTGGGCCACTTCCGGCGCGCAATGAATCACGCCGGGGCGGTAGCGGGCCAGGTCGGCCAGGAAATCGCCCAGGGTCACATCGTCGACGATCAGCTGCCCGCGCGACCAGGCATCCGCATACGCATCGACGGCGTGCGGCGCGTCCGGCGCATGGCGGGAAAATGCCACGCCGCGCCCGGCCGCCAGCAGCAGGGGCGCACCGATGCCGTCGCGGGGGCGGATTTCAACGGCGCTTTCAAATACGTCCACGGTGCTGTAGCCATCCTGCTGGCGCACGGCAAAGCGCGTGCCCAGCGCGCGCACCAGGCCTTCGCGCGTGGCCACCACCAAAGGCGCGTCGCTGCCGATGCCGTGGCCGCTGGTGACGAGGATCTCGCCGGCCAGCAGTTCGATCAGGCGGCGGCTGGCGGCGAAACGCACGTTCACGGCCGATCCCGTATTCAGGCTGAGCACACTGCCATCGTCCAGCACCACCTCGCGCCGCTCGCCCGTGGCCGTGCGGTAATCGGCACGCAGGGCGCGCACGCCATCCCAGGCGCCCGTCTGCGCGGCCAGCACGCCGCCGCCGGCGGCCACGCCCAGCCACGCCAGCAACTGGCGCCGCTTGCCGTTGACGGCGTGCTGCTGCGTGCCGGCCAGCGCCTGCGCGGCCGCACCGCGGTGCAAGCCGTTGAAGCGCTGCGACACCGCTTCAATATGCTGCCAGGCCCGTTCATGTTCCGGGTCGGCTTCACGCCAGCGCTGCCAGGCGGCCAGTTCCTCCTCGCAGGCCTCGCTGGACATCCGCACGGTCAGCCACTCGGCCGCCTGCTGCTGGACGTCCTCGCGGATGGCCCCCAAGGCTGCGGGTACCGCCAGCGTGCTCATGCCGGCAGCGAGAAAAACACCTGGCGGTTGGCACGCGTCAGGTATTGCTTGACCGAGCTGGCCGATACCTTCAGGCGCGCGGCGATCTCGGCATAGCTGAGGCCTTCGAGTTGCGCCAGCAAAAACGCCGTGCGCACGGGCCCCGGCAAGCCATCGAGGGCCACATCGATTTCCTGCAAGGCTTCCAGCGCCAGCAGCCGTGCTTCCGGCGCGGGCGCCACCTCGGGCGGCAGGCAGGCCAGCGCCTCCAGATAGGCGTCTTCCAGCACTTGCCGGCGGTAGCGGTGCGCCACCAGACGCCGCGCGATGGTGGCGAGAAAAGGCCGCGCCTCGCGGATCTGCGGCGCCGTGCCGGCCGTCAGCACGCTGATGAAAGTGTCTTGCGCCAGGTCCGCCGCCTCGCCCGCATTGCCCAGCTTATGCCGCAGCCAGCCCTGCAGCCAGCCGTGATGGCTGCTGTAGAGCGCGTGCAGGTCTTGTTGCTGTGCAAAATCGGCAGCCGACATGGCATCCCTTTCCGCTCAGGCGCGGCGCCTGAGAATGTAAATAAGAATTATTCTCATTCTAACCGCGTTCGTGCCATTCGTGCAATCGCGGCATGGGCAGAAATACCAACTAATCCAAAAGCAGAACAACCGCCAGGCGGTGCAGCGCAGGACCGCCTGCCCCCCGCGATGGGGTAAAATGGCGCCCATCGTCCGGCTTTCGCCGCCCACTCCCAAGCTTTTCATTGCAGGTTCATCATGCTAGATAATCTCACCCAACGGCTTGCCAAAGTCGTCAAGACCATGCGCGGCGAGGCGCGCCTGACCGAAGCGAACACCGCCGACATGCTGCGCGAAGTGCGCCTGGCGCTGCTCGAAGCCGACGTCGCCCTGCCCGCCGTGCGCGAATTCATCGCCAAAGTCAAAGAAAAAGCCATGGGCGAGGATGTCATTTCCTCGCTCACGCCAGGCCAGGCCCTGGTTGGCGTGGTGCAGCGCGAGCTGGCCGCCCTGATGGGCGCCGACCTGGGACCGGAAGCGTCGCAGATCAGCTTTGCGCAGCAGCCGCCCGCCATCATCCTGATGGCCGGTCTGCAGGGTGTGGGTAAAACCACCACCGTCGGCAAGCTGGCGAAATACCTGAAGGAAGAAAAGAAGAAGAAAGTGCTGACCGTCTCGGCCGACGTGTACCGTCCCGCCGCGATCGCCCAGCTGCAATCGGTCACCGCCCAGGTGGGCGCCGACTTCTTCCCGTCCGCCAGCACGGACAAGCCGGTCGATATCGCCCTGGCCGCGCTGGACTGGGCGAAAAAGCATTACCACGATGTGCTGATCATCGATACGGCGGGCCGCCTCGGTATCGACGAAGAGATGATGCGCGAAATCGCCGCCGTCCACAACGCCGTGAAACCGATCGAAACGCTGTTTGTCGTCGACGCCATGCTGGGCCAGGACGCCATCAACACGGCGAAGGCCTTCAATGATGCGCTGCCGCTGACCGGTATCGTGCTGACCAAGCTCGATGGCGATGCGCGCGGCGGCGCGGCCCTGTCGGTGCGCCATATCACGGGCAAACCGATCAAGTTTGCCGGCGTCTCGGAAAAACTCGACGGCCTGGAAGCATTCGACCCGACCCGCATGGCCAACCGCATCCTGGGCATGGGCGACATCCTGGCCCTGGTGGAAGAGGCGCGCAAGGGCGTCGACAGCAAGGCGGCAGCGGACCTGGCGCAAAAGATCAAGGTCGGCGGCAAGTTCGACATGAACGACTTCAAGGCGCAGCTTGGCCAGATGAAGAAAATGGGCGGCATGGCCAACCTGATGGACAAACTGCCGGCCCAGTTCCAGCAGGCGGCAGGCGGCAAGAACATGGATCAAGCCGACAAGCAGGTGCGCCGCATGTGCGGCATCATCGACTCGATGACGCCGCAGGAACGCGCCAAGCCTGAATTGATCAAGGCCACGCGCAAGCGCCGTATCGCCGCCGGCGCCGGCGTGCAAGTGCAGGAAGTCAACCGCATGCTGACGCAATTCGAGCAAATGCAGACGATGATGAAGAAATTGTCGGGCGGGGGCATGATGAAGATGATGCGTTCCATGAAGGGTATGATGCCTGGGATGAGGTAAGGCTTCAAAATCCGCTGCGCGGTGGTCCTTGCGGCCGGCGATGCTCACCGTACTTTAGTACGGTTGCGCTTCTCGGCCACAAATACCATCCGCTCGC
The DNA here is from genome assembly GCF_059617925.1 of Janthinobacterium sp. JF4. Classification (NCBI taxonomy): domain Bacteria; kingdom Pseudomonadati; phylum Pseudomonadota; class Betaproteobacteria; order Burkholderiales; family Oxalobacteraceae; genus Janthinobacterium; species Janthinobacterium sp. JF4. Next base: position 302,106 of record NZ_JCAQAV010000003.1, on the reverse strand, counting down.
TGTGATTTTGAAGGCCTTCATTAAGCCGCGTGTGCAAACTCGACAGGCTAAAAACATCGTTCTAAATCATGCCGGATTGCATTTTCATGTGTCCGGCATCACTCTTCCCTCCCCCTGCAGTACCCCTCCCCGCATAGCCAGCAACCATGCCCTTTACGGGCAAAAACGCCGTTCTGCGCCCCCAAGCGGTGCGCCCGGGCGACAGCATGGCCATTTCCCTGCTTTTTCCTCGTGAAAACGTGAAAAACACTTGCATACAAGGTAAATCCACACCAATATTAGCCGTGCGATTAATTGCGCAATTTCCCATGTGTTTGTTAAGGAGGCTCGAAGATGGCAACAGCCAAAAAAACCCCAGTAGCAGCGCCAGCCAAAGCAGCAGCAGCCAAGCCTGCAGCCGCCAAGAAAGCAGCACCCGCAGCCAAAGCAGCAGCTAAACCAGCAGCGGCGAAGAAAGCGGCAGCACCGGCAACACCACGCAAGCCAAACGCAGCATTCATGAAAGCAATGACGCCATCGAAAGAGCTGGCCGCCGTTGTTGGCGCAGCACCACTGCCGCGCACGGAAGTGACCAAAAAGGTATGGGATTACATCAAAAAACTCGATCTGCAAGATCCGGCCAATCGCCGCATGATCAATGCGGACGACAAGCTGAAAGCAGTTTTCGGCGGCAAAGCCCAGGTCTCCATGTTTGAAATGACGAAACTGATCTCCGATCATTTGAAATAATCAGATACGCACAGGGCGTTTTGCGCCGTGTGAGTGCCCCGCCGCATCACTGCGAGCGGGGCATTTTTTTGGCTGCAAACGCCGACGATGTTGTCGGATTACGGTCTTGCAGACCTAATCCGACCTACGTCCGACCTACCCTCCCGGCTTGAATTCCCACTGGCTCCACGCGGCCCTTACCGCATTCGGATACTCGGCCCTGCCCCGGCTGCCGTTATACCGCCCAAGCGCCAGGTACAAGTCGCCCTTTTCCATATCCAGGTACATGCGCAAAATCGCGCAGCCATAGCGCAAATTCGTTTGCATGTGGAATAGCTTGCTGCGGTCATGGTCGCCGATGACGCCCGTCCAGAACGGCATCACCTGCATGTAGCCGCGCGCGCCGGCCAGCGAGACGGCGTACTTGCGATAGGCCGACTCCACCTGGATCAGGCCCAGCACCAGGGCCGGTTCCAGGCCCGCGCGGCGCGCTTCGTACCATACCGTTTCCAGGAATTCCGTGCGCAGTTGCGCGTCCGGCAGCTTGCGCTGCAGGCGTTGCGACATCTGCGCCAGCCATTGCTGGTAGCGCTGCAAGTCGGCGGGAGTGGCAAATTTGGGCTGCGGCGGGCGTTCGTCGCGAATCGCGTGCGACAGGGCCAGGCGGACGGAGTCGGCCAGCGCCTCCTCCTTCTGGTTGCCGGCCTGCGCCAAGGGAGCGCAGGCCAGGCCGGCTGCCAGCGCGAGCGCGCCAGCCGTTTTACTTACTGATATGCGCTTCACTGCGCCATTTTGCCCTGGATGAAGGCGGCGATCTCGTCCGGCGCCACGCCGGTCGCTTCCGTATCGCGGCGGCCCTGGTATTCCAGCTTGCCTTCTTTCAGGCCGCGCTCGCCGATGACGATACGGTGCGGCACGCCAATCAGTTCCCAGTCAGCAAACATGGCGCCAGGACGCAAGCCGCGGTCGTCGACGATGACATCGACGCCAGCGCCTTGCAGGGCCGCGTACAGCTTCTCCGTCTCTTCCTTGACCAGTTCGCTGCGGTCCATGCCCATCGGGCACAGCACGACTTCGAATGGCGCGATCGACGCTGGCCAGATGATGCCCTTGTCGTCGAAGTTCTGTTCGATGGCGGCGCCCAGGATGCGCGTCACGCCGATGCCGTAGCAACCCATCTGCAGCGGCGCAGGCTTGCCATTTTCGTCAAGGAAGGTGGCTTTCATGCTTTCCGAGTACGCCGTACCCAGCTGGAACACGTGGCCCACTTCGATGCCGCGCTCGATGGCGAGTGCACCCTGGCCGTCCGGCGAAGCGTCGCCGGCGACGACATTGCGCAAGTCGGCCACGATGGCAGGCTCGGCCAAGTCACGGCCCCAGTTGGCGCCCGTGTAGTGGAAACCGGCGTCATTCGCGCCGCAGACGAAGTCGCTCATGTGGGCGACCGTGCGGTCCGCCACCACGGTGACGGGGGCGCGGGTAGCAATCGGGCCCAGGTAGCCGGGAATCGTGCCGTAGACTTCGAGGATTTCTGCTTCCGTCGAGAAACGGTGACCGGCCAGGCCGGCAACCTTGCCCACCTTGATCTCGTTCAATTCATGGTCGCCGCGCAGCAGCAGCATGAAATGCTGTTGCGTGACTTTCTCGTCCTTGCCCGTCGTTTCCACCGTCAGGGCGATGGTTTTCACGGTCTGCGACAGTTCCAGGCCCAGCAGGGTGGCCACGGTTTCGCACTTGACGGTATCCGGCGTGGCCGTTTTCGTCAGCGCCTGGCTTGCTGCCGGACGCTCGCCCGCTGGCGGCAGCGCTTCGGCCGCTTCCATGTTGGCGGCGTAGTCGGACGTCGGGCAGTACACGAGCGCGTCTTCACCCGTGTGGGCGATGACGTGGAATTCATGCGAACCGGAACCGCCGATGGCGCCGTTGTCGGCGGCCACGGCGCGGAACTGCAGGCCGAAACGCGTGAAGATGCGCGTGTAGGCGTCAAACATGACCTTGTACGACGCTTGCATGCCGGCCAGGTCGCGGTCGAACGAGTAGGCGTCCTTCATGGTGAATTCGCGGCCGCGCATCAGGCCGAAGCGGGGGCGGCGCTCGTCGCGGAACTTGGTCTGGATGTGATAAAAGTTCAACGGCAGCTGGCGGTAGGACTTGATTTCCGTGCGCACGACGTCGGTGATGACTTCTTCCGACGTCGGCTGGATCGCGTATTCGCGGCCGTGGCGGTCTTTCACGCGCATCAGTTCGTCGCCCATCTTGGTCCAGCGGCCCGTCTCTTGCCACAGTTCGGCCGGCTGCACGAGCGGCATCAGCAGTTCGATACCGGCGGCTTTGTTCATCTCGTCACGGATGATGGCTTCCACCTTGCGGATCACGCGCAAGCCCATCGGCATGTAGGTATAGATGCCGGAACCGAGGCGTTTGATCATGCCTGCACGCATCATCAATTGGTGGCTGACGATTTCCGCGTCAGAAGGTGCATCTTTAAGTGTGGAAATAAAAAAACGGGAGGCGCGCATAACGGTGAATTCTTTTTAAAAAGAGAGGGTTATAATCAACCTAATTTTAAAGGATTAGCTGGCTGATGCGTCCATACTTTACACAAATGCGCTCAATTGGTGCGATTCCGGCGCTTTTCGCACCCCGAAAAGGTCACCGGCTTGCGAAGTTGTGGGTAATTATGTAAAAAAGGACGCACTGTCGCAGAAAGTTTGAGGTGCATTATGCTCGACCGTGAAGGGTTTCGGCCCAACGTCGGCATCATCCTGCTAAACGCCCAGAACGAGGTGTGGTGGGGCAAGCGGGTGCGCGAGCACTCATGGCAGTTTCCACAAGGCGGTATCAAATATGGCGAAACACCGGAACAAGCCATGTTTCGCGAACTTGAAGAGGAAATCGGACTCAGACAGGAACACGTCAAAATTGTCGGCCGCACCCGCGACTGGCTGCGCTATGAAGTGCCAGACCACTTCATCAAGCGCGAGATTCGCGGCCATTACCGTGGCCAGAAGCAGATTTGGTTTCTGCTGAGAATGTGCGCGCGCGATAACGACGTCAATCTGCGCCTGACCGACCATCCCGAGTTCGACGCCTGGCGCTGGCATGAATACTGGGTCCCGCTCGATGTCGTCATTGAATTTAAACGCGATGTCTACCAGCGTGCCTTGCAGGAGCTGTCCCGCTTCCTGACCTGGCCCGTGCATGGCAACGCACAGCAAGCGCACCGCCACACGTCGCGCTACCTGCGCCAGCCCCATGCGCCACGGGCACAGGATGGCGCGGCACTGGCCAAGCCTTGCGACGGCATTGCCGCCGAAGGGTGTACGCCGGAGCTGATCTTGCCGGGCAAGGGGTAGTCCGCCGCAATGAACGCACTCTCCCACGCAAAAGGGGCAGCCTGACCAGGCTGCCCCTTTTTTCATGCCGGCAGGAAACTCCCCTGCCGGTCAGGCTGACTTAGTTTGCTGCCGGCACTGGCGCAGCGGCGGAAACGTCCAGGGTAATCGCTTTGAGACCGAGGATATTGCTGCTGTAGTGGCGGATCTTGTTGGCCAGGGCCGGGTCGTTGTTCAGCTTTTGACCGTACGACGGCACCATTTCCACCATCTTCGCTTGCCATTCCGGCGTGGCCAGGCGGCTCTTGAATGCCGTTTGCAGCACCTTGATCATGATTGGCGGCGCGGTCGAGGCACCGGGCGACGCACCCAGCAAGGCAACGATGCTGCCATCGGCGGCGCCGACGACTTCCGTGCCGAACTGCAGCAAGCCACCTTTGACCGGGTCATCCTTGACGATCTGCACGCGCTGACCAGCGTTTTGCAAGGTCCAGTCTTCCATCTTGGCGTTCGGCAGGTATTCGCGCAGGGTCTTCAAACGGTCTTCCGGCGTGTTCATGACCTGTTCAACCAGGTATTTCGTCAGTGGAATATTGTCATAGCCGGCTTGCAGCATCGGTTTCACATTGCCCGTGCCGATCGAGGCAGGCAAGTCGATCCACGAACCGTTTTTCAGGAACTTCGTCGAGAAGGTGGCAAACGGGCCAAACAGCAGGGCTTTCTTGCCATCGATGATGCGCGTATCGAGATGCGGCACGGACATCGGCGGCGAACCGACGGACGCCTTGCCGTAGACCTTGGCCGCATGCGCCGCCACCAGTGCCTGATTGGTGGTCACCAGCCATTGGCCGCCCACCGGCACGCCGCCGTAGCCCTTGGCTTCAGGAATGCCCGATTTTTCCAGCAGCGGCAGCGAACCGCCGCCGGCGCCGATGAAGACGAACTTGGCGCGCATGGTCTTTTCCTTGCCGGCGGCCAGGTCTTTCACCGTCACGTTCCACACGTCATCGGCGCCGCGCTGGATGTCTTCCACCTGGTGACGCAGGTGCAGGACCATGCCGTGGCTGTCCGTCAGGTATTTCACTAGGCCGCGCGTGAGGTTGCCGAAATTGACGTCGGTACCGATTTCCATGCGCGTCGCGGCCACTTTCTGGCCCTTGTCGCGCCCTTGCATGACCAGCGGCGCCCATTGCGCGATCTGCGCCTGATCTTCCGAGTACAGCATGCCCTTGAACAGGTTTTCCTTTTGCAGCGCGGCGTAGCGCTTCTTCAAAAAGGCAATATTATCGTCGCCCCACACCAAGGCCATGTGCGGCACGTTGTTGATGAAGGTCTGCGGCGCGCCCAGGTGCTTGTTGGCGACCTGATAGGCCCAGAATTGCTTGGAAATTTCGAATTGCTCGTTGATGGCAACGGCTTTCTTGGTCTCGATGCTGCCATCGGCCGCTTCCGGCGTGTAGTTCAGTTCGGCAAACGCCGAGTGGCCCGTGCCCGCGTTGTTCATCGCGTCCGAGCTTTCGGCGGCCACGGAATCAAGGCGCTCGACCATTTCCATCGTCAGCGACGGATCGAGTTCCTTGAGCATGCTGCCCAGGGTGGCGCTCATGGTGCCGGCGCCGATCAGCAGCACATCGACCGGTTTTTCGGACGAGGCCGGCGGGGTCTTGTCACATGCCGCCAGGATCAGGCACGACATCAAAAGTAATAGCGATTTACGCATGGGTAACTCCGTTATGAATACTGAGGGTTGGTTCTTCCAGGCCACCCGGGCGGCAAGCGCAAGCTCATCGGAAAATGGCTATCCCTCCAGCGCAAGAACGGCCGGATCAAGGGGTAACGATGGTGATGACGCATGCATGCCGCCGCCGGCGCGCCGCAGCTTGCGGCAGCGATGGAGTGGCGAAGGTGCGGACAAGGAAAACACGGCGCCGCTGCTGTTTTGGCCCTCGCGCGGGGCCAAACTCACAACACGGCGATTGTGATTGTCTATAGCAAATATCAAGAACAGCGATTTTATCACCGTTATTTACCCTTGCCGGGCCGCCAGGATCGTGGATAACACTTACTGTGGAGTATTAATTTGGCAGTAAGCAGGCATCAAAAATCCAGTTGATGCAGGAATGCACGGAGCAAGAAACGGATGGCGGGCCCGCGTCCATCATGGTCTGATAACGCTTTGACCACACCGGAGCTTGAGCATGTCTTTTCGTATCCGCGGCCTCTCGCCCGCCCCTTTCCTGGCCTGTTTCGGCCTGCCCGACGCCGAACTGGCCGCGCTGGGCATGATTCGCCATGTGGTCGACAGCCAGCCCGGTTACCCGGACCGCATCGAACTGCGCGACGCGGCGATCGGCGACACGGTGCTGCTGCTGAACCATGTCTGCCAGGATGCGGACACGCCCTACCGCGCCTCGCACGCCATCTTTATCCGCGAGGGCGCCACGCAAACCTATGACGCCGTCGACCAGGTGCCGGAATCGATGCGCATCCGGCTGCTGTCGCTGCGCGGCTATACGGAAGATGGGATGATGGTCGATGCCGATGTGGTGGAAGGCACGGCCATCGAAACCGTGATCGCGCGGCTGTTTAAGAACCCGGCTGTCAGCTATATCCACGCGCACAATGCCAAACGTGGTTGTTATGCGGGCAGGATCGAGCGGGCCTGAGAACTTATCACGGCTACGCGGTACAATATCGCCTGCCCTTTTCAGCCCCGTGCCAAAACGATGTTCAATCCTTCCTCCGACGATGTGCGCCGCTTCTTTTGCGAAACGTTACGCAAGCACCGCGCCCATGAAATCCTCACGCCGATGGAAGCCATCGCGCTCGACTGGATCCTGGAACACCCCGAGTATGAAAACGAGCTCTCCGACGTCGAAGCGGCGCTGGCGCGCGACTATTCCGTCGAAGGGGGACAAGCCAATCCTTTCCTGCACCTGTCCATGCATCTGTCGATCACGGAGCAGGTCCAGGTGGACCAGCCGCGCGGCATCCGCCCGGCCGTCCAGCAACTGACCCAGCGCCTCGATTCGGCCCATGCGGCCCAGCACGAAGTGATGGAATGCCTGGGCCAGATGATCTGGGCTTCGCAGCGCTCGGGCTTGCCGCCCGATACGGACGCGTATATCGACTGCGTCCGCCGCCGGTAGGAACACCTGTCAAAACCTGTTGCGCGTCGCGCTTTGCGGCCTGCGATGCTCACCGTACTAGAGTACGGTTGCGCTTCTTAGCCACAAATCGCTGCCGCCCGCTACGGTTTTGCCAGGTGTAGTGCCAGTACTACCTCACATCGGTTTTACTGCCTCCTTCATGCGCTGAGGCAAGGCCTGTGCAGGCCCTCTTCCCAGCAATCCCAGCACCACCTGCAGCGCCATGGCGACGGCGCCGACGATGAAGACCACGTCGCCGAAGGTGCGTATCCAGCGCAGGTTCTGCAACAGCGGCTGCTGCATGAATGCCTCGCTGCGCGCATACCACAGGCCTTCCGTCACGCTGGCATGGAACTGGATGATGCCGATCGGCAGCAAGCTGGTAAAGATCATCAGCACCAAGCCCCCGTTCAAGCCCCAGAACGCCGTCTTCATCAAGGCAGGGCTGAAGCGGTAGTGGGGCCGCAAATAGCGCAGCACCAGCAAGGTAAAGCCCAGCGCCAGGAAGCCGTACACGCCGAACAGCGCCGCATGCGCATGCACGGGGGTCGTGTTCAGGCCCTGGATGTAATACAAGGCCACGGGCGGATTGATCATGAAGCCCAGCACGCCAGCGCCCAGCATGTTCCAGAAGGCGACGGCGACAAAGCACATCATGGGCCAGCGCAACTGCTCCATCCATGGCGCGCGCTCCTTCAAACGCCAGTTTTCCCACGCTTCGTGGCCCAGCACGATCAGCGGCACCACTTCCAGCGCGCTGAAGCTGGCGCCGATGGCCATCACGGGCGTGGTGGTGCCGGCAAAGTACAGGTGGTGGAAGGTGCCGGGTATCCCGCCCAGCATGAACAGCGAGGCCGACGCCAGGCTGGCGGTGGTGGCCATGCGCACCGACACCAGGCCCAGGGTCGAGAAGATGAAGGCCAGCGCCGTGGTGGCGAACACTTCGAAGAAGCCTTCCACCCACAGGTGCACCACCCACCAGCGCCAGTATTCCATCACCGACAGGTGCGTGCGTTCGCCGTAGAACAGGCCGGCGCCATAGAACAGGCCGATGGCGCCGACGGATGCCGTCAGCAGCGCCAGCAGGTTCCTGTCGCCGCCCGGCTGGCGCAAGGCTGGCACGACGCCGCGCAGCATCAGCACGAGCCACAGCAAGATACCGACAAACTTGCCGATCTGCCACAAACGTCCCAGGTCCACATATTCATAGCCCTGGTGGCCGAGCCAGAAATTCCACTCGGGCGGCATCACTTGCGCAATGGCCAGGTAGTTGCCGATAAACGAGCCGACCACCACGGCGACCAGGGCCCAGAACAGCACGTCGACACCCAGGCGCTGCCACTTGGGGTCTTTGCCGCCATTGATCAGGGGCGCGAGGAACAGGCCCGCAGCCAGGAAACCCGTGGCGATCCAGAACAGCGCAGCCTGGATATGCCAGGTGCGCGTGAGCGCATACGGGAACCAGCGCGACACGTCGACGCCGTAGAACTGCTGCCCTTCCACCGTGTAGTGCGCCGTAAAGCCGCCGATGAAGACCTGGAAGATGAACAGCGCCACCACCAGGAACAGATACTTGCCCAGCCCCCGCTGCGAAGGCGTGAGGGCAAACGTCGTCAACGGATCGCGCGGACCGGGGGCCGGCAGCGCTTCGTCGTGGTCGCGCAGGAAGGCCCAGCCCCAGACGAGGAAGCCCACGCCGGCCAGCAGCACCACCACGCTGGCGACCGACCAGACGAGGTTTTCGCCGCTGGGCTGGTTGCCGATCAGCGGTTCATGCGGCCAGTTGTTCGTATACGTCACTTTCTGGCCCGGACGCTCGGTGGCGGCGGCCCACGCCGTCCAGAAGAAGAACTGCGTCATCTGCGCGCGCCGCTCGGCGCTGGGCAGGGTGTTTTCCTTCATGGCGAAATGCTCGCGGCTGGCATGCAGCGCGGGCGCGTCGGAAAACAGCTGGTCGTAATAGTGCGCCGTGTTGGCGATGGCTTGCACGCGGCGTGCCGACAGGCGCAGCACTTGCGCCTCATCGGTCCGGTTGCCGCGGTATTCCATCTTGAGCGCTTCGCGCAGCGCCGCCTGCGCGGGGCCGTCGAGCGCCGCGTACGCCTTGCCATGCTGCTCTTGCGCGGCCAGTTCCAGCCAGGCCGTCAATTCGCGGTGCAGCCAGTCGGCCGTCCAGTCGGGCGCCTGGTAGGCGCCGTGGCCCCAGATGGAGCCCAGCTGCATGCCGCCGACGGATTGCCAGGCCGTCTGGCCGTCGAGGATGCCCTCGCGGTCGAACAGTTGCCGGCCATCCTGCGCCAGCACTTGCGCGGGAATCGGCGGCGCCTGCCGGTAGACTTCGACGCCGTAGTAGCCGAGCAGCGAAAACGTCACGATCAGCACACCGATCAGGGTGAACCAGAGTTTTTTGTAGGGACCCATGGGTCTTTCCTTTGTCAGTGCACCGCGGCCGGCGCAAAGCGCTCGAACAGGATATTGTTTTCGGTATGGATGTGCGCCATCAAGTCTTCGCGGAAGGTGCGCAAGCCCGTGTACAGCGCGCGCCAGGTGGTGCAGGCGCCGCCAGGAGCGGTGATATCGTTCGTCATTGCCTCCATGGCGCGCAAGGCCACGCCATGGTCGTCGTGCTCCATGCGCATCACGTTGATGGGTGCGCCGGCCCGGGGGCCCTGGCCACGCACGATCATCGGGAACAGCACGTCTTCTTCCTTGCGCATATGGCTTTCCAGCTCCTGCGCCATGGCCGACAGGTGTTCCGCCAGCCCGTGCGGACAGTCGGCGCGGTCGCCATGCACCTGCTCGACCTTGCGCGCCAGGCGTATCAGCTCGGGCAGCTGCTCGCGGTGCACGGCGTGGTAGCGCGCCAGGATGTGCTCCACCAGCTCGGTGGCCGAGGCGTCCTGCCAGTCACGCTCGCCGCTGGTATCGGCGCGTTCTGCCAGCAGCCGCAGTTCCTCGACGATGGGCGCCGTGTCCACGCCGGCCGCTTCGGCCGCCGCGCGCAGGGTCTTGTTGCCGCCGCAGCAGAAATCCAGGCGGTGCGCATCGAACAGGCGCGTGGCGCCGGGGATGCGGCGGGCCAGCTGGCCCAGGGATAGCTCGATCATTTCCATAACAGTTCCTTGAGGATGAATAGGGTTTATTGACGGGCGCCCGCGTGGTAGACGCCAGGCACGGGCTCGCCAGTCACTTCCAGCACGCCCACGGCGCCCTTGCCGGCGCGCGACAGCGCATGGTCGACCAGCAGGTAGCTGCCCGGGTGCTGTACCTTGAGTTCGACGATGGTCGCGCCGCCCGGTGCCACCAGGGTGGTTTGCACGTCGTGTTTCGGGCTGCTGATCGAGCCTTCGCTGTACACCTTGTCGAATATCTCGCCGATGATGTGGAACGATGAAATCTTGTTCGGGCCGCCGACGCCGAAATAGATGCGCACCGTCTCGCCGACTTTCGCCTGCAATTTGTGCGTCTTGCTCAGGGCGCCCACTTCGCCGTTGAAGACGTAGTAGTCGGGCAGTTCATTGGCCATTTTTTCCAGGTTCGGTTCCTGGTGCACGGGCGCGCCGTGCGGACGGCCCGTGTACATCTCGCCCTGCATCACGTAATACTCGCGGTCGACTTTTGACAGGCCGCCTTCCGGTTCGACCAGGATCATGCCGTACATGCCGGCCGCGATATGCTGTGGCACCAGCGGCGTGGCGCAGTGGTACACGTACAGGCCCGGATTGAGCGCCTTGAAGGTGACGGTTTTTTCCTGCCCCGGCGCCACCTGCGTGTGCTGTCCGCCGCCATGCCCGCCCGTCACGGCGTGCAGGTCGATCGAGTGGATCATCTTGCTGTCCTTGGCATTGAACAGGGTCAGTTCCACCGTGTCGCCCACCTTCGCGCGCAGCATGGGGCCGGGCACTTGCCGGTTGAAGGTCCAGTACGTAAAACTGGTGCCGTCATCGAGCTTGCCCGGCAGTTCCACGGTCTCCATGCGGTATTTCAGGGTTTGCGGCGCGCGCGCACCGATGGCAGTTGGCACGGAGGCCGGATTGGCGGCCACGCTGACGGCCGAGGGATCGGGACCGCGCATCGGCGACGGCGCAGGCGTGTACAGGGCCAGCGCGGCGGCCTGGCTCGATTCGCTGGCCGCGCTGGCAGGCGCCGCCTTCTCGGCCAGCGAGGTGCCAGTCACTTCCAGCTTGCCTTCCATGCCGATCTGGCGGTGGCCGGGAATCGAGCAGTAATAGGTGAACGTGCCGGCGCGCGTGACCTTGAAGCGCACGGTGGTGGTGCCGCTATTGGCGCTGAACTTGCTTGATGCCACGTTGAGTTCCGGGATCAGCAGGTCGTGCTCGGCGCCTTCGCCGCTTTTCAGCACGAGTTCGACCGTGTCGCCCACTTTCGCCGCCAGCACGGGGTTGACCTGGCCCTTGGCGTCGATGAATACCATCTTGCCGTCGACGATATTGGTTTGCAGTTCATAGCGCTTGAGCGTGGCGGCGGCAGAGGGTTGGCTGACAGCGGCCGCAGTGGCGGCGGCGCTGGCCGGCAGGTTCGCCTGGGCTTGCACGGACAGGGGCATGGCCAGCACGCAGACGGCGGCGGCAATGGCGCGGAGGGAGGGAGTCGTTTTCATCAAGCTTTCCTTGGTCTTGTATGCCGGTTCGGCCCCCTTACCTAGGCAAGCCGTGTGCCAGGAAAAACTTGTTTTAAATCAACGATTTGAAAAATGCAGGGTCGTAATGACCCTTGTTTGCCATGGTTCGTTGTACCCTGCATGGTACTTATGACCACCACTGCCATCCACCTGCTGCTGCTCACCGACCTGGTCGCCGACCTGCCCGTGGCCGTGCGCCTGCAGCGCCTCGTCGGCAGCCTGCGCGCGCACTTCGGCTGCGAGGCCGTGGCCCTGCTCAAGCTCGATGGCGAGCACCTGCGCCCCGTGGCGATGGCCGGCCTGGCCAGCGACGCGCTGGGACGCCGCTTCGCCGTCGCCGATCATCCGCGCCTGGCCGCCATCCTGCAGCGGCGCGGCGTGCTGTGCTTCCATCACGACAGCTCACTGCCCGATCCCTACGATGGCCTGATTGCCGAGCGGGCCGGCGAACCGCTGCCCGTGCACGACTGCATGGGCATGGCGCTGGACCTGGAAGGCGAACGCTGGGGCGTGATCACGCTCGATGCGCTGCAGGTGGGTACCTTCGATACGCAGGCGCAGCGCGACCTGGGCGAACTGGCCTGCGCCATCGAGGCGGCCGTGCGCGTGACTCGCCTTGAAACGGAAATCCGCGCCCTGCGCCTGTCGGGCGGCGCCATGCTGGCCGATGCGCAAGCACCGCGCGAGGAACACGATTTCGTCGGCCAGAGCAGCGCCATCACGCACTTGCTGCACGAATTGCAGGTGGTCGCCGATTCCGAGCTGCCCGTGCTGCTGCTGGGCGAGACGGGCGTCGGCAAGGAGCTGTGCGCGCACCGCCTGCACCGGCTGTCGCGCCGCGCCGGCAAGCCCCTGATCCACGTCAATTGCGCGGCCTTGCCCGAGTCCCTGGCCGAAAGCGAATTGTTTGGCCATGTACGGGGCGCGTTTTCCGGCGCCGTCAGCGACCGGCCCGGACGCTTCGAGGCGGCCGAAGGGGGCACCCTGTTTCTCGATGAAGTGGGGGAGTTGCCGCTGTCGATACAGGCCAAGCTGCTGCGCACCTTGCAAAATGGCGAAATCCAGCGCCTGGGCGCGGACCGGCCGCGCCGGGTCAACGTGCGCGTGATCGCCGCCACCAACCGCAGCCTGCGCGAGCATGTGCGCGACGGCACGTTCCGCGCCGACCTGTACCACCGTCTATCCGTATATCCCGTGCCGATTCCGCCGCTGCGCGAGCGGGGCAACGACGTGCTGCTGCTGGCCGGCGGTTTCCTGGAACTGAACCGTGCGCGCCTGGGATTGCGCAGCCTGCGCCTGTCCGCCGCGGCGGAAAACGCGCTCTGCCATTACCGCTGGCCCGGCAACGTGCGCGAACTGGAACATGTGATCAGCCGGGCCGCGCTGAAAGCGGTGATCCGCGGCGCGGACCGCAAGGACATCGTGACCCTGGAAACGGATATGCTCGACCTCGATGCGCTGGAAGCGCCATCCGGCGCGGATGCGCCGCCGCCAGTGCCAGCCGCGTGCGGCAGCGCATCCGCGCCGCTGCTGTCCATGCATCAGATCGTGGAAGCGAGCCAGCGCCAGGCCATCCGGCAGGCGCTGGTGCTGCATCAGGATAACTGGGCCGCCGCCGCGCGCCAACTGGGGCTGGACGCCAGCAACTTGCACAAGCTGGCGCGCCGGGTGGGGCTGAAAGCCTGAGCAAACCTACTGCGCGTCGTGATTTGCGGCCTCCGATGCTCACTGCCTCGGCGGCCCCGTGCATTCGCACAGCTCCGCTTCTCGGCCACAACTCATCGCCGCTCGCTACGGTTTTCTCAGGTTTCAGAACAACCAATAGACTAAACGATACCGCTCAGCGCTGCGTCACCAGCGTGCTCGGCAGGCTGTGGAAGTAGGCGGCCAGGTCCTTGATGTCCTGGTTGCTCAGCGGTTTTACCTGGCCCGCCATGATGGCGTTGTTGCGGCCGTTGGCCTTGTCGCCCCGTTTATACGCCGTCAGGGCGTGTGCCAGGTAATCCTTGTGCTGGCCCGCCAGTTTCGGGTACGACGGGTCGATGGGCGATGCGTAATCCTTGCCGTGGCAGGTGGCGCAGCTGTATTTTTCGGCCAGGGCCTTGCCCGTGTTGATATTGCCGGCGGCGCTGGCGCCGAACGAAACGGTGGCGCAAACGAGGGCGGCGAGTAGTGTTTTCATCATCTGGCTGGTCCTCAGTTCGGCTTGGCTTGTTGCGCATAATACGCGGCGACATCGGCGATATCCTGGTCCGACAGGCTGCTGGCGATGCCCTTCATGCTGGGGTGCTTGCGGTCGCCCTTCTTGTAGGCTTGCAGCGCATTCTCGATATATTTTGCCGGCTGGCCGCCGATCATCGGCACCTGAAACACTTCGGGGAAGGTCGCCTTGTAACCGGGGATGCCGTGGCAACCGATACACATTTCCACCTTGGCAGTCGCTGCCTTGGCGTTTCCTACAATGTCAGCCGCTGTGACGGCATTTGCTATGCCGGCAAGCACGAGAAGTGCAAATATTTTTTTCATAGTGGCAATGTGAACAAAGGTAATCGGAGAAACGCCAGAGCTGGTTTTTTATTGATTTTATGTATTGACAATTAATCTGCTGCTTGCCGATTCTAGCCAAGATATTCTTGCAAGTCCACCTATAAAACCCGCATTGTAGGCAGGCAGGCACAGGCCGTCCGCGTGGCGGTGCGCCACAGTTCTGTTTATACTCACCATTTCCCCACTTTGGCAGACCGCTCATGCAAGCACAGCACACCCAGCAAGGCCAACGCTTCGAAGGTTCCGACAGCTATGTCGCCACCGCCGACCTGAAACTGGCCGTGAATGCGGCGCTGACCCTGCAACGCCCGCTGCTGATCAAGGGCGAACCGGGCACGGGCAAGACCATGCTGGCCGAGGAAGTGGCGGCCGCGCTGAACATGCCGCTGATGCAATGGCATATCAAATCGACCACCAAGGCGCAGCAGGGCCTGTACGAGTACGACGCCGTGTCGCGCCTGCGCGATTCGCAGCTGGGCGACGAGCGCGTGCGCGACATCCAGAACTACATCGTCAAGGGCGTGCTGTGGCAGGCGTTCACTGCGCCTGAACCGGTGGTGCTCCTGATCGACGAGATCGACAAGGCCGACATCGAATTTCCGAACGACCTGCTGCGCGAACTGGACCGCATGGAATTCTATGTGTATGAGACGCGCGAAATGGTCACGGCGCGCCACCGCCCGCTCGTCATCATCACCTCGAACAACGAGAAGGAATTGCCGGACGCCTTCCTGCGCCGCTGCTTCTTCCACTACATCAAATTCCCGGACAAGGACACGATGGAGCAGATCGTCGCCGTCCACTACCCGCACCTGAAACAGGAATTGCTGGCGCAGGCGCTGCAAACCTTCTATGAAGTGCGCGACGTGCCGGGCCTGAAGAAAAAACCGTCGACCTCGGAATTTCTCGACTGGCTGAAACTCCTGCTGGCCGAAGACATCCCCTTTGACGCGCTGCGCAGCAAGGATAACAAGGCAGTCGTGCCGCCGCTGCACGGCGCGCTGCTGAAAAACGAGCAGGACGTGCACCTGTTCGAGCGCCTGATGTTCATGTCGCGCACCAACCGCTAAGGAGCGCCGGTGAACGACATCAGCCCGGACAAGGTCTTCGTCCCCCTGGAACTGCACGGCATCCGCCTCGAAGCGCTGGCGCCGCACCACGCGCCCGGCCTGCGCGCGGCAGCCATGGATGGCGAACTGTGGAATCTGCGCGTCACCTCCGTGCCCGAACCGGACCAGGTGGATCAGTACATTTTCAAGGGCATCGAGATGCGCCCAACGCGCTTCGCCTTTGCCGTCATCGACGTGGCCAGCGGCGAGGTGCTCGGCACCACCAGCTACCACGACGTGGTGCCGGCCATAGCACGCCTGGAAATCGGCTACACCTGGTATGCGAAGCGCTGCCAGCGCAGCCACGTCAACACCACCTGCAAATTGCTGCTGCTGGCGCACGCCTTCGACACGCTCGGCTGCGCGCTGGTGGGCCTGCGCACCGACAATTTCAACCATGCCTCGCAGGCGGCCATCGAACGCCTGGGTGCGAAAAAGGACGGCGTGCTGCGCCACCATGCGCTGCGCCGCGACGGCACCGTGCGCGACACGGTCATGTACAGCATCGCGCGCGGCGAATGGCCGGAAATCGCCGCCCATCTGCGCTACAAGCTGGCGCAGCGCCCCATCGCCGCACTGCCCCGCGCGGGAGAGCCGGCGCCATGCTGATCGATTTCTTCTTCACGCTCAAGGATGCGAAGATTCCCGTCTCGATCAAGGAATTTTTGACCCTGCTCGAAGCGCTGCAAAAGAACGTCATCGACGCCTCGATGGACGACTTTTACTATCTGGCGCGCCTGACCCTGGTCAAGGATGAAGCCCATTTCGACAAGTTCGACCGCGCGTTTGCGCAGTACTTCAAGGGCGTCAACGCGGCCTTCGAGACGAACGCGGCGATTCCGCTCGACTGGCTGCTCAAACGCATGCAGCGCGAGTTGTCCGAGGAGCAGAAAGCGCAGCTGGAAAAATTCGGCTACGACAAGCTGATGGACCGCCTGAACGAGCTGCTGAAGGAGCAGAAGGAACGCCACGAGGGCGGCAGCAAGTGGATAGGTACGGGAGGCACCTCGCCGTTCGGCAATGGCGGCACGAACCCTGAAGGCATCCGCATCGGCGGCAAGGGCGGCAACCGCACGGCGGTGAAAGTATGGGAAGCGCGCAGCTACAAGGATTACGACGGCGAGCGCGAACTGGGCACGCGCAATATCAAGGTGGCCCTGCGCCGCCTGCGCAAGTTCGCGCGCGAAGGCGCGGAAGACGAACTGGCGCTCGACGCCACCATCGCCGCCACGGCGAATAACGCGGGCTATCTCGACATCAGGATGCGGCCCGAGCGCAAGAACCGCATCAAGGTGCTGATGCTGTATGACGTGGGCGGCAGCATGGACGACCATATCGAGCGCACCGAGGAGCTGTTTTCGGCGGCGAAGACGGAATTCAAGAACATGGAGTTCTTTTACTTCCATAACTGCGTCTACGACTACTTGTGGAAGAACAACCGGCGCCGTAACGCCGAGCGTTTTCCCACCTGGGACGTGCTGCGCAAATACCCGCCCGACACCAAGCTGATTTTCGTCGGTGATGCCACCATGAGCCCCTATGAAATCCTGCAACCGGGCGGTTCGGTCGAATACAACAACGAGGAAGCGGGATCGACGTGGCTGGCGCGCTTTACCCAGGCGTTCCCGAAATTCATCTGGCTCAATCCGGAAGCAGAAGGCCTGTGGCAGTACCGCCAATCGATTGGCGTGATGCGGCAATTGATGAACAACCGCATGTTCCCCCTGTCGATCGATGGGCTGGAGCGTGGCATGCGTCTGCTTAGTAAATAAAGACGCACGACAAAAAGTCCATGGCGGCGGGGGGCCGCCATGCCGTACACTGCGACACGGCACTACAGTGCGGAGCCTCTCCGCTGCGGGCGGGTACCATACGCTGATACCAGCCCTGCCCTAACCTGCTGCATCCTGTGCGCGGCCGCCATGGCCGCGACACTGTTCGATTGCGCACATCGTGCGCGCCTTCTGCTCCGGTAGAATCGGCGCATCGCTCTGCGCAAACAATGCACCATCGCTGCACCACGACATTGCCGCGCCAGCCCCCGTGCTGCCGGCCGGTGCCAGCGCCATTTTCAAAGGAATGAGCATGCAAAGTCTGATCTCGATCGCCGCCGACCTGTCCTGGCCGTTCGCCATTACCCTGGCCTGGGTGGTGGGCGAATTCGGCCACCGCTGGACGGGCCTGCCGCGCATCAGTTTTTATGGCGTGATCGGCTTCGTCCTCGCGCAGACGCAGGTGGGCATCCTGCCGCAGACGGACGCCGGTCCCATGCTGGTGCTGGCCGACGTGGCCTTCGGCCTGATCCTGTTCGAGGTCGGCTACCGCATCAACCTGCGCTGGCTGAAGAACAATCCGTGGATCGCCGTCACGGGCCTGGTCGAATCCCTGCTGACCTTTGCCGTCGTCTACTTCATCGGCATCGAATTCGGCAGCACCTCGATGACGGCGCTGCTGCTGGCGTCCCTGGCCATGTCCACCTCACCGGCCACCATCATGCGCGTCATCAACGAGGAGCGCAGCTCGGGCCAGGTCACGGAACGCATCGTCCACCTCACCGCACTCAATTGCGTGCTGGCCGTCTTCACGTTCAACATCATCGTCGGCTTCTGGATGTTCCAGAGCTCCACCGACCTGATCGAAGCGAGCAGCAGCAGCGCCGCCGTGCTGGCCGCCTCCGTGGCCGCCGGCACCGTCTTCGGCATCGTCGTGCCGGCCATGCTGCGCCGCCTGGGCAACATGGCGCAGGATGCCACCGTGGCGTTCGCGCTGTCGGTGATGCTGCTCGTCGCCCTGACCTACACCACCAGCCTGTCGCCGCTCTTGGCCACCCTCACGTTTGGCCTGGTGGCGCGCCACCGCAGGGTCGCCTTCAGCCAGGCGCAACGCAATTTCGGCGCGCTGGGCGAGCTGCTGACGGTGCTGCTGTTCGTGTATGCCGCCTCGACCCTGGAATGGGCCAGCGTGGCGGCCGGCGCGGGGCTGGCCCTGGCCGTCGTCGGCGGACGCTTGCTGACCAAAGTCGTCGGCGTGGCCGCGTTCTCGCACGTGAGCGGCATTTCCTGGCGCAAGGGCGTGCTGACGGGCGTGGCGCTGACGCCCGTCTCCGTCTTCATCATCCTGCTGCTCGAACACGCGCGCCAGCACGGCGTGAACTTCGGCGACGAATTGAACGCGCTGGCCGCCATCACCCTGGGCCTGGAACTGGTCGGCCCCGTGCTGGTGCAGCGCGTGCTGATGCTGGCAAAAGAAACCCACGAAATCAAGGAGCGCTAAATGCCGCTGGAACCCTTTGGCCAATCGGCCGCGCTGACCTTCGGCGTCGAACTCGAACTGCAACTGGTGAACCTGTCGGACTATGACTTGACGGCCGCCAGCCCCGACCTGCTGCATCTGCTGAACAAGAAGCCGTTTCCCGGCAACGTCACGCCGGAAATCACCGAGAGCATGATCGAGATCAACTCGAGCGTGCACACGCATCACGGCCCCCTGCTGGCGCAGTTGCAGGAAATCCGCGACACCTTGATCACGGCCGGCGACAAGCTCAATATCGGCATCGCGGGCGGCGGCACGCACCCGTTCCAGCAATGGTCGTCGCAAAAGATCTTTTCCAAGCCACGCTTCCAGGAGATTTCGGAACTGTACGGCTACCTGGCCAAACAGTTCACCATCTTCGGCCAGCACGTGCACATCGGCTGCGCCTCGGGCGACGACGCCATGTTCCTGCTGCATTCGCTGAACCGCTACATCCCCCACTTCATCGCCCTGTCGGCTTCCTCGCCCTACGTGCAGGGACGCGACACGCTGTTCGATTCCGCGCGCCTCAATTCCGTGTTCGCCTTTCCCATGAGCGGACGCGCGCCGTTTACGCTGAGCTGGGAGCAGTTCTCCAACGAGTATTTCGCCAAGATGGAGAACACGGGCATCATCAAGAGCATGAAGGATTTTTACTGGGATATCCGTCCCAAGCCGGAATTCGGCACCATCGAACTGCGCGTGTGCGACACGCCGCTGACGGTGGAGCGGGCCGCCGCGCTGGCCGCCTACCTGCAGGCGCTGTGCCGCTACCTGCTCGAACGCAAGGAGGTGCCGCCGGTGGAAGACGATTACCTCGTGTACAACTACAACCGCTTCCAGGCTTGCCGCTTCGGCCTCGATGGCGCCATCACGCATCCGAAAACCTACGAGACGATGTCGCTGCGCGAAGACATCATGACCACCCTGCGCAAGATGGAACCGCACGCCGAGGCGCTGGGCAGCGCGCCGGCCCTGAAACACCTGTCGGACGTGGCCAAGCAGTGGAGCGATGCGCAATACCTGCGCAAGCAGCACAGCCTGCAGGGCAGCGCCGAGGGCATGGTTGATTCGGCAATCAGATGTTTTCGCGGCGAGCCGATGAATTATTGACGCTGTCCAGTCTAGCCAACGTCGCGTCCATGGGGTCTGACCCGCCGGGTCAGACCCCTGCATTCAACAACGTCAACCCAAAAAAACCACACCCCGCCTCCCCGTCATTTACAGCCCCCTCTCCCGCTTGATACAATGAGAATGATTCTTATTATTGTTTAAAAACGCCAGCCCAGCCGGGCCGGCCATGCAAGGGGAACGCGATGCCGCTGGCAGAGCCGCTACAACGCCAGGACATCGCGACACTATATGCCGACCACCACGGCTGGCTGCAGGGCTGGCTGCGCAAGAAACTAGGCAGCACGGCCTGCGCGGCCGACGTGGCGCATGACACCTTTGTGCGCCTGCTCGACCGCGAGGACGCCGTCGCCGCGCGCGAGCCGCGCGCCTATCTCGCCACCGTCGCGCAGCGCGTGCTGTTCAACCACTACCGCCGCCAGAAACTCGAACAGGCTTACCTCGACGTGCTGTCGCAGCTGCCGCCCCGGCATGCGCCGTCGCCGGAAGAACGGGCGCTGCTGCTGGCCACCGTGTTTGAGCTCGACCGCATGCTCGACGGTTTGCCGCCTCCTGTGAAACGGGCTTTTTTGCTACGCCAGCTCGACGAGCTGCCGCAGGAAGACATCGCGCGCCAGCTCGGTATCTCGCTGGCGACAGTAAAACGCCATCTGCAGCGGGCCGGCAGCGCCACGCAGGCGTGGCAGCAGCTGCAAACGCAGCATGAACACCTGCCGCCGGCCATGCACGCGACCCTGGTTCGCGCCTGCGTGCAAGCGCATGCACCGCGCCGCCATGCCGTCAAGACCCTGGCACTGCTGCTGACCTGCGGCGCCTCGCTGTATGCGTTCGAACGCCGCAGCCCCTGGCGCGGCTGGATGGCCGATTATCGCACCGGAGTCAACCAGCGCCGCATCGTGACCCTGGACGATGGCACGCAGCTCACGCTCAACACGCATAGCGCCGTGAATATCGCTTACGACGGCGAACAGAGGCGCATCGAACTGCTGGCCGGCGAAATCTTTATCGCCACCGGCAAGGATGCGGCGCGACGGCCCTTCTTCGTCGGCACGCCGCATGGCAGCCTGCAGGCGCTGGGCACGCGGTTCACCGTGCGCCTGCACGAGCAATACGCCAGCGCCGGCGTGCTCGAAGGGGCCGTCGCCGTGCTGGCCGATGATGGCGCACAGCGCCTGGTGCTGCGTCCCGGCGAAGGCGCGCATTTCGACAACGCCAACGCGCATCACCAGGCGCTGGCGCCGTATGGCGGCGCCTGGCTCGATGGCATGCTGGTGGCACGCGACATGCGCCTGGCCGATTTCCTCGCCGAGCTGTCGCGCTACAGCGAGCATCCGCTGGGCTGCGCGCCGGCCATCGCCAGCCTGCGCGTCTCCGGCTCCTACCCGCTGGCCGATGTCGGCGCCATCCTCGACGCCGTCGGCGCCAGCCTGCAATTGCGGCGCAATACCGTCACGCGCCTCTGGGGCCATCAAGTCGTCAGGGTCGAACTGGCGGCCCGCTGAATTAAATTTTCTGCAAAGTGAGCTGTTTCGCCGTGCTCGCGTGACTTGGAATGTAGGCAGTCTCCATCTTGCGCATCCACGAAAGGTCTTATTCCATGCACCACGCTTCACGTTCCCTCCTGACCCGCACCGTCCTGGCCTGCGCCCTGTCGCAGATCGGCCTGGCCCTGGCCCTGCCGGCATCAGCCCAGGCACAAACCCGGCAAGTGCGCAGCTACAGCATCCCCGCAGGCTCCTTGGGTGACGTGCTGACGCGCTTCGGCAGCGACAGCGCCATCCTGTTGTCGTTCTCCAGCGATGCCACGCAAGGCTTGCGCAGCGCCGGCCTGCAGGGCAGCTACAGTTTGCATGACGGTTTCCGCGTGCTGCTGGCCGGCAGCGGCCTGCAAGCCGTGCCGCAATCGAATGGCGGCTACCTGCTGCAAAAGATCCCCGCCGGCACGGATACTGCCTCGGCGGACAGCCGCGGCGTGGCCGTCATGAGCGGCGTCACCGTGGTGGCGGCGGCTGAGCGCAGCGCCGCCACCAGCGGCACCGGCAGCTATACGGGCGGCCCCGCCAGCGGCGCCACGGGCCTGGCGTTGACGCAGCGCGAAACGCCGCAGTCGCTGACCATCGTCACGCGCCAGCAGATGGATGACCAGAACAGCAACGCCGTCTCCGACGTCATGAAGAACGTCAATGGCGTGAGCGTGCAAAACTACGACAGCGACCGCTGGAGCTTCCAGGCGCGCGGCTTTGCCGTCACCAATTTCCAGTACGACGGCGTGTCGGCCATCTATGACGGCGTCTACGACTGGGGTACGACGAACAGCGACATGGCCATCTACGACCGCATCGAAGTGCTGAAAGGCGCAACGGGCCTGATGAGCGGTTCGGGCGACCCGTCGGCCACCGTCAACATGGTGCGCAAGCGCCCCACCGCCAGATTCGAGGGCTCGGCAACCCTGGGCGCGGGATCGTGGGACAACTACCGCGGCGAAGCCGATGTCTCCGGCCCCCTGAACGACAGTCGCACGGTGCGCGGCCGCCTGGTGGGCGCCTACCAGGACAAGCACTCCTACCTGGACCGCTACACGCAGCAGAAATCCATCGCCTACGGCATCATCGAGGCGGACCTGACACAAGTCACCCTGCTGACGGCCGGCTTCACGCACCAGGATTACAAGCCGCGCGGCTCGACCTGGACGGGCTTCCCCGTCCTGCTGTCCGACGGTACCCGCACGGATTTTCCCGCTTCGTGGAACCCGGCCACGGACTGGAGCCGCCGCGACATGCAGAACACCACGCTGTTCACGTCGCTCGAACATACGTTCGCCAACGAGTGGAAAGTGAAATTGAGCGCCAACCAGTTGCGCAGCAAGCATGACAGCGTGCTCGGTTCGGCCAGCGGCGGCAATCCCGCCCCTGTCACGGGCGAAGGCGCGTTTTTCTACATGGGCAAATACAAGGGCGACCGCCGCCAGAGCACCGTCAACGTCGACGCCAGCGGCCCGTTTACCGCATTTGGCCGCCGGCATGAAGCGATGCTCGGTTATTCCAGTTCGACGGCGAAGCAGGATGGCCCCGTCTACGAATCGGTCTACCCGCCCGTCGAAGGCAGTTATTTCGACTGGCGCGGCCAGTACGCGGAACCGGCGTTCAAGCGCCTGGGCAACGACAACGACAGCACGCGCCAGAGCGGCCTGTATGGCGCCGTGCGCCTGCATCCCATTGACGCGCTGTCGGTGATTCTCGGCGCGCGCGTCAGCAACTACACGCAGAAGCAGGACCGCAGCTTCTTCGATCCCAAGACCGCGCGCATCACCTCGCGCATCGAGGAAAACAACGTCATCACGCCGTATGCGGGCGTCGTGTATGACCTCGACAAGACCTATTCCGTGTTCGGCAGCTACACCAGCATCTTCGCGCCACAGAGCAACCGCGACATCAACCGCAACTTCCTCGCCCCCGTGCGCGGCAAGGGTGTGGAGGCGGGCGTGAAGGCAGAATATTTGGATGGCAAGGTCAATGCCAGCGCGTCCCTGTTCCAGATCCGTCAAAGCAACGTGGCCAGCTCTGTGGGCCAAGTCAACGGCGAAGAAGCGTATACCGCCATCGACGGCGTCACCAGCCGCGGCGTGGAAATGGAAGTGACGGGCGAAGTGATGCAGGATGTGAGGCTGAGCGCCGGCTACACCTACACCCACGTGCGCGACGCGGATGGCAAGGACGTGTTTTCCACCATGCTGCAAACGACGCAGCCTGCCCACCTGGTGCGCGTACAGGGCACGTGGCGCCTGCCGGCCAGCCTGGACAAGCTGACCGTCGGAGGCGGCGTCAACTGGCAAAGCAGCTACGACGGCAATATCTGGAATCCCGCCATCGAGGATTATTCACGCATCAAGCAGGGCAGCTACGCGCTGGTCAACCTGATGGCCCGCTACGAGATCAGCAAGAACGTCACGGCCAGTCTCAACGTGAACAACCTGCTGGACAAGAAATACTTCACGGGACTGGGCCTGTTCCAGACGGGCTTCTACGGCGAACCGCGCAATGTGATGTTCACCGTGCGCACGAAGTTTTAATCAGCGTCCATACAACGCCAGCGCCCAGGCTGGCGGGCGCAGTTCCAGCGCCAGGGGCAGGTAAGCGGGATCGAAGCGCGCCGCCAGCAGATACACATTGGCGGCGCCCTTCGGCTCCCAATTCCCCGTAAAGCCCTTTTCACCGGCCGCCACGCGCTTGCGGTCGAAAGGCACGGCGCTTTTCGCAAACTCCTCGTGCGTCTTTCTGCCCTGCGCGTACGGCGCCAGCCAGGCCAGCGCCTCGGCCAGGCGCCGCGCTTCCGGTGCGCCATACCAGTCGTCGCCATGCGCCTGCGCCATCAGGGCTGTCGTCAGCAGCGGCTCCAGGCTGTAGGTGGCGTAGTGCAGGGCATCGCGCTGCTCGAAGTCGAAGGGCACGCCCCCGGCGCCGATATTGCGCGGCACGTGCGCCAGGAAGCGCTCCTTCGCCCGCGCGACCAGCAAGGCGTCGCCCGTGACATACGCGGCGGCCGTGCCGATCTTGATGCGGTGGCTATGCCAGTTGTTGCGCGCCGTGGACGGACCGCCTACCTTGATGGGGTCGCTCAAATACCCTTGCGCCAGGGTGCGGCAAAACGCCTACACCTGCTCGCGCTCGACGCCGTTCAAGCGCTCCTGTATCAGGTCAAAACCCATCAGCAGGCTGGCCAGTTCCGTCTCGTCGACGGGACTGAATGAGGGCTGGTAGCCGCCGCTCCAGGCCAGCAGCAGCTGGCGCGCCGCCTCGAAATGCGCCATCTCGCCCGACAATCTCCACGCCAGCGCCTGCAGGCGCGCCTGGCGCCAGTCCTCCTGCGCCTGCTGGCTGGCCTCGCGCCCGCCTTCTCCCTTCAGCAAGCCGCCCGTGCGCACTTCGGCCATCAGGTGCACGGGCCGCGCCGCATCCTTGCGCGCCACCTTGAGCACCTGTCCGGCAATGGCCGGCGCCACCCGCGCCTTGAGCATGCGGGCGCGCGCGGCGGACGTCAGCGCAAACGGCAGCGGCCCCTCATGCGGGCGCGGCGCCGCGCGCAAGCCCGCCAGGGGCAACGCCAGCAGGCTAGCCAGCACGGTGCGCCGGCGCAGCAGATGCGTGCTCAAAACCGCGTCTCCCGCGCCGCGCGCAGGAAGTTATCGAGGATGGGCGTGCAATCGAGCAGCTCGACGCCGCCCGCCGAATGGAATTCCGGATGCCACTGCAAGCCCATGACGAAGCGGGCCCGCTGGTAGCGGATGGCCTCGACGATGTTGTCCCCTTGCGAATACGCTTCCACGGTGACGTCGCGCCCCAGGTCCTTGACGGACTGGTGGTGGATGGAATTGACGAGCGCCTCGCCCGCCTTCGGGAACATGCCTGCCAGCGACGAGCCTTTCGGGAAGACGATGCTGTGGCGGTGGCGGTCATACAAGTCGTTGACGTGCGAGGTGGCGCCTTCCACGTCCGAGGCGATATCCTGGTACAGGGTGCCGCCAAAGCCGACGTTGATGAGTTGGCAGCCGCGGCAAATGCCCAGCACGGGCTTGCCCGCATCGACGAATTCGTGCAGCAGTTCCAGTTCGTACAGGTCGCGCGCGCGGTCGCCGCTCCATTCGGGGCGCGTGGCCGCCTCGGAATACGTCTGCGGCGAGACGTCGGCGCCGCCCTGCAGCACCAGGCCGTCCAGGTGGCGCGCATAGTGGCGCAAGGTGATATTGCTCGGGTGTAGCTGGCCACTGGTATTGACCGTCGGGATCATGAACACCAGCACGTCGCGCGACATGACCCACTGGGCGATCGACTCTTCCAGGTATTGCAGGTTCTTGCTGCGCAGGCCAGTGGCGCCCGGCTCCGGGTGGAAAATGCGCGCCGAGATGCCGATGCGCAGGGTGCGCCGCATGAAATCGCGGCTGGCCTTGTCGCGCATGGAGCGGTAGCGCGACGAGATCACGCGCCAGGCCAGCGCCAGCGGCGTGTCGTTATCCTTCAGGTAGCGGGGAGCGGCGTCGCGCGCGCGGTGCTCATCATCGGGCGCCCGGCGGCCCACCCGGTCAGGCCGCGCTGGCGCTGCAGGATCGATGGAAGGAGGATGCTGGGGATCTTTTTCGTCTGACATGGCAAGGCTGACTGAAAAGCGGAGACGTTTTCAATATAAACCCCTGCCCCGGAAAGCACGATTCAATTTTGTAACAAAAGCCCACGCACGGCGCATCCGCGCAACACGCCCAAACCTCACGCATACAGCCCGTTTACGCCAACGCCCCCGCTTTTTAGAGAATCTTTACGCCCCCGCTGCTAATCTTGAACGTACCTCAACCACCGCTGCAAAGCCACCATGGAACCCCATTCACGCCTGCAAACGCATCAAGCGCATCAAGCACTGCCCCATCGCCACCACCGCCTGCCCACCTTCCTCATGCACATCACGGTCGACAAAGCCTGCCTGGCCGAGCTGCGCCAGCTGGTCGTCAGAACCTGCGGCGGCATGCTGTCGTTCATGCGCGTCGAGGCAGTCGACCATGCCGAACGCATGAAAGTCTGGCTGTGCGTGACGGAACCGGCCCTGCGCCTGACCATGGATGCCGTCATGCGCCTGCTGCCGGCGGCGGAATTTGGCCGCATCAGCCAGGGGAAATCGCTATGAACCAGTATGCCTGCGACCACGCGATGTCTTCCATGCGCATCACCGCGCACTTCCAGGGCATCTGGGTACCGATGGTCACGCCATTCCGTGATGGCGATGGAGACATCGACTTCGACGCCGCCCAGCAGCTCGCTTGCGAGCTGGCCGCCAGCGGCATCGATGGCCTGGTAGTGTGCGGCACCACGGGCGAAGCGGCCATGCTGAGCGCCGCCGAACAGACCATGCTGCTCGATAGCGTGCTCGAAGCCGTCGGTCCCCGCTTCCCCGTCGTGATGGGCATCGGCGGCAGCGATACGCGCAGCGTCGTCTCCGCCGTGCAGCGCTACAACGACCATCCGCTGGCCGGCCTGTTGGTCTCGGCCCCCGCCTATGTGCGCCCTTCGCAGGACGGCATCGTGCGCCACTTCCAGGCCATCGCTGCCGCCACCGACCAATCCATCGTGCTGTACAACGTGCCGGCCCGCACGGGCGTCAACATCGAACCGCAGACGGCGGCCCTGCTGGCGCGCGACTCGCACTTCGTCGCCATCAAGGAAGCGGGCGGCAAGCTGCAGCAGCTGGGCGAACTGCTGCTCGATACGCGCCTGGACGTCCTGTGCGGCGACGATGCGCTGCTGCTGGCCAGCCTGTCCATGGGCGGCCACGGTGCCATGTCGGCCGCCGCCCAGGTGCGCCCCGACCTGTATGCGCAGCTGTACCAACTGGTCAGGCAGGGCCGCCACGGCGCCGCCGGCGCCTTGTTCAAGACCATGCTGCCCGTCATCCGCCTGCTGTTTGCCGAACCGAATCCCGCTCCCGTGAAGGCGGCACTGGCCATGCAGGGCAAGGTACGCGACGCATTGCGCCTGCCGATGACGCCGATGTCGTCTGCCGGCCAGGCCGCCCTGGCCGCAGCACTCGAACCCCTGATGGAACTGCCCGTATGGACAGCCAGCGACAGGGACGCGCCGCGCGAAGGCTGCCTGCTGCAGCTAGTTTCAGCCACCAACATCATGCCCGCCGTGCGCCAAGATGATCATCGCCATCACGGATGAACGCGGGGGGATGGAGAAATCCATCCTGGCCGGGCGGCTGGCCGCCTCGCGCGCGCTGGCCGGACGCAAGGTATTGCTGCTCGATGCCGATCCGCGCCAGGGCGCCATGGCGCAGGCCAGGAACATGCACGACGGCGCCATGCACGGCAGCCTGACGCGGCCGCGCCTGATGGCCCGCGCCATCAGCGCCAAGGGCTTGCAGCCGGAGCTGGAACACCTGGTGAACTGCTACCACGACATCGTCATCGACAGCGAAGGCCGCGACTCCATGGGCAGCCGTTCGGCCCTGATCGCCGCGCGCGTGCTGGTGGTGCCGCAGGACGGTGTCGTCGATGGCGCCGCGCAGGCTGGCCTGGCGCGCCGCATCGCGCACGCGCGCAGCGTCAATCCGAACCTGCGCGTCCTGCTGGCAACAGACACGCAAACGGCACCCGCCCATGCCCTGGCCGCGCAGATTCCGGCCGCCCGCGTGGTCAGCCTGGGACAGCTGTATTGCGCCGTTTTCGACAACCATCACCGCGCAGCATAGCTCTCGACAGCTGGGGTCAGACCCGACGGGGGAGCGCCCCCCAATGGGACGCGCTCCGATCACGCAGTGACTGACCCCGCTCTCGGCACGCAAAAAAGGCGGCGCATGCGCCGCCTCTTCTCTCACTCAACCCAGTCCATTAAAACGTCTTGCTGACGGTCAGCTGCAGCGCCGTCTTGCCCATGAATTTGCCATTCACTGGCGAGGCATAGGCGGACTTGCCCGCGTTCGTGCCGATGACGGCCAGCGCGCCCGTCACGACACCGAAGTCGCGCGTGACGCCCACCTTCCAGTCCGTGTAGCTAGCCGCATCGTTGTTTTTGACCTTCTGGTGGCCCGCATGCAGGTTGCCGGTCCAGCCGTTCGTCATATCGATATTCGCGCCGATGTCCAGGTAGCCGCTGTTCTTGCTGTTGACGATGCCGAACAGGTTCGAGACGGCATGCGAATACTTGATGTAGGCGGGGCCATACGACAACTGGCCGTAGACTTCCTGCGTGTCCGCGTCGGCCAGACCGGCGATGTGCTTCAAGCCGTTGTCCGCGTACACATAGGCGAGCACGCCGACATCATAGCCAATGGCATCGTTCAACTGGCCGCGCTTGCCCGCATACAGGTCCACTTCCACGTCGCCGCTGCCGCCCGCATCCTTGGTCCACTTGATGGTGGAAGCCCAGGCGCCCGCATACAGGCCCGTCGGGTTGTTGACGTAGTCAACGCCGCCCTGCAGCGCAGGCTTCAGGCGCGTCTGCGAAATGCCGCGGTAGCGGTAGTCGGACACGCCGGCGACGTTGAAGCTGACCTGATGCTCCGGCTTGGCCTCTTCCGCGTGAGCCAGGCCGCCGACGAATGCTGCTGCGATGGCGCTTGCGAGTATCATTTTATTCATGGTTTTTTCTTCTTCATTGGTGGTATGGGCCTTTGCCAACATGGCGCAGCTGGCCCGCCGCTGCAAAAAAATCAGGTAAAGCGTCCCCCCGGCGCGCGCGGCGCCTGTTTTCAACCAGGGGATTGACAGGTGTTAGAGCGGCAGCAGCAGCCGGTAGCCGACGGCCGTTTCCGTCAGCAGGTACTGCGGCTGGGCCGGATCGGCTTCCAGCTTCTGGCGCAGATGGCCCATGTAGATGCGCAGGTAGTGGCCGTTCTCGCTGTTCGACGGCCCCCACACTTCGCGCAGCAGCTGCGGATTGGTGACCACCCTGCCCGCGTTCTTCACGAGCACCGACAGCATGCGAAATTCCGTCGGCGTCATGTGCACCAGCTGCCTGTTGCGCGTCACCAGGCGGTCCTTCAGGTCGACCCGCACGTCGCCGAACTGCACCACGCCATCGTCGCTGGCGGCAGGCTGGCGCTGGCGGCGCAGGGTGGCGCGCACGCGGGCCAGCAGCTCGCCCACGCCGAACGGCTTGGTGAGATAGTCGTCGGCGCCAGCGTCGAGCGCGCGGATCTTGTCCTGCTCGTCGACCCGCGCCGACAGCACGATGATGGGCACGGCCGACCATTTGCGGATGTCGGCGATGAAATCGATGCCGTCGCCGTCGGGCAGCCCCAGGTCCAGCACGATCAGGTCGGGCCGGCGCGTGCCGGCATCGATCAGGCCCCGCTGCATGGTGGCGGATTCGAAAATCTGCCAGCCCTCGTCTTCCAGCGCGGCGCGCACGAAGCGGCGGATTTGCGGTTCATCCTCGACCAGCAAGGCGGTGGCGGAAGGTTCGTTCATGATGGTTTTCCTGTTTCAAAGTCGTTCGCGTCGTCGAGCTCTATTTCTGGCGGCGCCGGAGGCGTGCCCAGCGGCAGGCTGAAGACGATGGCTGCGCCCAGTCCCGGCGCGTGCGGCTGCGCGTGGATGGTGCCGCCGTGGGCCTCGACGATGGCGCGGCAAATGGCCAGCCCCAGCCCGACGCCCGGCTTGTTCGATTCGCGCTCGCCACGCGTGAATTTTTCAAAGATGGCTTCTTCGCGGCCGGGCGGCAAGCCCGGGCCATCGTCAAGCACCGTCACCTGCAGGAACTGGCCGTGGATTCCGGCCGCGACCGTGATGGTGCTGCCGGGCGGCGTGTACTTGGCCGCATTTTCCAGCAGGTTGCACAGCACGCGTTCGATCAGCACGGCGTCGTAGCGCACCAGCGGCAAGTCCGGCGCCAGCTGCGTCTGCACGGCATGCTGCTGCAATTGCGGGCCGCTGGCGCGCAGCGCGCTGCCCACCACCTCTTCCAGCGCCTGCCATTGCAGGTTCAGGCGTACCTGGCCGCTCTCGATGCGCGCCATGTCCAGCAAATTCGCCACCAGGGCGCTCATGCGCACGGTTTCGGACTGCAGCGAGCGGGCCATGTCCAGCTGCGCTGGCGACAACGCAGGCCGGGACAGGGCCAGCGATTCGGCCAGGCCCACCAGCGACGTCAAGGGCGTGCGCAAGTCGTGCGACAGGGCCGCCAGCAGCGAATTGCGCAGCCGCTCGGACTCCATCTGCAGCAGCGCGCCCTGGGCAACGTCGATGTAATGCACGCGCTCGAGCGCGATGGCCGCCAGCGCGGCGAAGGTATCGAGGTGCTGGCGCTGTTCCGGCACCAGCAGCCAGCGCCCCCGCTGCGCGCCATCGAGCGGCAGCAGCGCCAGCACGCCACGCGTGCGCATCGGTGCGATCAGAGGCAGGTAGAAAATGGGCGAAGCCGGCAAGGTATCGGTGCCCGTCCCCGCCGCCTGGGCATGGTCGAAGGCCCACTGCGCGATGCCGATATCGAGCGGATCGCCGCCGTTCGGGGCCTGCAAGCTGCCTTCGTCATCGGGCAGCAGCAAGGTGGCGCGCGCGCGGAAAGCCCGTTCGATGGCGCTTTTCGTGATGTCGAAAATCTGCTCCGTCTGCAACACGCCGGACAGCTCGCGCGAGAATTCGTACAGGGCGCGGGCGCGCGCTTCGCGGTGCGAGGCCACGCGCGCCTGGAAGCGCAGGCCGGCCGTCAGGTGCCCCGTGATCAGGCCCACGGCCAGCATCACGCCAAAGGTGATCACATACTGGAAATCGCCCACGGCAAACGAGAAACGCGGCGGCACGAAGATGAAATCAAAGGAGGCCACTCCCACCAGGCTGGCCAATGCCGCCGGCCCGCGCCCCAGGCGCACGGCCACCAGCACCACCGTCAGCAAGGACAGCATGGCGATATTGGCCAGGTCCAGGTAGGGTTGCAGGGGGACCGAGGCCAGCGCCGTGGCCAGGCTGGCGCCGGCGGCCAGGATGTAGCGCCAATGGCGCGATGACCGGCGCGGCGCCTCCGCATCGTTGCCCGTCGCGCGCCGGGGCGCCGCATCGGCTGGCGGCAAGCCCACCTCGATCAGATCGATATCAGGCGCCAGGCTGGCCATGCGTGCGGCCGGCTGCGCATGCCACAGGCGCGCCAGCGCGCCGGCGCGGCTACGGCCCACGATGACTTTCGAGATATTCGCGCTGCGCGCATACTCGACCACGGCGCCGGCGATGTCGGCGGACGGCACAATGGCCGTGCGCGCGCCCAGGTCCTGCGCCAGTTTCAGGGTTTTCAGGATGCGTTCGCGCTGGCCCGCCGGCAGGCGCTGCAAACGCGGCGTTTCCACGTACAGCGCGTGCCATTCGGCATTCAGCTGGCTGGCCAGGCGCGCCGTGCTGCGGATCACGTGTTCGCCACCCGCGTGCGGTCCCACGCAGGCGAGCAGCGCGGCGCCCGTCTTCCACACGGGATTGATGGATTTTTCGACGCGGTAGGCTTGCACGTCATCCTGCACCCGGTCCGCCGTGCGGCGCAAGGCCAGTTCGCGCAAGGCGATCAGATTCCCCTTGCGGAAAAAATGCTGCGACGCGCGCTCGGCCTGCAGCGGCTGATACACCTTGCCCTGCTTCAGGCGGCGCAGCAGTTCGTCGGCGGGGATATCGACCAGCACCACTTCATCGGCGCGGTCGAACACCGTGTCGGGCAGGGTTTCGGCCACGCGCACGCCGGTAATCCCCCCCACCACGTCATTGAGGCTTTCCAGGTGCTGCACATTCACGGTGGAGAGCACGTCGATGCCGGCCGCCAGCAATTCCTCGACATCCTGCCAGCGCTTTGGGTGGCGCGAACCGGCCACGTTCGAGTGGGCCAGTTCATCCATCAGTATCAGCGGCGGCGCACGCCGCAGCGCTTCGTCCAGGTCGAACTCATACAGCGTCTTGCCCCGGTACTCGATCGCCTTCAGAGGCAGCACGGGCAAACCGTCAAGCTGGGCCGCCGTATCCTGGCGCCCATGCGTCTCCACCACGCCCACCAGCAAGTCCTGGCCATCGGCCAGCAGTTTGCGGGCGGCCGCCAGCATCGCGTAGGTCTTGCCGACGCCGGCCGAGGCGCCGAAGTAAATGCGCAGCCGGCCGCGCGCGGCTTTCTTTTCCTGCGCCTGCACTTGCGCCAGCAGGGCATCAGGGTCGGGGCGTTGGCTGTCGTTGGGGAGCATGTTGTATTTTAATCTTCTTGGGCATTGTAGGTCGGATTAGCGCGTCCGAAGGGCGCGCGTAATCCGACGACATTGTTGGCCTGGCCGGTGATGTCGGCTTACGCCGGCCAACCAACCGTTGTCAGCTTACTTTGCCATGGCATCCAGCGCCAGATTCAGTTCCAGGACATTCACCCGCGGTTCGCCGAAAAAGCCGATATACGCGGTTTTCTGCACCTTGGCGATGGCGTTTTCCACCTGCGCCAGGGGCACGGCGCGCACGCGTGCCACACGCGGCGCCTGGTACAGGGCGCCCGCCAGGCTGATTTCCGGATCCAGGCCGCTGCTCGACGCCGTCACCAGGTCGACGGGAATGGCGCGCGTATTGCCGGGATCAGCTTCCTTCAGGGCGGCGATGCGCGCCTTGACGGCGTCCACCAGGGCCGGATTGGTCGGCCCCTGGTTCGAGCCGCCCGAACCGGCGCCGTTATTCGCCATCGGCGCGGTGGCCGATGGCCGGCCCCAGAAATACTTGGGCGAGGTGAAGGACTGGCCGATCAGCATCGAGCCGACGGGCTTGCCACCACGCTCGACGATGCTGCCGTTGACTTCATCGTTGAAAGCCAGCTGTCCGATACCGGCCGTGGCAAACGGATAGACGACGCCGCAGATCACGGTCAGCGCGGCAAACAGGACCAGGGCGGGACGTACGATAGTGCTCATGATGGTTCCTTTAGACTAAATTGAGTACGGACAGCAGCATGTCGATCAGCTTGATCCCGATGAAGGGCAGGACGATGCCGCCCAGGCCGTAGATCAGCAGATTGCGGCGCAACAGGCTGGCCGCGCCGATGGCCCGGTATTGCACGCCTTTCAGCGCCAATGGAATCAGCACGACGATGATCAGGGCATTGAAGATCACTGCCGACATGATGGCCGAAGCGGGGCTGGCCAGGTGCATGATGTCGAGCGCCTTCAGTTGCGGATAGGTGCCCACGAAGGCGGCCGGGATGATGGCGAAGTACTTGGCGATGTCGTTCGAAATCGAGAACGTCGTCAGGGAACCGCGCGTCATCAGCATCTGCTTGCCGATTTCAACGATTTCCAGCAGCTTGGTCGGGTTCGAATCGAGGTCGACCATATTGCCCGCCTCTTTCGCCGCCTGCGTGCCCGAGTTCATGGCCACGGCCACGTCGGCCTGGGCCAGCGCGGGCGCATCGTTGGTGCCGTCGCCCGTCATGGCCACCAGGCGGCCTTCGGCCTGGTAGCTGCGAATCAGCTTGAGCTTGTCTTCCGGCGTCGCCTCGGCGAGGAAATCGTCCACGCCCGCTTCGGCGGCAATCGCCGCTGCCGTCAGCTTGTTATCGCCCGTGATCATGACGGTCTTGATGCCCATGCGGCGCAATTCCGCGAAGCGCTCCTTGATGCCGCCCTTGACGATATCCTTCAGCTCCACGGCGCCCATGACGCGACCATCATCGACCACCACCAGCGGCGTGCTGCCGCGGCGCGCGATGTCGTCGACGGCGCGTCCCACCTCGGCGGGATACGGCTGGCCCAGCGCTTCCACGTACTTCTTCATGGAGTCGGCCGCGCCCTTGCGCAGCTGGCGCACCTGCTGTTCGCCCGGGATATCCACGCCGCTCATGCGCGTTTGCGCCGTGAAGGGCACGAAGGTGGCGTGCAGGCTGGCCATCTCGCGTTCGCGGATGTTGAACTTCTGCTTGGCCAGCACGACGATGCTGCGCCCTTCCGGCGTTTCATCGGCCAGCGAGGCCAGCTGCGCCGCATCGGCCAGCTGCTGCTCCGTCACGCCGGGCGCAGGCACAAAGCTTGACGCCTGGCGGTTGCCCAGGGTGATGGTGCCCGTCTTGTCGAGCAGCAGCACGTCCACGTCGCCTGCCGCCTCCACGGCGCGGCCCGAGGTGGCGATCACATTGGCCTGCATCATGCGGCTCATGCCGGCCACGCCGATGGCCGACAACAAGCCGCCGATGGTGGTCGGAATCAGGCACACGAGCAGCGCGATCAGCACGGTGATCGTCACTGGCGTGCCGCTGCCGGCCGCCGCCACGGAAAACAGCGAGTACGGCAGCAAGGTCACGGTGACGACCAGGAAGACGATCGACAGGGCCACGAGCAGGATCGTCAGGGCGATCTCGTTCGGCGTCTTCTGGCGCTTGGCGCCTTCGACCATGGCGATCATGCGGTCGATGAAGGCTTCTCCCGGGTTGACGGAAACGCGCACCAGCAGCCAGTCCGACAGCACGCGGGTGCCGCCCGTGACGGCGGAAAAGTCGCCGCCCGATTCGCGGATGACGGGCGCCGATTCGCCCGTGATGGCGCTTTCATCGACGGAGGCCACGCCGGCCGTCACTTCGCCGTCGGCGGGAATCACGTCGCCCGCCTCGACCAGCACCGTCATGCCCTTGCGCAGGTCGGTGGCCGGCGTGGGCAGCCAGGAGGTGCCGTACTTCGGCGTTTGCATTTTCTTTGCCATCACCGTCTGCTTCAGGGCGCGCAGCGAGGCCGCCTGCGCCTTGCTGCGGCCCTCGGCCAGCGCTTCGGCGAAGTTCGCAAACAGCACGGTAAACCACAGCCACACGGCGACGGCAACGATGAAGCCGAATGGCGCCTCGCCCTGGCCATTCAGGGCCTGGATGGCCAGCAGGGTCGTGATGATGCTGCCGACATAGACGACGAACATCACGGGGCTGCGCCACTGCGTGCGGGGGTCAAGCTTTTTGAACGCATCGACGATGGCGGGGCCAATCAATGCGGAATCGAACAAGGTCAGGCTTGTGCGTGACATGGTAGCCTCTTATTTTGTGAAAAGTTGCAGGTGTTCGACGATCGGGCCCAGGGCCAGCGCGGGAACGTAATTGAGCACGCCGACGAGCACGACGACGCCGATCAGCAGGCCGATGAACATGGGGCCGTGCGTGGGCATGGTGCCGGCATTGGCCGACAGACGCTGCTTGGCCGCCAGCGAACCGGCCACCGCCAGCACCGGCACGATCACGCCGAAGCGGCCGAACCACATGGCGATCGCCAGCATCACGTTGTAGAACGGCGTGTTGGCGGACAGGCCGGCAAACGCGCTGCCGTTGTTGTTGGCGGCCGACGTGAAGGCGTACAGAATCTCCGAGAAGCCATGCGCGCCCGGATTGGCCACGCCGATCTTGCCCGGTTCGACCATCACGGCGATCGCCGTGCCCGTCAAGACCAGGGCCGGGGTGACCAGGATGGCCAGCGACACCATCTTCATTTCATAGGCCTGGATTTTCTTGCCCAGGTATTCAGGCGTGCGGCCTATCATCAGGCCGGCGATGAAGACGGCCAGGATGGCGAACATCAGCATGCCGTACAAGCCCGTGCCCACGCCGCCGAAGACCACTTCGCCGAACTGCATCAGCACCAGCGGCACCATGCCGCCCAGGGGCATGTAGGAATCGTGCATCGAGTTGACGGCGCCGCACGATGCCGCCGTTGTCACCGCCGCGAACAGGGTCGAGGAGCTGATGCCGAAGCGCGTTTCCTTGCCTTCCATATTGCCGCCCGATTGCAGGCTGCTGGCCTGCTGATCCACGCCCAGGGCTTGCAAGGCGGGGCTGGCTTGCTGCTCGGCGCTCATCACGCCGGCCGTCATGACGACAAAGATCATGGTCATCGCGGCCAGCACGGCCCAGCCCTGGCGCAGGTCGCCCACCATGCGGCCAAAGGTGAAGCACAGGCCGGCGGGAATGATGAAAATGGCCAGCATCTGCAGGAAGTTCGACAGCACGGTCGGGTTTTCATACGGGTGCGAGGAATTGGCATTGAAGAAGCCGCCGCCATTCGTGCCCAGCAGCTTGATCGATTCCTGCGACGCGACGGGGCCCATGGCGATCGTCTGCGTGGTCGCCACTTGCGCTTCCATTACGGATTGACCGGCTGCGTCCAGTACGGGCTGGCCATCGGCCGTCATTTTCGGCGTTGCATACGCCACCTGGTCGATCAGCGTCACTTCCTTATAGGCTGAAAAATTCTGGATCATGCCTTCGCCCATGAAAGCCACGGACAGGGCCAGGGACAGCGGCAGCAGGATGTACAGCGTGGCGCGCACCAGGTCGACCCAGAAGTTGCCGATCGATTTGCCCGAGCGCGAGGCAAAGCCGCGCACCAGCGCGAAGATCACGGTAATGCCGGTGGCCGCCGAGAAGAAATTCTGGCACGTCATGCCCAGCATCTGGGTCAGGTAGCTCATGGTCTGTTCGCCGCCGTAGCCCTGCCAGTTGGTATTGGTGACAAAGCTGACGGTGGTATTGAACGAAGAATCCGGGCTGACGGCGCCCATGCCCTGTGGATTCAAAGGCAAGACGCCTTGCAGGCGCTGCAGGCCGTACACGAAGACGGCGCCGAGCGCGTTGAATACGATCAGGGCGATGGCATAGCTTTTCCAGCCCATGGCCTTGTCGGCGGGAAGGCCGGACCAGCGGTACAGCAGGTTTTCCAGCTTTTGCAGCCAGCCCAGGCCGCGCACGGGGCCATCGCCGGCCACCTTGGACATGTACAGGCCCAGCGGATAGCCGGCGGCCAGCAGCACGCCCAGGAAGGCCACCAGTAACAGTATCGATTGTGTCGTCATCACAGTTCCTCCGCCTTCAGCAGCGCCACCAGCAAATACACGAGCAGGCCGGCCGACACGACGGCACCCAGCACATAAAACGCGTTCATTTGACGCTCCCTAGTTTGTCGCAGGCGACGGCAAAGCCGGCTACCACGACGAAAAACACGGCAATCAAGCCGAGATACACGAAATCCATTCCCACCCTCATTCAGGTTTGTTTTGATAGTGAGCAGATTAGCCAAAAGGATCTAAAAAATTCGTAAAGACTGGGGAGGCAGCTGTAAACAAGATGTAAAAACGGCGGCTTTACCGCATAAAATCCATCACAATTGGCGCGAAACCACGCGCGCGGCGCACTGTTGTTGCCCTGGAGTAGCGCTATTGCTGGCGGGACAAGATAGAATGCGCGAGCGTCCGCACAAGGACGCCAAGCCTGCCGCACTGCCCTCCCCCAGTGACGCTGGACGGGATATACTGTATATTCATACAGTTATCGCCGCCGCTGTCACTGCGCCCCGCAGTGCCCTGGCCTGGCGTTCCAACCACTGTCTTTACTTAGCTTGAACACGTATGGCCACTAAAAAACCAGCATCCGACTACAGCGAATCATCCATCCGTGTCCTGAAAGGACTGGAACCCGTCAAGCAGCGCCCGGGGATGTACACCCGCACTGAAAATCCGCTGCACATCATTCAAGAAGTGATCGACAATGCCTCCGACGAGGCGCTGGGCGGTCATTGCACGCATATCGCCGTGACGCAGAACACGGATGGCAGCATCACCGTCGAAGACAATGGCCGCGGCATTCCCGTCGGCCTGCACCCGGAAGAAGGCGTGCCGACGGTGGAAATCGTGTTTACACGGCTGCACGCTGGCGGCAAGTTCGACAAGGGTTCGGGCGGCGCCTACGCGTTCTCGGGCGGCTTGCACGGCGTCGGCGTGTCCGTCACCAACGCGCTGTCGACGCGCCTGGAAATCACTGTCTGGCGCAAGGAAAGCGATGGCAACGGCTTGCACCACATGGTGTTTGCGAATGGCGACGTGATCGAGCCCCTGAGTTCCCGCCCCGCCCCGCGCGACGGCAAGAAGTCGGGCACGCGCGTCACGGCCTGGCCCGATGCAAAATACTTTGATTCGCCGAACATCTCGCAGACCGAGCTGCAACGTCTGCTGCGCTCGAAGGCGGTGCTGCTGCCGGGCGTGACCGTCACCCTGACCAATGCGAAAACCGGCGACACGCAGACCTGGCAGTACGCGGAAGGCTTGCGCGGCTACCTGACCGAAACGCTGGCGCAGGTATCGAATGGCGAAACCCTGATTCCCCTGTTCGAGGGCGCGCAGTACGCGGGCCCGGACTCGGAAGGCTTTGCCGAAGGCGAAGGCGCGGCCTGGGTGGTGGCATGGACGGAAGAAGGCGCCATCGTGCGCGAATCGTATGTCAACCTGATTCCCACCTCGAATGGCGGCACGCACGAATCGGGCTTGCGCGATGGCCTGTTCGGCGCCGTGAAAAACTTCGTCGAGATGCATTCGCTGCTGCCGAAAGGCGTCAAATTGCTGCCGGAAGACGTCTTCGCGCGCGCCTCGTTCGTGCTGTCGGCCAAGGTGCTGGACCCGCAATTCCAGGGCCAGATCAAGGAACGCCTGAACTCGCGCGATGCCGTGCGCCTCGTCTCGACCTTTACCAAGCCGCCGCTGGAACTGTGGCTGAACCAGCACGTCGACTATGGCAAGAAGCTGGCCGATCTCGTGATCAAGCAGGCGCAGTCGCGCCAGCGCTCGCTGCAAAAGGTGGAAAAGAAAAAATCCTCGGGCGTCGCCGTCTTGCCGGGCAAACTGACCGACTGCGAATCGTCGGACATCACGCGCAATGAACTGTTCCTCGTCGAGGGCGACTCGGCGGGCGGCTCGGCCAAGATGGGCCGCGACAAGGAATTTCAGGCGATTTTGCCCCTGCGCGGCAAGGTCTTGAACTCCTGGGAGACGGACCGCGACCGCCTGTTCGCCAACAACGAGATCCACGACATTGCGGTCGCCATCGGCGTCGATCCGCACAGCGTGGGCGACTCGCCCGACCTGTCGGGCCTACGCTACGGCAAGATCTGCATCCTGTCCGACGCGGACGTGGACGGCTCGCACATCCAGGTACTGCTGCTGACTTTGTTCTTCAAGCACTTCCCGGTCCTGATCAACAAGGGCCACATCTGCATCGCCCGCCCGCCTTTGTACCGCGTGGACGCGCCGGCGCGCGGCAAGAAACCGATGCAGAAAATCTACGCGCTCGACGACGGCGAACTGCTTGCCATCGAGGACAAGCTGCGCAAGGAAGGCGTGAAACAGGGCGCCTGGTCGATCTCGCGCTTCAAGGGCCTGGGCGAGATGAACGCCGAGCAGCTGTGGGAAACGACGATGAACCCGGACACGCGCCGCCTGCTTCCAGTCACGCTGGGCGAAATCGACCACATGACTTCCTCCGCCCGCTTCAATATGTTGATGGGCAAGGGCGAAGCGGCCGGACGCCGCGCCTGGATCGAAGAACACGGCAATGAGGCGGAGGCGGATATCTGATGATCATCGGCATCGACCTGGGCACCACCAACAGCCTGGTCGCCATCTGGCGCGATGGCAAGGCTGCCATCATCCCGAATGCGCTGGGCGAACACCTGACGCCGTCGTGCGTGAGCATCGACGACGACGGCAGCGTGCTGGTGGGCCGCGCCGCGCGCGAGCGCCTGCAGACGCACCCGCAGCTGACGGCGGCCGTCTTCAAGCGCTACATGGGCAGCGAAAAGAAGATCACCCTCGGCACGCAGCAATTCCGCCCGGAAGAACTGTCGTCGATGGTGCTGCGCGCGCTGAAGGAAGATGCCGAAGCCTTCCTGGGCTACAAGGTCGAGGAAGCCATCATCACCGTGCCCGCGTACTTCAGCGATGCGCAGCGCAAGGCCACGCGCATCGCCGGCCAGCTGGCGGGCTTGCGCGTGGAGCGCCTGCTGAACGAGCCGACGGCCGCAGCGCTGGCCTACGGCATCCGCGACAAGGAGCAGGAAAGCAAATTCCTCGTCTTCGACCTGGGCGGCGGCACCTTCGACGTGTCGATCCTGGAACTGTTCGAAGGCGTGATGGAAGTGCGCGCCTCGGCCGGCGACAATTTTCTGGGCGGCGAAGACTTCGTCACCGTGCTGGTCGACGCCTTCCTGGAAGGCAGCGGCTTGCGCGACGCCGTCGGCAGCCGCCTGCTGGACCCGCGCCAGCAGCAGCTGCTGCGCGATGAAGCCGAGCGCGTCAAGCGTCTGCTGTCGGACCAGCCGTCCGCGCGCATGGCCACGCGCTACCAGGACAAGGAATACAGCTGGGAGATCAGCGAAGACAGACTGGCGCAGCTGTGCGAACCCCTGCTGGCCCGTTTGCGCCTGCCCGTGGAACGGGCGCTGCGCGACGCCACCATCCGCGCCGCGGAACTCGATGAAGTGGTGCTGGCCGGCGGCGCCACGCGCATGCCGCTGGTGCGCAAACTCGTCTCGCGCATGTTCGGCCGCTTCCCCGCGATCCACCTGGACCCGGACGAAGCCGTGGCGCTGGGCGCCGCCGTGCAGGCGGGCCTGAAGATGCGCGACGCGGCCCTCGACGAAGTGGTCATGACGGACGTGGCGCCATACTCGCTGGGTATTTCGATTTCGCGCCAGGTCGGCGCGAACCAGTATGAAGGCGGGCATTACCTGCCCATCATCGAGCGCAACTCCGTGGTGCCCGTCTCGCGCACGGAAAACATCACCACCATCTACGACAACCAGAAGGAAATCAACGTGGCGATCTTCCAGGGTGAATCGCGCCTGGTGGCCGACAACGTCTTCCTCGGCAAGATCAGTTTCCCGATTCCCGCGAAAAAAGCGGGCGAGATCGGCATCGACGTGCGCTTCACCTACGACGTCAGCGGCGTGCTGGAAGCGGAAGTGACGGTGCTGGCCACGCAGGAGCGCCACAAGATGATCATCAGCGACAACGCGGGCGTGATGACGCCGGAACAGATCGAGCAGCGCTTTGCGGAACTGGCCGACCTGAAGATCCACCCGCGCGAGCAGATGGAAAACCGCACCCTGGTCACGCGCGCCGACCGGCTGTACGAACAGTCGCTGGGCGACGTGCGCCAGTATTTGGCGGCGCACACGGCCAACTTCCAGGCCGCGCTGGAAACGCAGGACCCGAACACCATCCGCAAGGCGCGCCAGGCGCTCGACGAAGTGTTGCGCCAGGTCGAGAGCGAGAGCTTCCTGTAAATGGACGGCGGCATGCACAACGGGCAGCGCAGCCTGTGGGATATCCTGGGCACGGAGCCGACCGGCGACGAGCGCGCCCTCAAACGCGCGTATGCGAAGCGCCTGAAGGTGACGCGTCCCGAAGACGATCCGGCCGCCTTCCAGGAGCTGCGCGAAGCGTATGAATACGCGCTGCGCCATGCGCACCTGTTTACCGCGGAACTGCCGGAAACGCAAATGGCCGAGACCAAGGCCGAAGCGGCGGACGCGCCGGAAGCGCCGCCCATGGAACCGGCCGAGCTGTGGGGCGTGATCGACGAATCCGCGCAAGAGCCGCCGGCAGAACTGTGGGGCGTCATTGCCCATGAACCCGCACCGCCCCCGGAACGATGGGGCGTGGTCGCCATCGTTCCGGCGCAGGAGGCGGCCAACCTGTGGCAAGGCTGCCTGGCGCTGACGCGGCACGCCGATGCCGGCGAGGTGCTGGCCCGCATGCTGCAGGACGACGCCATGCTGAACCTCGACGTGCGCGAGGAATTCGAGTTGTGCGCGCTGCGCTACTGCGCCAGCGCCGGCTATGACCTGGCGCTGCGCCAGGCCCTGTTCGAGCAGCTGGGCTGGGACCGCGATTTTTCCTACCTGGCGCGCAGCCATGCGGATCTGGTGCGCAGCGCCGTGCAGCGCTACCGGGCGGACCGCTCGTTCGCCCATTTCAGCGACAACCGCGACAGCTACCCCGGCCTGGACTGCCTCATGTCGCAGCAGCCGCCATCGGTCTACGCGCGCCAGCTGTTCGACCGCAAATTCACGCTGCAGCTGCGCGAACTGCTGCACGCGATACGCTGGCAGCACGCAGAGATGCTGGCCTGCAAGCTCGATGTCGACCTGTTCGAGCAATGGGAGCAGGCCGTCCATGCCAAGCGCTACTTCAAGCAGACGGCACTCGCCTCGTTCGGCCTGGGCTTCGTGCTGCACTTCATGCTCGCGGGCGTGCTCGATGCGGCCGGTTTCAAGCTCGGCGACACGGCGACCTA
This sequence comes from Janthinobacterium sp. JF4, assembly GCF_059617925.1. Taxonomy (NCBI): domain Bacteria; kingdom Pseudomonadati; phylum Pseudomonadota; class Betaproteobacteria; order Burkholderiales; family Oxalobacteraceae; genus Janthinobacterium; species Janthinobacterium sp. JF4. Next base: position 259,626 of record NZ_JCAQAV010000003.1, on the reverse strand, counting down.
TGCCAGCCTGCCGTGCTTCCAGGCGCTCGCCTTTGCCCTGCTGGCCATGCATGCCTTGCGCTGGCCGGCGCCGCTGTTCGCGCGCCTGGATTCACTGCAGGAAGCGCTGCAGGAACGCCTGCCCGTGCTGTGGAAGCGGCCCGGCTTGCGGCAACTGTGCTGGATCGTACCCTATCTGCTGCTGGCGCTCGTGCTGTTCCTGCCCGAACGCGGCGAGACCGTGCGCCTCGTCACTGCGGCCGGCCTGTGCGCGTCGGCCCTGCTCGCGTTTGCGATGAACCGCCAACTGCTGCATGGCATGCTGCTGTTCCTGTGCCTGGGCCTGTCGCTGTTCGCCGCCATGTTCATGAGCGGCAGGGGCGAGTCGGCGCTGGGCATCGGCGAGGCCATGCCATTGATATTTTGCCTGGCGGCGCTGGCCCTGCGCAGCGCTACCGGCCTGTATGGCGATTGCGGCTGGCCGGAAGCACGCTTGCCGCGCCTGCGCGCGGCATGGCTGATCGGCTGTGCGGGCTTGCTGTCGCTGCTGTATGTGCAACTGCTGCCGGCCGCCCTCGTCGGCGCCATGCTGTATGCCTGGGCGTGTGCCGGCTTGCTGTTTTCACCCACCGATTTCAAATGGAAGACGATCTGGCCGCTGGTGCTGGCGCCGTCCATCGCCAGCGTTGTGCTGGCCAGCCACGCCCCGGATATCCGCGCCATGCCGATGATGCATCACGGCGTCGAAGTAGCCCTGGCCGTGCTGTATTTCACCCTGCGCTATATGTATCAGACCTACCGGCTGTCGTCAGCCAAACCCGGGCTGTCATAATCAGCCTCACGAATTCAACCGCAACCACCTGACACCGAAACAAGCGCCATGTCCACACAAACCAATTTATTTGACGATGCCCAGCCTGAGCCGACCCTGCCGGATGAACCGGTATTCGACGGCGAAGCGCTGACCCTGTCCACCTTTGCCGAGCGCGCCTATCTCGATTACGCCATCTCCGTCGTCAAGGGCCGCGCCCTGCCCGACGTGTGCGATGGCCAGAAGCCCGTGCAGCGCCGCATCCTGTATGCGATGAATGAGCTGGGTCTCAACTCCACAGCGAAGCCGCGCAAATCGGCGGCCGTGGTCGGCGACGTGCTGGGCAAGCTGCATCCGCACGGCGACCAGTCCGTGTACGACGCGCTGGTGCGCATGGCGCAGGATTTCTCGCTGCGCTACCCGCTGATCGATGGCCAGGGCAACTTCGGCTCGCGCGACGGCGATGGCGCCGCGGCCATGCGTTACACGGAAGCGCGGCTGACGCCGATCGCCAAGCTGCTGATGGATGAAATCGACATGGGCACGGTGGACTTCCAGCCCAACTACGACGGCTCGACGGAAGAACCGAAGCTGCTGCCGGCGCGCCTGCCGATGGTGCTGCTCAATGGCGCCTCCGGCATCGCCGTCGGCCTGGCGACGGAAATCCCGTCGCACAACCTGGCGGAAGTGGCGAAAGCGGCCGTCGCCATGATCCGCGATCCCAAGATGACGCACGCCGAGCTGATGGCCATCATTCCCGGACCGGACTTCCCCGGTGGCGGCCAGATCATCACGCCGCCTTCGCAAATCCAGGACATGTACGCGAGCGGGCGTGGCAGCATGAAGGTGCGCGCGCGCTGGAAGATCGAGGAACTGGCGCGCGGCCAGTGGCAAGCCGTCGTGACGGAACTGCCGCCGGGCACCTCGTCGCAAAAGGTGCTGGAGGAAATCGAGGAACTGACGAATCCGAAGATCAAGCTGGGCAAGAAGGCGCTGTCGCCGGACCAGGTGGCCCTGAAGGCGCTGATCCTCAATTCGCTCGACACCATCCGCGATGAATCGGGCCGCGCCGCACCCGTGCGCCTGGTGTTCGAACCGAAGTCGAAGAACCAGGACCAGACCGAATTCATGCTGATGCTGCTGGCGCACACCTCGCTGGAATCGTCAACCTCGATCAACCTGGTGATGATCGGCGGCGATGGCCGTCCGCGCCAGAAAGGCCTGGGCGACATCCTGCGCGAATGGATCGACTTCCGCTTCGAGACCGTCACGCGCCGCACCGGCTACAAGCTGGGCAAGGTCAAGGACCGCATCCATATCCTGGAAGGACGCGAAGCGATCCTGCTCAATATCGACAAGGTGATCCAGATCATCCGCAATTCGGATGAACCGAAAGCAGCCCTGATCGAAGCGTTCAAGCTGTCCGAACGCCAGGCCGACGACATCCTGGAAATCCGCTTGCGCCAGCTGGCGCGCCTGGAAACGATCAAGATCCAGCAGGAACTGGCCGAGCTGCGCAAGGAAGAAAAGTCGCTGCAAGACCTGCTCGACAACCCGGGCTCGATGAAGCGCGCCATCATCCGCGAAATCGAAGCGGACGCCAAGCAGTTCGGCGACGCGCGCCGCACCCTGATCGAGGAAGCGCAGAAAGCCGTGGCGGAACAGAAAGTGGTCGATGAACCGGTCACCGTCATCATCTCGGAAAAAGGCTGGGTGCGCGCGCGCACCGGCATCGGCCACGATGCGGCGCAGTTCACGTTCAAGGCGGGCGACTCCCTGCATGGCGCCTTCGAATGCCGCACGGTCGACACCCTGCTGGGCTTTGGCAACAACGGCAAGATTTACTCGGTTCCCGTCTCGGCCCTGCCCAACGCGCGCGGCGACGGCGTGCCGATCACGACCTTGTGCGACCTGAGCGGCGGCACACCGGGCAACGCCGTGCGCATCCTGCACTACTTTGCGGGCAATGGCGCGACCAGCTTGCTGCTGGCGTCGAGCGCCGGCTACGGCTTCATCGCCAAGGCGGGCGACATGACGAGCCGCCTGAAAGGCGGCAAGGCCTTCATCACCCTGGCTGACGGCGACGTACCGCTGGCGCCGAAAGTCATCCCCGAGGCGGCCAGCGCCCTGGCCTGCCTGACGGAAGGCGCGCGCCTGCTGGTATTCGGCCTCGATGAAATGAAGACCCTGTCCAAGGGCGGCACGGGCGTCAAGCTGATCGACCTCGATGCGAAAGACAAGCTGCTGGCCGTGCAGCCGATCACCCAGCGCGGCGTGGTGGTCTCGGGCATCGGCCGGGCCTCGAAACCGCAAGATGCATCGCTGGGCGCGACGGCCCTGGCCGAGCATTTCGGCAAGCGCGCGAAGAAGGGCAAGGCGCTGGCGGCCAAGCTGAAACCGGTGTCCATGGCGGCCATCGGCTGACAGGCATCGAGCCATACCAAAAGACAGGTTCGCCTGTCTTTTTTTTCGTCCATCGCACGTAGCGGCAACAGGAAAAGTAATGTGACAGGGCCTCCCCACGTCCCCGCTATCCCTGCAGGCATACCGCCCACGGACCGGAGAACCGGGATGACAAGTCAGTTTTCGGGCAGGCGGCCATGGCGGCCGAGGGTCTGCTGTACCAAAACATCGCCAGGGAACTGGGCAAGTCGCCGGCAAGCTGCGCGGCGGCCTTACCGCCGCGACAGGCGCAGCACGTCGGGCGTCGCTTCGACGATATCGATCACGTCCTGCGCCCCGGCGGCATCACCGAGCGCGTAACGGCCCATGCCCAGGGGCACCAGCCGGGTCACGGGGCCGGCACGGGGACGGTCATCGGGGCCGGGCGCCATGGACGTCAAGGTCGCCTCCCCTGGCGCCATGGCGCCGGCGGGCGCGCCGAACTCCAGCACCTTGCGACCCTTGCGGCTGGGCGGAAAGGCGAACGTGGCCGTCGGCCGGTACACCTCGATACCGTCCGCATCCTCCTCGAACGAGTGCGTCCAGCTGCCGCTGGGCAGTGCCGTTGTCATGCCGTGCATGTCGCCTCCCGTGTCAACCGTTGACGTCAGAAACACGATACCACGCCGCCCAGGCTTTCATAGCCGCTCACGGAGGGCGACCAGGCCGTGCCGTTCCACGCCTTGTGGAACAGGGCGCCATTCGTGCCCGTGACAAACACGTCGAGACGGTTCGGCGCCCAGGCCGTGGCGCGCGGACGCGAGGTGCATACGCCGCCCAGGTTTTCAAAACCCGTCAGGGAAGGCGACCAGGCCGACCCATTCCAAGCCTTGTGGTACAGGGCGCTGTCCGTGCCGATGACGAACAGGTCGAGCCGGTTGGGTGCCCACGACACGGCTTCCACCTCGCCCACGCAGATGCCGTCCAGGCGCTCGAAGCCGTCGATGGACGGCCCCCATTTCGCGCCATCCCACCATTTATGGTACAGCGCGCCATCGGTGCCCGTGACGAAGACGTCGAGGCGGTTCGGTCCCCACGCCACGGCCTTCGGCGACGAGGTGCAGATGCCGCCCAGGCGTTCATAGCCCGTCAGCGACGGTCCCCAGGCCGTGCCGTTCCACCACTTGTGGTACAGGGCCCGGTCCGTGCCGACGACGAAGACATCGAGGCGGTTCGGCCCCCATGCCACGGCTTCCGGCTGGCCCAGGCAGATGCCGCCCATGGCTTCGTACCCCGTCAGCGACGGCCCCCAGGCCGCGCCATTCCACCACTTGTGATACAGACCACGGTCCGTGCCAACGACAAACACGTCGAGGCGGTTCGGCCCCCAGGCCACGGCGCGGGGATCTCCCACGCACAGTCCGCCCATGGCTTCATAGCCGGTCAGCGACGGCCCCCAGGCCGTGCCGTTCCACCATTTGTGGAACAAGCCGCTGTCGGTGCCCGTGACAAACACGTCGAGCCGGTTCGGCCCCCACGACACCACTTGCGGCGCACTGGTGCAAATGCCGCCCTGCCCTTCATAGCCGGTGACGGACGGCGCCCAGGCCGTGCCATTCCAGGCCTTGTGGTAGAGCGCGCGGTCCGTGCCCAGCACAAAGACGTCGAGGCGGGTCGCGCCCCAGGCCACGACGGGAGAAGAACTCTGGCGCGGCGTGGCGCCTGTGCCTGTGCCGCCCGTGCCGATGCTGGCGCGCGGGCCGTCGAGGCAAGCCTGCATGCGCGCCACCTGGCCCGCCGTGAACATGAACATGGCCGGATCATCGACATAATCCATGTAATTCATGAACATGTCGCCATTCGGCCCGTTGTTGCAGGACACCTGGGGAAACGAGGGCTGCCCCGTGTTCGGCCCGCCCTGGTTCGGCGTGTCGGCCACGTTGTCCGTGCCCGCACACCCGGTACCGTCGTCGCCCCAGATGTGGTTCAGGTTCAGCCAGTGGCCGACTTCATGCGTGGCCGTGCGCCCCAGGTGAAACGGCGGCGCCGCCGTGCCGCTCGTGCCAAAGGCCGATTGCAGGATCACCACGCCGTCGGTGGCGGCCGGGCCGCCGGGAAACTGCGCATAGCCCAGCAAGCCGCCGCCGAGCTGGCACACCCAGATATTCAGGTAGCTGTCGGCCGGCCAGGCATCCATGCCGCCCGTCGCCTGCGACTTGACGGCATCGTCCGCGCCGAAGGACGTGACCGTCGTCTGGCGCCGCTCGATGCCGCTGGTGGCCACGCCATGCGGATCGATCGTGGCCAGCGCGAATTCCACGCGCGCATCGGCCGTCAGCGGCAGGAAGGGTGCCGGCGTGCTGTTGACGTCCGGATTGACGCGGCGGAAATCGCGGTTCAGCACGTCGATCTGGCTGGCGATCTGCGCATCCGAAATATTCTGCGCGGCCGTATTCCACACCACGTGCACCACCACCGGTATCTGCGTCACGCCGGAACGGCCGGCAAAGCCGCTGTCGCCCTCGTACAATCCGGTCAGGTTTTCGATATCGGCGCGCACGTTCGCATACGATGGATCTTCGGTCAGCAAGCGGCGATGCACGTCCATCGTGGCGCAAGTGCGCGTCTGCGGCGTGCCGCCGCCCTGCCCCCCGTCACCGCCGCTGCTGTTGCCACCATCGCCTCCCATGCCGCCACCGCCCGCAGCGCCACCGGTTCCCATCCCGCCGCCACCGCCCACGTGCATGCAACTGGCGCCCGCCATGCCGGGCGGCGCCTGTTGCATGCCGCCGCCCGGCATGGCGCCGGTATCGGCGGCGGCCGCGCCCTGGGTAAGCGCCGCCTGGTCGGCATATGACATGCCCAGGCGCGTCCCGGACATGGCATCGCCGCTGCCTGCCACGCCAGCGTCGGCCCGCACGTCGCCCTCGACCGGCATCGCCTGCATGGCGGACATGGCTGGCAGGCCATCAGCCGAACCGGCAACTGGTGATTTTTTCGTTTTAGCGGTGCTCATGATGTCTCCTTCGTCTGTTTGCCAGTTCACTATGGCACGCCAAAAAGAGGAGCATTTGTGCCAGATCAAGACTGGCAAGCGGCGCCAAGGAAAAGTGGCGGACGAAAAAAAAGACAGCCGAAGCTGTCTTTGGGGTTTGCGGGCCATGGCCCGCAAACGGGGAATTACTTGGCGGCGGCAGCCTTGACTTCAGCGTCGGCCTTGGCCTTGGCTTCTACCGTCTTGGTGGCGGCGAGGGCCTTGTCGGCGTTCGCTTCCACTTTTTCCTTGGCGACCTTGGCGTTCGCTTTCACGGCAGTCTTGGTGGCTTTCGCATCGGCCTTGGCATCGGTTTTATCGGCCTTGGCTTCCGCTTTCAGCTTGTCTTCCGCATCGGCGTTGACGACTTTGTCGTGTGCCTTGGCCTTGGTTTTATTGGCCTTGTGATGGGCGTCGGCTTTCTTTTCGTCGGCCTTCATTTCGGCCTTGGCGACATTCGCGTCAGCCTTGGCATCGACCTTGGCTTCCGAAGCGGCAGCCTTGTTGACGTCTTTTTGCGCGGAAGCCTGGGCTTTCACGACAGCTTCCGTGGCTGGCGCCGTTTGGGCGAAGGCGGCGGTGGCAAACAGGGTGGCGATCAGTGCGGCGAGTAATTTGTTCATGATGTGACCTTTCAATATGGATTCGAGTTATTTTTACTAAAGGCGGGCAAAATGTTCAAAATTTGCCAGGCATCGCGCTGTTTCTTGATGTAGCGCAATGGCATGACTGCATAGTAAAGATAACTGGCAAACCACACAGTGCGTTAGCGCACTCAACGGAAAATATGTGCAATTCGGCAAATTTCCCATTCGGTGCGATGGCTAGTCAGATCCTCATGCGCTGATAGCCAGGGCCGCGTGGCGCGCCGCCACCCATTCCTCGTTGGCCGGCTCCACGCCCACCACGATGCGGCTGGCATCGCTGGAAATGCGGCTGGCGTTGCGTGCATTCGCATCCGCGTCGAGCACAGGGCCGATGAAACCCAGTTCGGCGCAGATGCGCTGGCGCAGTTCGGCGCTGTGCTCGCCGATACCGGCCGTAAACACCAGCATGTCCAGCCCACCCAGCACAGCCGTCAGGGCGCCGATCTCGCGCACGATGCGGCGAATATACAAGTCCAGCGCGGCGCGGATGCGCTCGCCCGTCGCATCCTGCCGGTCCTGCTGCGCCAGCAGCACGGGCGGATCGGCCGACACGCCGGAGACGCCCAGCAAGCCCGACTCGTGGTACAGCACATGCGCCACCTTTTCCAGCGACAGTTTTTCGATTTCCATCAGGTAGATGACGGCGCCCGGATCGAGCGAACCGCAGCGCGTGCCCATCATCAGGCCGTCGAGCGCGGAAAAGCCCATGGTGGTGGCCACGCTGTGCAAATTCTCCATGGCGCACAGGCTGGCGCCGCTGCCCAGGTGGGCGACGATGACCTTGCCGCGCGCGGCAGCGCCGAAACGCTGCTCCAGCACCAGCGACTGGTATTCATACGACAGGCCGTGGAAGCCATAGCGGCGCAAGCCCCGCTCCCACGCATCGTAAGGCAGGGCCAGCATCTGCTCGACCTGCGGCACCGTGTGGTGGAAGGCCGTGTCGAAGCACGCCACCTGGGCGATGTCGGGCCGCGACTCGAGCAGTACCTCGATCGCCTCCAAGGCGAACGGCTGGTGCAGCGGCGCCAGCGGCACATAGCTTTTCAGGTCGGCCAGCACCTTGAAATCGATGCGCACGGGGGCGAAATACTTGCTGCCGCCATGCACCACGCGGTGCGCCACGGCGCACAGCGGACGCCCGGCCAGCTGCGCCACCACTTGCGCGCGGATGTATTCGAGAGCCGCGTGATGCGGCTGCTCCGCATCGAGCTGCAAGGCCACTGCCGGCAGGCCGCCGGCGCGGTATGTGGCGTTTTCGCGGCCGATGCCTTCGACCTTGCCGCTCCATTGCGCCTGCTGCGGCAGCACGCCGCCGGCTTGCTCGAACAGGGCGAACTTGATGCTCGACGAGCCGCAATTGAGCACCAGGATCAGGGTGCCGTCGGCATGGGTGATGGGCGCGTTCATGGCGGCGTGCTCCGGTAATGGTTGGCCAGCATCACGGCGATGGCGCACGAGGCGATGCGGCTGGCGCGCGAGTCGGCGCGGCTGGTCAGAATGACGGGAACTTTCGCGCCCAGCACGATGCCGGCGCTGTCCGCGTCGCCCATGTATTCGAGCTGCTTGGCCAGCATGTTGCCGCTTTCCAGGTCGGGCACCAGCAAGATATCGGCGCGGCCCGCCACCTCGGAGACGATGCCCTTGACGGTGGCGGCGGCGATCGACACGGCGTTGTCGAAGGCCAGCGGGCCGTCGAGGATCGCCCCCGTGATCTGGCCGCGGTCGGCCATCTTGCACAGGGCGGCCGCGTCCAGGGTGGCCGGCATGTCGGCGTTCACCGTTTCCACGGCGGCCAGGATGGCCACGCGCGGCATGGCCACGCCGATCACGTGCGCCAGGTCGATGGCATTGCGCACGATGTCGGCCTTCATGGCCAGATTCGGCGCGATATTGATGGCCGCGTCGGTGATGATGAACGGGCGCGGATAGGCCGGCGTCTGCATCAGGAAGCAGTGGCTGATGCGGCGCTTGGTGCGCAGGCCGGCGCTGGCCGACAGCACGGCCGACATCAGTTCATCCGTATGCAGGCTGCCCTTCATCAGCGCCTCGACTTCGCCCCTGCCCGCCAGTTCGGCGCCGCGCGCGGCGGCCGCATGGCTATGCTCGACGTCCTCGATGGCGATGCCTTCCAGGCTCAGGCCCGCTTCCAGCGCCACCGCCTCCAGGCGCGCGCGCGGCCCCACCAGCACGGGCGTGATCAGGCCGGCCGCATGCGCGTCCAGCGCGCCCGACAGGCTCAGTTCATCGCAAGGGTGGATCACGGCCACCCGGATCGGACCCAGGGTGCGCGCGTGTTCCAGCAGGCGCCGCGTGCCGTCGCCGTTATGCAGGCGCACTTCGGGCAGGGTGGCGCGCTTGCGTTCGATCTGTTCGGCGGGCGCGATCACCTGCGCTTCGCCGTCGAGCACCACGGCGCCATGCTGGTTGACGCAGCGGCAGGCCAGGGTCACGTGGCGGCTGCGCGGTTCGAGCGCCGTGACGGTGACGCTGATGGCCAGCGTATCGCCCACGCGCACGGGTTGCAAAAAGCGCAGGGTCTGGCCCGTGTAGACGGTGCCAGCACCGGGCAGGCGCGTGCCCAGCACGGCGGAAATGAGGGCCGCGCCCCACATGCCGTGGGCGATCACGCCCTGGTAGCGGCTGGAAGCGGCAAATTCGGCGTCCAGGTGCTGCGGATTGTCATCGCCCGACATCACTGCGAACAGGGCGATATCGTCCATGCTCAGGGTGCGCGTAATGCTGGCGCTGTCGCCGATGGCGATCTGGTCGAAGGTGCGGTTACGTACGATACTCAAATCATCGTCTTGGGTAGTAGTCATCGTGGTCTTCTAGGCAGGGGTATTGTGTTTGGCCGGTTTGGCTTTCGCCCCGGCATGGGATGCAGTTTGAGATGCAAGCACGGCCGGTGGCTGCGCCTGCGCTTGCTCCTTGACCGCGCGGTCGAAGACTCCCAGCATCTGCTGCAGGCTCGCTTCCTCGTCCGGCGTCGGCGCCTCGGGCACTTGCAGCACTTGCTGCAGCCATTCTGCCAGCGCGCCGATGTCGTCCGGCTCGGCGCGCGACAGCAAGGCCGGCAAGGCGGCGATGGCCGCATCGAAATCATGCAGCATCAAGCGCGCCTGCTGGCGCACGATGCCGCGGAATTCCTCCATGCTGATATCCTGCCGGTATTGCGGCTTGATCAGTTTGAGGGCCAGGTTGACCCTGCGCTCGTCGGCGATCATGCGGAAGCGGTAGATATAGAACAGCGCGCGCACGGCAGCTTCCACCAGGCCGCCCCGCTGCATGTCTTCGTCCATCTTGCGCGTTTCGCAGCGTACGTATTCGCAGTGCTCGGGCGAGATGCCGGGATGCGGGCGCGGCGGCGTGACGTCGCCGATGGCTTGTCCCGTCAGCGCCTGCACCAGGGGCGAACCGTACACCAGGTCGAAGGTGGTTTCCTGCAGCGTATCGCGCCAGTCGCGCCAGCTGTTCAAGCCGGCCGTGATGGCGCCGGAGATGGCCTCCTGCATGGCCAGCAGCGGATTGTCGGGCGATACCGGCTGGCGGTGCGCACGCACTTTTTCCGCCTCCTTGGCCACCAGCCTGGCCAGCGGATTGTGGTCCGTCCAGCGCTCGTACGACACGCGCAGCGGATGCGCGAGCTGCAGGAAGCGCGCCGACTGCGGCGTGACCATGGCGCGCACCCACGGCTGCGCAAACGTGCGGTACAGCGCCAGGTTCACTTCGGACACGCGCGCGGCGGCGGCAAACTTGCGGTCGTTTTCCACGCTCGGCTGCACGATGGCGCGCACGTCCTCGATGCCGCGGTGCTCGACCTGCAGCACATAATCTCCGCTGGCCAGGTCGGCATTCGGCGTATCGGGCGTCTTGTCGACGATCCGCGCTTCGTAGATGCCCGCCGGCAGCAGGTTGATCAGGTCGATATTGCTGGCGAATTTCTGGTGCTCCTTGTGCCCCACCTTGGCCGACACGAAGATGCCCAGGTGGCCGATGCTGTCATGCACGGCGTAGACGATGGTCTGGTCGTGCAGCAGCACGTCGTTATCATCGCGGTACAGGTCCGTGATCCAGCCCAGCGCCTGCGGCGGCGGCGTGATGTTGTCGCCGTTCGAGCAGAACACGACGATGGGCGAACGGATATTGCGCAAGTCCAGGCGCACGCCGTCAGAGGTGATCAGTTCGGCCGTGGCCAGGCGATTGCCGATGAACAGATTGTCGACGATGTACTGCATCTCGACGTCGTTGAGGAAGACGTGGCCGCCCCAGTATTTTTCAAATTCCAGGTAGCGTGGCGCTTCCGTATCGATGTTCGCGTACAGATTGTACTGCTTGCCCCACAGGGTATTGGCCGGATTCAGCTTCTCGAAATTCTGCACCAGGCTGGCGCCGTCGAAGCGGCCATTGCCCAGGTCGCCAGCCAGCGCCGTGGCCCAGCTGCCGCCCATCAGGCCACCCGCGTAGCGCATCGGATTGCGGCCATGCCAGCCAGCCCAGTACGACACGGGCGCGCCGGCCACGATGATGGGGCCGAACAATTCCGGGCGCATGGCCGCCGTCATGAGGATTTGCCAGCCGGCCTGGCAATTGCCGATGACGACGGGCTTGCCCTCGCTGAGCGGATGCAGGGCGATGACTTTTTCCAGGAAGGCCGCTTCGGCATGCATCACGTCTTCCACCGTCTGTCCCGGCATGGGATCGGGCAGAAAGCCAATGAAGTAGCACGGATGGCCGGCGCGCAGCGCCACGCCGATCTCGCTCTCGGCCTTGAAGCCGCCGATGCCGGGACCGTGTCCCGCGCGCGGATCGACGACGACGAAGGGGCGTTTCGATGGATCAGGTTCGGGCGCATCGGGCGTCAAGATGCGCGCCAGGCCGTAATTGACGGGACGCGCCAGCTCCAGGCCCGACATCACCAGTTCGGCGGGGAAGTCCAGCACGTTCGGCACTTCCTCGGCCATGTGCTCCTGGTACTGATTGCCGCGCCGGCGCATCACGTCCGCGTACAGCACGATGCGCTGCCACGAGTCGCGCGCATAGTCGCCCAGCACGCCCAGGGACGGCAAGCCGCCGGTGGAGAAAAATGGTGCAGCTTCGGTCTTCATGGCTATCCTTTTCAAGCAAAAAACGCCGGACCATTCCGGCGCGGTGGCTATGCCATCTGGCTGATGGTCTTGCGAAAGCGCGCAAGGGCGAAAGTAAACAAGGCCGTGCCGATGGCCAGCAGGGCCAGGAACGGTTTCCACACCACGTCGATACCGGCGCCACGGTACAGGATCGCCTGGCTCAACTCGACGAAATGCGTGGTCGGCGCGATCAGCATGATGTTCTGCACCAGCTCGGGCATGCTTTCGCGCGGTGTGCTGCCGCCCGAGAGCATCTGCAGCGGCAGCAGCACGAGGATCAGGAGCATGCCGAACTGCGGCATGCTGCGCGCCACGGTGGCGAGGAAAATGCCCATCGAGGTGGTGGCAAACAGGTGCAGGGCCGCGCCGCACAGGAACAGCGCGATCGAGCCTTCGATCGGCACGTGCAGCATGCCGCGCACCACCAGGTTCAGCGACAGGGCGGCGGCCAGCAGCACCACCAGCCCCATCGACCAGACCTTGCCCAGCATGATTTCGGCCGGCGTCACGGGCATCACCAGCAAATGCTCGATGGTGCCGTGTTCGCGCTCGCGGATCAGGGCCGCGCCGGTGAGGATGATCGACAGCATCGTCACCTGGTTGATGAGCTCCATCAGCGAGCCAAACCACGCCTGGCTCAGCGATGGGTTGAAGCGCGCGCGCATTACCAGCTCCACCGGCGAGACGGTCGCGCCCCGATAGCGCTTGGCGAATTCGGATATTTCACCGGCGACGATCTGCTGGATGTAGCCGCTGCCGCTGAAGGCCTGGCTCATGCGCGTGGCGTCGACGTTCAGCTGCAGTTCCGCCTGGCGCCCGCCCAGCACGTCCGCCTGCAGCTTGGGCGGGATCGTCAGCACGAACGTGTACTGGCCCGCGTCCAGGCCCGCATCGACCTGGCTCTGGTTGATCATGGCCGGCGGCGTGAACTGCGGCGGGAAGAAGGCCGAGGCGATGCGCCCGGACAGGGGAGAGCCATCCTCGTCGACGATGGCGATCGACGCCATGTGCAGAGTTTCCGGCTTGGCCGTGGCGGCCACGTAGATGGCCAGCGTGAAGGTATACAAGATCAGGATCAGCATCATGGGATCGCGGATCAGGCTCCAGATTTCCTTCACGCCCAGGCGGTAGATGTTTTCAAGGTGGCGCATACGCTTACGACTCCTGTTTCTTCAGCAGCGCCACCGTCACGCCAAGGATCACGGGGATCGCCACGATCAGGGGCCAGAACGAGGCATGCAGGTCGCCAAAGCCCAGCGCCTTGTTGAACACGCCCCGGCTGATATTGAGCATGTGCGTGGCCGGGTACATCAGGCCGATCGCCTTGCCCACGCCTTCCATCGACGAGACGGGATTGAGCAAGCCAGAAAACTGGATGGCCGGGATCATGGTGCCGATCATGGTCACGAACAGGGCCGCGATCTGGCTGCGCGTAAAGGTCGAAGCGAACAGGCCGATGCCGGTGGCGCAGATATTGAAGATGAAGGTGGCGCCGATCAGGGTCGCCAGGCTGCCCTTGATCGGCACGCCGAAGGCGGTGACGGCCAGCAGAGCCATGAGGGCGAAGTTGAACATGGCCAGCACGACGTACGGCACCTGCTTGCCGAGCAAGAATTCCAGGCGCGTCACGGGCGTCACGTACAGGTTGATGATGGAACCCAGTTCCTTTTCGCGCACCACGGACAGCGCCGCCAGCATGGCCGGCAGCATCAGCAGCAGCAGGGGAATCACGGCCGGCACCATGGCGGGCAGGCTTTTCACGTCCGGATTGTAGCGGTAGCGGGTCTGGATAGCGACGGGGTTGCTCATCGTGATGCCATAGCGGTGCAATGCCTGGTCGGCCAGCCACAGCTGGTGCATGCCCTGCACGTAGCCCTGTACGGTTTCGGCGCGCATCGGCATGGCGCCGTCGATCCACGCGCCCACCTGCGCTGGCGCGCCGCGCTGCACGTCGCGCGCAAAACCAGGCGGGATCTCGATGGCCAGCGACAGTTCGCCGCTGCGCATGCGCTTGTCGATATCGGCATAGTCGCGCAACGGTGGACGTTCGACGAAGTAGCGTGAGCCGGCCAGGTTGTTCGTGTAATTCTGGCTCAGCGTGGTTTGGTCGTGGTCGAGCACTGCGTAACTGAGGTCTTCGACGTCCAGGCTGATGCCGAAGCCGATGACGAACAGCAGCAGCACGGAGCCGCCCAGCGCCAGGGTCAGGCGCACGGGATCGCGCCGCAATTCCAGCGTTTCGCGCCACATGTAGCTGAGCATGCGCCCCAGGCTGAAGCGGCTGCGCTGCGTCTGCTTCTGCTGCGCGGGCGCCGGTGCAGCTTCCTGCTGCGCCGGTGCCGGCGTTTCCTGCCTTGTCTCCGCCGCCGTGCCGCCGCCCGCCTCTTCCAGGTAGGCGATGAAAGCTGCTTCCAGCGATGGCGCGCCCTTCTTGCGCACCAGTTCGGCCGGCGCATCGCTGACCAGCACTTTACCGGCATGCATCAGCGAGATGCGGTCGCAGCGCTCGGCCTCGTTCATGAAGTGGGTGGAGATGAAGATGGTGACGCGGTCGCGCCGCGCCAGCTCGATCATCAGGCGCCAGAAATTGTCGCGCGCGATGGGGTCGACGCCGGACGTGGGCTCGTCGAGGATCAGCATTTCCGGCTTGTGCACCATGGCCACGGCCAGCGACAGGCGCTGGCGTATGCCCAGCGGCAGGCTGTCGGGCAAGTCGTCCATCACCGCGCGCAAGTCGAAGCGCTGCGCCATTTCGTCGATGCGGGCGCCGATTTCGCTGTCGGGCACGTGGAACAGGCGCGCGTGCAGCACCAGGTTCTGGCGCACCGTCAGCTCGCTGTACAGGGAAAATGCCTGCGACATGTAGCCGACCCTGCGGCGCGTGTCGATATCGCTGGAATCGACTTCCTTGCCGAACAGCCAGGCCTTGCCTTCCGTCGCTGGCAGCAGGCCCGTGAGCATCTTCATGGTGGTCGACTTGCCGCAGCCGTTCGAACCGAGAAAGCCGAAGATCTCGCCGCGGCCGATGCGGAAATTCACATGGTCGACGGCCGTGAAATCGCCGAAGCGCATGGTCAGGTCTTGCGCCTCGATGGCGACGTCCTGCGCGCTGGCGGCATCGAGCGGCGTGATGACCACGGGCTGGTGGCCCGCGCGCTTGGCTTCGGGCAGCAGCTTGATGAAGGCCGCTTCCAGGTTGTCGCTTTGCGTGCGCGCCAGCAGCTCGGCCGGCGTGCCCGTACCGCGCACCTTGCCGTCATCCATGGCCACCAGCCAATCGAAGCGCTGCGCCTCGTCCATGTAGGCCGTGGCCACCATCACGCTCATTTGCGGGCGCTGCACGCGGATGCCGGCGATCAGGTCCCAGAACTGGGCGCGCGCCAGCGGATCGACGCCGGTGGTCGGCTCATCGAGAATGAGCAGGTCGGGATCGTGGATCAGCGCGCAGCACAGGCCCAGTTTCTGCTTCATGCCGCCCGACAGCTTGCCCGCCGGACGGGCCAGGAACGGTTGCAGGCCCGTGCTGCGGGTCAGCTGGTCGATGCGGCGCCGGCGTTCGGCCGCGTCATGGCCGAACAGGCGCGCGAAGAACTGCAGGTTTTCCTCGACCGACAGGGTCGGATACAGATTCTTGCCCAGGCCTTGCGGCATGTAGGCGATACGCGGACAGACGTCGTCGCGGTGGCGCGCATCGCGCATGTCGCCGCCCAGCGCCATGACCCTGCCTTCCTGTACCGCGCGCGCGCCGGCCACCAGCGACAGCAGGCTCGATTTGCCCACGCCATCGGGGCCGATCAAGCCCACCATGCAGCCGGCCGGCACGTCGAGGTCGATGCCGTCGAGCGCCACCGTCTTGCCGTAATGCTGGCTGACGCCCCGGATGCTGACGACGAAATTGTTCACCTCCATGCTCACTGCGGAACCTTGGCCGTCAGTTCAGCGGGCCATGGCAGCTTCGCATCGAGACGCACCCACGCCACGCCGGGCAAGCCCACTTTCACCAGCGCCAGATGCTTTTGCAGCAGCTCGCGGCTGATCTGCGCCTTCACGCGGAACATCAGCTTCTGGCGCTCGCTGGCCGTTTCCACCGTCTTCGGCGTAAACTGCGCGCTGGCGGCGACAAACGAGATCGTTGCCGGAATCACGTAATCGGGCGCCGCGTCGAGGATGATGCGCACTTCGCCGCCCATCGCCACCTTGCCGGCCGCCGTCTCGGGCAGGAAGAAGGTCATGTAGACGTCCGACAGGTCGACCAGGTTGAGCACCTTGCCGCCACCGGCCAGTACCTCGCCCTGCTGCGCCACCAGGTATTGCACGCGACCGTCGCGCGGCGCCGCCAGTTGGCCATCGGCCAGGTCGGCGTCGATGCGCGCCGTGGTCGCCTCGGCCGCGACGACGGCGGAGCGCGAGCCGACCACCTGCGCCCTGGCCGCGTCGATGGCCGCCTGCGCCGCCGTCACTTGCGCCTTGGCCGCGTTCAGGGCGGCGGCCACGCTGCGCACACGGGCACGGTCGTCGTCGAGTTCCTGCACCGAAGAAGCGCCTTCCTTCGACAGGGTTTCCGAGCGGGCCAGGCGGCGTTTGGCCGCATCGAGTTCGCTTTCGCGCTGCGCCACCAGGGCCAGCGCGGCAGCCTTGTCGCTCTCGCGCACGGCAACCTGCGCCTGCGCTCCCACAACCGCGTCGGACGCCTGCTGCTGGCGCGCGCGCGCCTCGTCGCGCTGGGCCACCAGGGAATCGACCTGCATGGTGGCCAGCGGCTGGCCCGACTTGACGAAGTCGCCCTCGCGCACGAGGATCTCCTTGACCCTTCCCGCCAGCTTGGTGGCGACGTCGACCTCCGTCGCTTCGATGCGGCCATTGCCGCTGACAAAACCTTCGCCAGGGCCCGTGGGTCGCATTTTCTGCCAGGCCACATAGCCCAGCACGAGAACGGCCACGACCAGCGCCGCGGGGATGAGTTTTTTCTTCAGTTGAGCATTCATGGTATCGGGGCGATCAAATTAATGGGTGGAAGCGGCGGCGGAGCTGGCGGAGGTGTTGGCAAGTACGCCGCCGCCCAGCGCCGCATACAGGCTGACCTGGCTCGAGAGCAGCGCGCGGCGCGTCTGCACCAGCTGCTGCTCGACCGTCAGCAAGTCGCGCTGCGCATCGAGCACTTCCAGGTAGGGCGCGGCGCCATTGTCGTAGCGCAGCTTGGCCAGGCGCGCCCGTTCGCTCTGCGCGGCCAAAGTCGTCTTGCCGATATCGACCTGCAGCGCCAGCCAGCGCCGGTTCGACAGCGCGTCGGCCACTTCGCGGAAGGCGCCCTGCACGCTCTTTTCGTAGTTGGCCACGGCCACGTCGCGGCGCACCTCGGCCAGATCCATATTGGCGCGCAGGCGGCCCGCGTCAAAGATCGGCAGCACCAGGCGCGGCGCGACATTCCACGCGCCGCTGCCCGAATCGAACAGGCCGCTCAATTCCGCGCTGGCCGTGCCGTAGGCCGCCGTCAGCGAAATGGTCGGGAAGAAGGCGGCGCGCGCGGCGCCGATATTGGCTTGCGCAGCGCGCAGCTGATGTTCGGCCGCGATCAGGTCGGGGCGCTGCGTGAGCAAAGCCGAGGGCAAGCCCGCATGCAGCGGCTGCAGCACGCTGGCGTCGTCGAAGCGGCGCACCTCACCAGCCACCGGCGTCAGGTCGACGGGGCCGCCCACCAGCTGGGCCAGCGCATGCGCCTGCACGGCACGCGCCTGCTCCAGCTGGGCCGACAGCGAGAGGGCCTGGCTGAGCAGGGTTTCCACCTGCGTCAGGTCCAGCTTGGAAATCGAGCCCACTTCGAAGCGGCGCGTGAAGATGCGCAGCGATTCGGCGCGGCTGTCGACCGTGGCGCGCGCCAGTTCCACCCGTTCGTCGAGTTCGCGCAAGCCCAGGTAGCCATTGGCTACCTGGGCCACCAGGGCCACGCCGACGGCGCGGCGCGCCTCGTCGCTGGCCAGCAGGGTTTGCAGCGCGCTGTCCTTCAGGCTGCGCACGCGGCCCCAGAAATCGAGCTCCCAGGCGCTCACGTTCAAGCCCGACTGGTACTGCGCGCTCGTCATGGGGCGGCCCGTCACGCTCAGGTCGCCGGGTACGCGCGCGCGGCTGCCGGAGGCGCCCAGCGCGATGGTGGGAAATTGTTCGGCGCGCTGGATGCCATACGCGGCGCGCGCCTCTTCCACGCGCAGCGCGGCGATGCGGATGTCTCGGTTGCTGGCCAGCGCCTGCGCAATCAGCGCCTGCAGGCGCGGGTCGGCAAAGTAGGATTGCCAGGCGACGTCGGGCGCGTGCGCGCCGGCCGAATCGGCTTCCGGATACTGCGCCGCCACAGGCAACGGCGGCGGCGCGAACGGCGGCGCCATCGAGGCGCAGCCGGCCAGCAGCAGGCTGGCGGCCAAGGCGGCCACCCCGGCGCGCGGGGATAGAAGGGGAACAGCCATGGTCATCATCTTCCAGTCAATTCAGAATGTTGTAGCCGCCATCGACATACAGGGTGCCGCCCGTGATGGCGCGCGCGCCGTCGCCGGCGAGGAAGGCGCACAGCGCGCCCACGTCCTCGATGGTGGCCAGGCGCCGCATGGGCGAGCGTTCGATGGCGTCGGCCATCAAGCGGTCGAAATGGGCGATGCCGGAAGCGGCCCGCGTCTCCAGAGGCCCCGGCGAAATGGCGTTGACGCGGATGCCTTGCGGTCCCAGTTCCGCCGCCAGGTAGCGCACCGACGCTTCCAGCGCCGCCTTCACGGGACCCATCAGGCCATAGTCGGCGATGACTTCCTCCGCGCCCAGGTAGCTCATGGTGGTCAAGCTGCCGCCGTCCGGCATCAGCGGTTCGGCCAGCTTCGCCATGCGCATGAAGGAGTGGCAAGAGATATCCATCGCCTGCGCAAAGCCGTCGGCCGAACTGTCCGTCACGCGGCCATGCAAGTCCTGCTTCGGCGCGTAGGCGATGGAGTGGACGACGAAATCGAGCCGCCCCCACTGCCGTTCGATCTGCGCGAACAGCGCTTCGAGCTGGCCCGGCACGGCCACGTCGAGCGGCGCCATGATGGCCGCCGGCAGTTGCAGCGCCAGCGGCTCCACATGGGGACGGGCCTTGTCATTGAGCCAGGTCACGGCCAGTTCGGCGCCGGCCGCGCGCAATGCGCTGGCGCAGCCCCAGGCGATGCTTTGCGTGTTGGCGATACCCACCACCAGGCCCCGCTTGCCCTGCAAAGGCAAGTGCTGGCGCAGGCCGGCCGTCATGCCTGGACCGGACGCAGGGCGGGCCACGGCGTGGCCGCCTGCACACGGCGCACCGCACCGGCGCGCATGGCGGCAGCGCACATGGCCAGGGTGACGCCGCCGGCGCGCGCATACGGCAAGGCAATGGGAGTGTGGGGGTGTAAGGTACTGCACGCGTCAGGCGCGGGGATCTGCATCTTCATGAATCGGGCTTCCGTCACTGAAATTCGAGGCCAGCACCAGTGCATTCTCGGGGAACTGGTACGGGGCGAAATTACTCTACAGCATTTAGACGCGTGATTCGTGATGAGTCCGATCCGCATTCCATGACGCTTTGAGCTAGGTCAACTATAAGTGCGATTGCGGCAATGCAGCATTGATGTAAATCAAATTCTACCTCAATATTATCTAAATGAAATATTTTTCAGGCAAGCGTGCGGGCATGCGTATTTGATAATGCTACAGGGCTGGCGCGGGGAAAAGAAAGCATGCCGGCGCAGATGCCCATTGCCTGAAAAACAAGCAGCGCTGGACGGCAGGGGAAGGGAGACGATGGAGAAGATACAGAAAGGGGGCCATGCTATTGCGTTGCAACATGGCCCGCCATGCCGTGCGGGACTGCGCTGAACAGGCTTATTTGCCCGGCGCCGCGGCGGGACGCGAATACAGGTCGATGATGGTGCTGATGCCCTCCTGGCATACGGAGCAGAACGTCTCGCTGCGGTCGAACATGATGCATTGCATCTCGGGCCGGTAGTAGCCGGACGATTCGTAGTTCGCGCCCTCGAAGGCGCCCACCGCATGGCGCTGCGGCGCCTTCGAAAACAGCTGCTGCGTGTACGCCAGGTCGGCCTTGAACAGGCCGCTCATCTCGCTTTCCGGGCGGTTGGCCGCGCGCAGGGCCGCGCGCTGCTTCTGGTACTCGCGCGCATGGCTGTCGTACGCCGCCTTTGGCCACGGCGTGGGCAGCGGCGTGCCCGCCTTGACGTGCTGCTTCCATTTCAGCCTGGCCGGATCGCGCAGCGCCGTGGCGTTTGGCTCCCACGGTTCCTGGCGCTCGCCATTCGACTGGTAGGCCACGGGCGAGGTGTAGTACTCGTCAGCCAGGCCGGCGAAGTGGTGGCCAAATTCATGCACGAACAGGTAATCGGCCCAGTCGTTGTTTGCCGCCGCCGTGCTGAACTGGCCAAAGATGCCGCCGCCGCCGTAGGTATCGTTGTTGACGAGGATTTCGATGAATTCATACGGCGCGTATTGCGCCAGGTCGCGCAGGGCGCGGTTGTCCGTCGTCAGCACATAGCGCTCGCTGCCGAAGATGTCGTAGCGCGTGCCCAGCGGCGAGGCGTGATGCACGCCCGTCGAAGGACGCGACACGCCTGACTCCTGCGTCGGCGCAGCCATGGCCCACACATTGAAATCGTTGGCCCGTTCGCGGAACGGCGACACCGTAAACAGGTGCTCGGCCAATTTTCGCGCCGTCGCTTCGAACTTGCCCATTTCGGCGGCCGTGTAGCCATCGCCCATGATCAGGAGGTCAACCTTCCCGGATGACGGGCCACTGACGCGAATCGGGATCGGCTTGACGGGCGCCGGCGGCTGCTTGCGGATCACGTCCTGCGCGGCCGGGTCGACATCGGTACTCCACGCAATGGAAAACAGGCCGCGCTCGTCGCGCTTGAAGATGCGCACGCGCACGGGGTGCTCGGGCTGCGGGAAGCGCACGGATTCCTGGAAGGCGCGCGTGGTGGTTTTCGCTTCGTCGGTGCTGGCCCACTCGCCGAAGATGGTGGAAAAGCCGCGCGAATACAGCACCTTGCCCGATTTGATGTCGACCACTTCCAGCAGGTTGTTGCCGCGATTGCTGTCGTCGATGAGGCGCGCCAGGTTGCCCGGCCATGGCAAGGGCTCGACCAGCACGCGCTCGACCGCATAATGTTCGCCCAGCGCATTGCCGCTGTGCTGGTAATCGAGGCGCATGGTGGCCGGCTGGGCGGCACTGGCAGCCTGCGCGGCGGGGACGATGCCGGCGGCCAGCGCCAGCGCGCAGAGGAAGGATCGAATCGGGGTCTGCTGCATGTCATTCCTAAAACGGTAGAAAAACAGGTGAAGGGGTCGGTTTTCCAAACAATCGGCGGGCCTGCCGGCAGGCGCGGGAAAAACCGCTGCGGCACATTGTAGCGACAGGAAGGAAGGCTGCAAAGCGCCCATTTCAGCCGATTCGCTTGACCGGGCGAGACTATCGCTTTATATTAGATTGACTAGTCGATTAATTAAAGGAATCCGCCATGCGCACCATCGATCCCGGCAAACACGCGGCGCGCCGCGACGCCATTCTCGCCGCCGCGCGCAGCTGCTTTGCGCGCAAGGGCTTTCACCAGACCAGCACCGCCGCCATCTGCGCGCAAGCGGGCATGAGTCCCGGCAACCTGTTTCATTACTTCCCCACCAAGCAAGCCATCATCGCCGCCATCGTCGACCAGGAAGGCAGCGAGACGGCCGCCTATTTCGCCGGCGTGCAAGGCAGCGCCGATGCGTACGGCGCCCTGCTCGACTTCATGGACCTGGTGCTGGCGCTGGCGGCCGACGGGGATTTTGCGGCGCTGGCGCTGGACATTTCCGCCGAAGCGATGCGCGACACGGATATCGCGGCCAGGGTGGCGCGCAACGACGCCAGCCTGCGCGGCGGCCTGCACACCTTGCTGGAAGAGGCTGCCGCGCAGGGCCAGGTCGATGCCGCGCTGGACGCCGCGCAAACGGCCAGCTGGATCGCCGCACTGATCGACGGCATCTTCAACCGGGTCGCCGTCGATCCCGAGTATGCGCCGCTGGCGCAGCGGGCCAGCCTGCACCTGTTATTGGCGCGCTTCCTGCGCCCTGCCCTGGCATGAGCGGCGCCATGCAAACCCGGCCCACGCGCATCGCCGACGTCGACGCCCTGCGCGGCTGCGCCCTGTTCGGCATTTTGGTCGTCAATATCGGCGCCTTCGCCACGCCCTGGTTCGGCCTGGGCTTGACCGATCCGGCCTTTCACGGCGGTGTGGACCGCGCCACGCACTTCCTCGTCGCGCTGCTGTTCGAGACCAAGTTCTATCTGCTGTTTTCCTTCCTGTTCGGCTACAGCTTCACCTTGCAGATGCAGGCGGCCGCGCGCGCCGACGCGCCGTTCGTGCCGCGCATGCTGCGCCGGCAAGCGGGCCTGTGGCTGATCGGCGCCCTGCACGCCGTGTTCCTGTTCCATGGCGACATACTCACCACCTACGCCGTGCTGGGCATCGTGCTGCTGGCCCTGCACCGCTGCGGCGAACGCCGGGCACTTTCCCTGGCGTTGATGCTCGTCGCCGTCTGCGCGGCATTCTGGGCCGGCATGGCCTGGCTGCAAAGCCTGCAGCCGGCGGGCGATGCCGCAGACAACGCCGTGGCGATGGCGCAGAAGGCAGCAAGCGCGCTGGCCGCCTACCGTGCCACGCCAGCGGCCGTCGTCAATCAGCATCTGCGCGAACTGAGTGACATCTGGATCGTCCTGCTGCTGGTGCAGGCACCCTGCGCGCTGGCCATGTTCCTGTGCGGCCTGGCCGCCGGCAAGCGCGAGATGCTGCTGCATGCCGCCGACTATCTACCGCTGCGCCGCCGCCTGCTATGGGCTGGCGCACTGGCGGGACTGCCCGGCGCCGCCTTCTATGCATGGACCTCCGTGTATGCGCAAAGCCAGGCATGGCAGGTGGCGGGACTGGCCGTGGGCCTGGCCAGCGCGCCGCTGCTGGCGGGCGCTTACCTGGCGCTGGCGCTGGCCCTGTTCGAGCGCCTGCGCGACGGCACGCTGTTTTCCCTGCTGGCCGACACGGGCCGCATGGCCCTGTCGAACTACCTGCTGCAGTCGGCCATCTGTGCCTGGCTATTCCTCGCGTATGGCGCGCGCCTGATGGGCAGCGTCTCGCCGCTCGGTGCCGTGGCGCTGGCAGTCATCATCTTTTGCGTGCAGCTGCCCCTGAGCCGCTGGTGGCTGCGCGGCCATGCGTATGGCCCCGTCGAGTGGCTGCTCAGGGCCTTGACGATTGCCGCGTGGCCCCGCTGGCGGCGCTAGCGCGCCGCTTACTTGTAGCGGTACAGGGGCTGGCGCAGCTGGATGGGGCGGATGTCGAGGCGCAGCTTCAGCACCGAATACGCTTCCGCCTCGGTCGAGCTGTAGCCGACGCTGTTGACGGTCTTGCTGAACCTGAATTCAAAACCCAGGTCCGGATAGGGGTCGCGCGGGTTGCCGAAGGCGATGCCGATGGCTTCCTGCTGGGCGTTGTCGATCAGGTTGCCCATCAGGTCGAGCACGGCGTTGTTGCCGAGGATATCGTTGGTAAACACGGGTTCGCGCATGTCGGGCTGGTTCGGATCGAGCTTGTTGTCGGCCTTGTCCGGCGACGGCGTAAATGCGCGCGTGACGAGGTTGAACTTGTCGCCCCGGTCCAGATAGCTGATGGCCGCATTGCTGATATTGAAATTTTTCACGCCACGGTCGCTGATGGCGCCCGACAGGTCGATCAGCAAGGCGCCGCTATAGCCGATGACTTCCACGTCGCGCATGGCGTCGACCACCATGGCGCTGTTTTCATCGATACCCAGGCCCAGGTGATAGCCTTTTTTCAGCATCACGGGAATCATGCGCGCAAAGCGCCCGCGCACCAGCAGATGCTGGTCCACAAAGACATCGCTGCCGATGAAGCCCAGGCCCGGCGCGATCTCGCGCCCGTCCGTCACGCCCATCTTGAGCATGTCGAGCACGGGCTTGGCGTCGTAGAACATGGTGGTGCTCATGATGGCGGCGCCGGCGCTGGAACCGGCGATCACGCCGCCATTGCGGTAGACCGACCAGATGGCTTCCAGCGCGGCCGTGCGGCTGCCGTCCGGGCGCAGCAAGGCTTGCGTGATGCGTCCCTGGTCGCCGCCGGCGAAATAGATGCCGCTGGCCGACTTGATCTGCGTGACGATGGCGGGGTCTTCGGCCGCCTTGCGGTAATCGCTGTTCGACAGTTTCACGGCCAGCGGCACGAAAAAGGCATCGGCGCCATACTGGTTCAGCTTCTTGATGATGCTTTCGCCCGATTTTTCCGGGTTCATCGCGGCCGAGGCCAGCACGGCGATGCGCGCGCCTGGCCCGCCCGACAACTTGACGATGCGCTGCCAGACTTCGGCATTGTCGGCGCGCAGGCCGCCGCCGATGATGACGAGGGTGCCCTGCGGCGCGCTGCCGATGGCACTGCCGCCGGGCGCCGCCACGGCATGGACGCTGCACAATGCCAGCGCGAACAGCAGCGCGGCGCGGAAGGTGTGATACAGGCTTGCGGATGATTTCATGGTGCCTCTCGAATACAAGGAAAGTGGCGCACGCTTGTTGATGCAGGCGCGCGCCCTTGCTGCCAAAACTGCTGCTTGCAACCCAACTGCCTCGAACTACGATACTACTTGCTGCATATGACAGCGTTGTTGCGGTATCTCCACGCTTCTATGTAAAAATGCTTACTTGAAGCTGTAATTGGCGCTGGCATAGAAGCGCCGTCCGCGCGGGTCCGTGTAGGTCGGGTCATAGCCGGAGAGGAAATAGTAGGCCTGGTTCGAGTACGGCGGACTGGTATTGAACAGATTCTGTATTCCGGCGCGCAGCTTGAACTGCTTGCTGACGGCATACGCGCCCGACATGTCCCACAGCGTATACGCCTTCACCCGGTTCGGCTTGACGACGCTGCCGTCGTCCGTGTTGATGGCCGAATTCTGGTCATCGTAACCGCTCGAATACGTGTTCGACAGGCTGGCCGAATACGGGCCGTGGTCCCAGTCGAGGGTGATCGTATGGCGCCAGCGCTGCACCACGCCGTCCGTGACGAACTTGTTCAGATTGCTGATAAAGACGTCGCCGGGGCTCGTCTGGATTGTTGAATCGAGCACGTAGGTGCCGCTCAGGTGGCCGCCGAAACGTCCCCACGCCGTTTTGACCCCATGCAGGTCGGCCGTGATATCGATGCCCGCAGCCTTTTGCGCGCCGCGGTTTTCCTTGCGCAGTTCGATGTAGTCGATTTCATTGTCCTTGTTGCGGTGCACCAGGTCGCCGTACTTGGCCAGGTTGCCGAGGATGATGTCGTCGCCGATTTCGCTGATCAAGTCCGTGCGCTTGATGTTCCAATAGTCGGCACTGAAGGTCCAGTGCTGGCCCGGTTCGAGTACCAGGCCGGCCGAAAACTGGCGACTGCGCTCCGGTTTCAGCTTGTCGTTGCTGTAGCGGCGCGTATCCCAGTTATCGGCGCAGACGGAGTAATCATTGTTCTCGCTCGCGCAATACACGGGATCCGGCAAGGTCGCCGTACTGCTGTAGGCAGTGGGCCGGTGCAGGTCGGACATCGATGGCGCGCGGAAGCCCTTGCCGGCCGAAGCGCGCAGCAGCACCTGCTTGCTGGGCATGTAGGTCAGCCCGATCTTCGGACTGAGCGCGCCGCCCACCTGCTGGTAATGGTCGTAACGGCCAGACAGCTGCGCCTGCCACTGTTTGGTCAACGGCAGCAGCAGTTCGCTGTAGATGGCTTGCACCTTGCGGCTGTCGCTGGTGGCCACGCCGCCTTCGGGCGCCGCGTCGTTGTTGATGTTGTCGCTCATCAGCAACGCCGATGGACGGAACTCGGTGCGCTCGCGCCGCACTTCGCCGCCCACGGCGAGCGCCATGTCGCCGCCGCCCAGCGCCATCAGCGCGCGCGATGCCTTGAAGTCGAGCGAGTCCATGGTGCCGCGCGCATGCCGTACTTCGTCATTGACCTGGATGCTGTCGAGCAGCGCCTTGCCCTTCGCGCTCGACGGGCCAAACGGGTTGATGTCGCCGGCGGCGATGCCTTCCAACAGCTTGTCGTACAGGACGTAGCCATGCGTATCGCGGTCCTTCACGACGTTGACGCTGTGATTGAAGCCCACGTCGTAATCCCAGCCGGCGAGCGTGCCGCTGGCGCCCACCACGAAGCGCTGGCTCTCGCTGGTCAATTCGCTGGTGCGCATGCCCGCCTCGTTCAGACGCATGCGCAGTTCCAGTTCGCGCGCGGTCGGATTGCCGTCTTCGTCGACGATGCTATCGAGGCCGGTATTGGCCAGCTGCGGCACCTTGCTGTAATCGAGGTAGCCGATCACGCGCGCCGACGAACCCACGTAATAGCTGCGCGAACGGCTCAGCGCCACTTCCGCGTACAGCTGGTGGTCGTCATTGAGCTTCAGTACGCCGCGCGTGAGCAGGTTCTGCTTGTCCGTCTTCGGATACAGCTCCGTGTCGCCCATGTAATCGTAGGTACAGGCATCGACGCCGCCCGTTCCCGCCGGCAGGTACAGGTTGGCCGGCGGCGAACAGTTCTGGATCGACAGATTGATCTGGCGGTTGCTGATCGGCTGACCATTGAGCAGGAAGCCATTGTCCTGCAAATAGTCGCGCTGCTCCCCCGACAGGCGGATATTTGCCGGGCTGGTAAAACTCGACAGCAAATGCCCCAGGCGCTGCGGAACCTGCAGGTTCGGGATGAACTTGCGCTGCGCGGAGCTGAGGCGGTCCGTTTTTTGCAGGTCGACCACGGCAAAGATATTGTAACCATCCGTGGCCAGGTCGCCCGTGCCGGCCGTGATGCTGGCCGTGCGCTTGCCGGCGCCGCCTTCATCGGTGCGGCTGCCGTAGGCGTTCAGCTCCACGCCCTGGAAATCCTTGCGCGTAATGAAATTGATGACGCCGCCGATGGCGTCCGTGCCGTACAGGGCCGAGGCGCCGTCGAGCAGCACTTCCACGCGCTGCAGGGCGGCGGCGGGAATATTATTCAGGTCCACGCCCGCATCGTCGCCGGGCGAGGCAAAGTTGGCCATGCGCCGGCCATTGAGCAGCACCAGGGTCGACGACGTACCCACGCCGCGCAGGTTGGCGCTGTTGAAGCCGCGCTGGTCGCCGCCGATATTGATGCTGGCGCCATCGGTCAGGCCGCCCACGTTGGCCGAGACGCGCGCCATCAGCTCGGCCGCCGTCGTCACGCCCGCCTTCTCGATCTCGGCACGCGTGATGATCTGCACCGGCAGCGCCGTCTCCGATTCCAGCCGCTTGATGGCCGACCCCGTGATCTCCACGCGCTGCATTTTTTTCGGCGCAGGCTCCCCATCCTGCACCTGCTCCTGCGCCTGCACGGCGCTGGCCAGCATGCCCAGCGCCGCCGACACGCTCAGGGCGCCCAGCGCCAGGCGCACGCCTCGCGCCAGCGCCGACTCGCGTGGCAGTACGGAACGGCCGTCCTGTCTTTTCATGTGCATTGCATCTCCCCCCGATGGTGTATGTCTGATTTTTATCATGATTTTTGTACTGCCTTGCGCTGCTTTACTGCTGTTTTCCGGGTGGCCTGCACGCCATGCTCGCCGCCGTACAGATAGGCGGCGATGACTTCGCTCAGGCGGGCCGCTTTTTCAACGTTCTTCCTGTTCGACACCATCAGCGCCACGGCCAGCGCCTCGATCATGGCCAGCGCCGTGCTGGCGCTGCTGGGCAGGACGGGATGCGTGCTTTGCGCATACAGCGCGTGATCGGCCAGTTCGGCCAGGGGCGACGCGGGCGAGTCGGTGAGCGCCACGATGCAGGCGCCGCGGTCGCGCGCGAAACTGGCCAGGCCGATGCAGTCGAGCGTGTAGCGGGGGAACGAGATCACCACCAGCACGTCGTGCGCCGTCAGGTTGACCAGATGGCCGGCCGCCACTTCCGAGCCGCCGATGCCCACCACTTCCACCACATGCGGACAAAACGGCTGCAGATGCTGCACCAGCATGCCGGCCAAGTTGGCCGACAGGCCAAAGCCCATCACATACACCACCCTGGCGCGCGTCAGGCGGCGCACCACGGCCTGCATGGCGTGCGGCGACAGGGCGTCGGACGTGGCGGCGATATTCGCGGCCGCATATTCCAGGCTTTCCGTGATGGGCGAGGTGGCGCGCGCGCGCCGCTCTATCGTGCGGCGCAATTTGTCGACGGGCTGCAACAGCGATTGCAGGGTTTCGGCCATGGCGCCGCGCATGGCCGAATAATTCTTCTGGCCGATGTCGCGCGCGAAGCGGCTGATGGTGGCCGTCGATACCTGGCAGCTGTCGGCCAGTTCCTCGATGCCCAGCGCCGTCACCCGCATCTGGTTGCGCAGCAGGTAATCGGCGATCTGCCGCTGCGACGCCGAGCCGCCGGCCAGCACGTGCATCAGCGCCTGCCCCAGCGGCGATTGCGCGAACGCCGCATCGGGCGCCGACAGCGTGCCAACGCGTGGCGCGTGCAGGCTGCTGCGTGCAGGACTGGCGGATGATTTCATATCACTGGCGGCCTGTGTTCTTGTGCATGGCGGATGACGAAAAAGAGGCGAAAACGGGTCGCTGGAACTTACTTTACTCATATCAAAAAGAAAACTCAACAAATATTTGTAAAAGGATTTTCATTGATTTACTTCGTGAAAATATTGCTACATAATCGACCGGAATCCATCAACCGCGCCCCGTTTTGGGGCGAATTCACCATGCAAGTACAACAGCATCCCATCTCCACCGCGCACGCCAGCGTGGCGTGCCAGTTGAGCAGCTTCCACTTCGGCAGTGCGGCGGCCCATAGCCGCAGCGGCAAGAAGGTGTATATCCAGGCGGCGCTGCATGCGGACGAGGTGCCGGGCATGCTGGTGTCGCAATTCCTGCGCCGCGAACTGCTGGCGCTGGAGGCGGTGGGCAAGGTCCACGGCGAAATCATCCTGGTGCCGGCCGCCAACCCGATCGGCCTGGCGCAAGCCATCCATGGCGCGCCGTTCGGCCGCTTCGACCTGACCACCGGCATCAACTTCAATCGCGCCTACCGCCACGTGGCCGATGAACTGAAAACCACGCTCGATGACCAGCTGGGGCAGGATGCGCAAGCCAACGTGGCGCTGATACGCGAGCATGCGCGCGCCGCCGTCGCCGCCTGGCGGCCGTCCACGGATGCGGAGGCGCTGAAGAAAACCCTGCTGGGCATGGCTATCGACGCCGACATCGTGCTCGACCTGCATTGCGATAACGAGGCGGCCCTGCACATTTACACGGGCACGCCGCTGGCGGCGCAGATCGCGCCCCTGTCCGCCTTGTTGGGCGCGCGCGCCGTGCTGCTGGAACTGGCGGCCGGCGAAGAGCCGTTCGACGAAGCCTGCAGCCGCCTGTGGTGGGATCTCGACGCGCACTTCCAGGGACGCTATCCGATACCCGCCGCCTGCCTGTCGACCACCGTCGAACTGCGCGGCGAAGTGGAAGTGAGCTACGCCCTGGCCGAGCGCGACGCTGCCGCCCTGCTGCGCTTTCTCGCCATCGAGGGCGTGCTGGAGATCGACGGTGCCGGCGACGACCTGCCCGCGCCGCAATGCGCGCCGACGCCGCTGGCCGGTGTGGAACCGATCCTCGCGCCGCATCACGGCGTACTGGTCTACCTGCGCGAAATGGGCGACGTACTGGCCGCTGGCGATGCCGTGGCCGACCTGATCGACCCGGTCAGCGGCGAGACGACGACCTTGCGCTGCACGGTCGCCGGCGTCTTTTTTGCGCGTAGCGCCCACCGCCACGTCCTGCGCGGCATGAACGTCGGCAAGGTCGCCGGCGCCGTCGCCTTCCGCGGCGGCAGCCTGCTGAGCCAATAAATGTCACAAAAAAGCGCCATGAGAAAATTCAAGCTCCCCAATACTTTCGTCCTGCTGTGCGGCATCCTGGCCATGATCGCCCTGGCCACCTGGCTGGTGCCTGGCGGGAAATTCGACACGCAACTGGTGAACGGCAAGCAGCTGATCATCCCCGGCACCTTTCACTATGTCGACAACAAGCCGCAGGGACTGGCCGCGCTGATGATGGCGCCCATCAAGGGCTTCGTCGACGCCAGCCTGATCATCGGCTTCGTGCTGATCGTTGGCGGCGCCTTCGCCGTGCTGCAAAAAACGGAAGCCTTCGATTCGCTGATCAAGGCCATCGCCAAGGCGCATACCAGTTCGCGCTTCGTGCGCGCCGCCATCATCCCCGTGTTCTTCACCATGTTCTCGCTCGGCGGCGCCACCTTCGGCATGAACGAGGAAGCCATTCCCTTCATCCTGATCTTCGTGCCGCTGGCCCTGGCCCTGGGCTATGACACCATCACGGGCGTGTCGATTCCCTTCATCGGCTCGCAGGTGGGCTTTTCCGCCGCCTTCCTGAACCCGTTCAACGTCGGCATCGCGCAGGGCATCGCCGGCGTGCCGATCTTTTCCGGCATCGGCTATCGCCTGATCGTGTGGGCCATCGCCACGGCGGTCAGCATCGTGTTTTTGATGTGGTACGCGGCGCGCATCAAGCGCCATCCGGAAAAAAGCCCGACCTACCTGCTCGACATCGAAAAGCGCAGCGAGCACTCGATGGACCTGGACAGCTTTGCCGGCATGACGCGCACGCACCGCGCCGTGCTGTGGATCTTCCTGGGCACCCTGCTGACGATGGTCGTCGGCGTCGTCAAGTACGACTGGTTCATCGATGAAATCGCCGCCCTGTTCCTGGTGATGGCCATCGTCGTCGGCCTGGTCGGCCGGCTCGACATGGACAGCCTGGTGGCGTCTTTCGTGCAGGGCGCGCGCGACATGGTCAGCGTGGCGCTCGTCATCGCGCTGGCGCGCGGCACCATGATTCTGGCGCGCGACGCGCAGATCATCGACACCATGCTGCATGCACTGACGCCCCTGGTGGCGTCGTCAAGCCCCGTCTTTGCCGCGCAAAAGATGTTCTTCATGCAGTCGGTGATCAACTTCTTCATTCATTCCGGCAGCGGCCAGGCGGCTCTCACCATGCCGATCATGGCGCCGCTGGCCGACCTGGTGGGCGTGACGCGCCAGACGGCCATCCTGGCCTTCCAGTTCGGCGAATTCACCACACCGATGATCCCCACGTCCGGCATCACCGTCGGCGTGCTGGCGCTGGCGCGCGTGCCGTGGATTACCTGGGCCAAGTGGATGATCCCGCTGCAGCTGATCTACCTGGTGCTGGCGCTGCTGTTGCTGATTCCGCCGTGCCTGATGCACTGGCAGTAAAACGGAGCGCGAGATTGGCCCATGCCGATGGCAGGCCGACAAATCTGGCATTGCACCGCGCTTACAGCGCCGCTTTTTCTTCCGCGCTCAGGCGCTTGGCGCTGACGTACACGGTGTGCATGGTGGCTTGATCGGCACTGGCAAGGATGGGTGCCGGCGCGGCGCGGAACTTCGGCACGGCGGCGGTGGCCAGGCTGGTGGCAGCGGCGATGGCGATGATGGCGACGAAGATGGCTTCCATGTTCTTAGCGATGTTCATGATATTTTCCTTGAGGTTGAGGGGCGTTGCTGTTTGTCCTGCGATGATGGGACTGTAGGCTGATCGCCCCTGAACTGCCATCGGATTGCGACCAAACGCACAATTCGCGGGACAGAATACAAAAAGCCCGGATGGAACGCGTCATACCGCCCGCGCCTGCCATTTGAGGCTTGCCAGCCCCATTCCTGGCCATTTCAGCGCCCTGCACGCCCCTAAAAGCCCTACCGCCGGCCAACCTTGTTTATAATCGCCCTACACTAAAGGACTTCTTTCATGACTGATCAATTCTCCAAAAAGGGCGAAGCCTGGTCGGCCCGGTTTTCCGAACCGGTCTCGGACCTCGTCAAGCGCTACACAGCTTCTGTATTTTTTGACAAGCGCCTGGCGCTGTTCGACATCGAAGGTTCGCTGGCCCATGCGGAAATGCTGCATGCGCAAGCCATCATCAGCCCGGCCGACTACGCGGAAATCCAGCGCGGCATGGCGCAAATCTCGCAGGAAATCGCCGCCGGCCAGTTCGAGTGGCTGCTGGACCTGGAAGATGTCCACCTGAATATTGAAAAACGCCTGACCGAACTGGTAGGCGATGCGGGCAAGCGCTTGCACACGGGCCGTTCGCGCAACGACCAGGTGGCCACCGACATCCGCCTGTATGTGCGCTCCGCCATCGACGACATCACCACCCTGCTGGCGACGTTGCGCAGCGCGCTGACGGACCTGGCCGAGCAGCATGCCGACACCATCATGCCGGGCTTTACCCACATGCAGGTGGCCCAGCCGATCACCTTCGGCCACCACATGCTGGCGTATGTCGAAATGTTCGGCCGCGACGCCGAGCGCATGGCGGACTGCCGCAAGCGCGTCAACCGCCTGCCGCTGGGCGCCGCCGCGCTGGCCGGCACCACCTTCCCCATCGACCGCCTGCGCGTGGCAAAAACGCTGGGCTTCGACGACGTGTGCCACAACTCGCTCGACGCCGTCTCGGACCGCGACTTCGCCATCGAATTCTGCGCCGCCTCCGCCGTGCTGATGATGCACGTGTCGCGCATGGCCGAAGAACTGGTGATCTGGATGAGCCCGCGCATCGGCTTCATCGACATCGCCGACCGCTTCTGCACCGGCTCGTCGATCATGCCGCAAAAGAAGAACCCGGACGTGCCGGAACTGGCGCGTGGCAAGACGGGCCGCGTGTATGGCCACCTGATTGGCCTCTTGACCCTGATGAAAGGCCAGCCGCTGGCCTACAACAAGGACAACCAGGAAGACAAGGAGCCGCTGTTCGACACCGTCGACACCGTCATCGACACCCTGCGCATCTTCGCCGACATGGCCGGCGGCATCACGGTCAAACCGGAAGCGATGCGCGCGGCCGCCCTGCAGGGCTATGCCACAGCGACCGACCTGGCCGACTACCTGGTCAAGAAGGGCTTGCCATTCCGCGACGCCCATGAAGCAGTGGCCCTGGCCGTGCGCGCCTGCGTCGACGCCGGTTGCGACCTGGCCGACCTGTCGCTCGAGCAGCTGCGCGCGTTTTCCCCGTTGACGGACGAAGACGTGTTTGCGGTGCTGACTCTGGAAGGCTCCGTTGCCGCGCGCGACCACGTGGGCGGCACCGCGCCACGCCAGGTCCGCGCCGCGATCGCCCGCGTGCGCACGCAGCTGGAAAAATAAACCGCGCTTACACCTCCTGACGCCCCGCTGCATCGCTGCCGCGGAGCGTTTTTCATGGCTATGTCACCGTCAGATGTGGGAACGCTCCCAGCGTTGCTTTCAATAACGTTTCTGCTGAACGGATGCGCCGGGCGTCGAGTATCCAGCGCCATCCCAGGTAATTCGGCAGGTAGCGCGTCGCCACGCCGTGAAAGGGACGCAGCCATTGCCGCAAGCGGCTGTGATAGGCATTCACGTTTTGCACGTGAGCGGCGCCCTGCACGCGGCTGCCGGCGCGCAAGGTGACGGCCTGGTGGCTGATCCATTCGGCTGCCTGCATGATCTGCTCCCTGTGTGGTGAGTATGCAGAGTCAGACAGCGCTGCCAAGGGAAGATTCCGGCATTTCCCCTATTTGCCGAGGACAGAGCCCTTTTTCATTGGGCGACGATTTTCGACAGCACGGCAAAAGCAGCGCCTGTCTGCGACGCTTCCAGCAGCAAGGTCAGCTCCGTGTAGGTGCAAATGATGTTGATCAAATTGATGCGTTCCCAGGCCAGGCGCTTGAGGATGGCGTGATACACGCCCGGCGTATAGCAGGTCTCGGGCGCCAGATGCAGGGTCACGGCCGTCACCCGCTCCAGGCGCGCCAGTTCCTGCTCGCCACCAAAGACCTCTTCCACCAGCGCATGCAGCGAGCGGCTGCAGATCACCATCACCTCGTTGACGCCGCGCGTCACGGTAATGAAGGTACCACGCTGGGGTGCGGCCAGCGCCAGCAACTGGCGCTGGCAGTCATATGTCTGGTCCGAATAACGGTAAGTAAAAATCATCAATTCACTGCGCGTGGACAGTTCTCCCGCGCGGTGCGCCAGCACGATCTCGCCGCTTTTCTGCTGCGGCATCCGTTCGGCCAGACGGCGCAGCGCCATCACCACGGCGGCCTGCCCCACCGGTTTCCACAAGTCGCTCTGCAATTGCGGCTGTAGCTGGCGCGCCAGTTCCGACAGGTTCAGCAAGCCGCGGCCCAATCCCTCGCTGAGAAAGGCCGATTCCATCACGATCTGTTCCACTTTGGTCGCTATCGAAAGCATAGTTCGTCGGGCCGGTGATTCCGGTGCACGCACCAGGAGCCGGCAACCCTTCCTGAAAAAAGGATGCACTGCGCCAACGGCCGCGCCAGGCGGCGCGGTCGGACTCGCGGAAAAGCCCCCCTCGCGGGGGAAGAGCCGGCTGGCGGCGGCTAGGAAGGCGGATGCAGCATGAAGGCCGCTCCAGAGGGGAAATGGCTGAAACCAACAGCAGAAAACAGAACTGACGTCATGTGAAACTCCCGATTTTTTTTCCCGATGCGCTGTATCTTGACGCGGTCATTGCCGCGTGCGCTTTTTTTGTCTTCGCGTGGTCCGCTGGGGCCGCGCGAAGACCTAGTGTAGATCGCAACATTTAGAAAATGCAACAGTGTTTTTCCAACAGAACGCGCCATGAGGGGGTGTAGTCCAAAACAAAAGTTACAGTTTGCGGTAAATCAAACTTTCCAATGATGCAGCGCCAATAAATGTTCAATTCTTAACAAAAATTCACGGAGTGACCCATTTCTTGAATTTTTTGACATGGCGATCTCGACAAGTTTAGTGTCCCCCTACCCGGCATCATGCCACCACAAAACGGCAGGCTATCCGCCCGCCAGGCACGCCGGGGTGGCCATCAGGCATCGCGGCCAGCTCATTCACCATTTCCTTAACCGATACCATGGAGCAGAAATGAATTTACGTTTGACGATAGTTGCCGCATCCATCGCCGCCCTGCCGCTGATGGCCACCACGGCAGACGCCGCCACGCCGCTGCCACAGACCCTGATGGCTGCCCCGGTCACCCTGGCTTCTCCACAAGAGAACACCAGCCTGGTCAACAAGCTGGCCGCACAGGCGCGCAGCCGCGGCCTGAGTACCGAGCATGGCTTTGCCGTCGGCGCCCAGCACCCGGGCGTCAGCGGCACACGCGTGAGCCGCGTACAACACACCTACAAGGGCTTGCCCGTCTTCGGTTCCGAGACGGTCGTGGTCAGCAACAACGCCGGCGACATCGTCAGCGAATCCGTGTCGGACCGCGCTTCCGGCCTCGGTAGCGGCGGCATCAATGCCGTCACCCGCAGCGCCACCACCGATATCGACACCACGCCGGCCGTCAGCGCCGCCTCCGCCATCGCCGCCGCCGTGAAAAGCATTGGCGTGCCGGCCGTCGACCACGTGCCGCCGCATGCGCAACTGCTGATCTATCCCGTGATGAAAACCGTGCGCGTGGCCGGCGCCGAAAACAAGTCGGAAGCCGCGCTGAACGCCCTCGACGTGCAGGACGTGGTCGACCACTACGAGCTGGCCTACCTGGTGCAGACGCGCATGATCAGCGGCAACAAGCCGGTCTACTACGACACCGTCGTCAGCGCCAGGGATGGCCGCATCCTGCGCCAGTGGAAAGCCCTGAAAACCGTGGCCGGCATCGGCAACAGCCAGTACAACGGCCAGGTGCCGCTCAACACCACGCTCACGGGCAGCACCTACACCATGAAGGACCCCAGCCGCGGCACGGGCGGCAGCTTCGGCGGCATGGCCATCACGAATGCCAACCACGGCACCACCTCGGGCAGCGTGTACAGCAGCACCAGCAATACCTGGGGCGACGGCCAGCAATACATCAACGGCGGCAGCACCACCAACGCCAACGGCCAGACGGCGGCCGTGAACGCGATGTGGGGCCTGATGAACACCTACGACACGCACAAGAATGTGCTGGGCTGGTCCAGCCTGGACGGCAACAACACGGCCACCCACATCGCCGCCCACGTCAATACGGCCTACGACAACGCCTACTACGACAGCAGCTGCAAGTGCATGTACATCGGCGATGGCGGCAGCTCGTTCAACAACCTCGGTTCCATCGACGTGATCGGCCATGAAATGGGCCACGGCATCACGGACGCCACCTCGGGCCTGATCTACTCGCAGGAGTCGGGCGGCTTGAACGAATCGAGCTCGGACATCGCCGGTGAAATGGTGGAAGCGTATGCGCGCGCCGGCGGCACGGGCACCACGATTCCCAACACGGGCAACGACTGGATGACCGGCAAGGAAATCGCCAAGAATGGCCAGCCGCTGCGCTGGCTGTACAAGCCAAGCAAGGATGGCAGCAGCCCGAATGCATGGAGCAGCACCATCAAGAACCTCGACGTCCACTACAGCAGCGGTCCGAACAACCGCATGTTCTACTTCCTGTCGCAAGGCTCGAATTCCACGTCCAGCAGCGACTACTACAGCTCCTACTTGAACAAGAGCCCGCTGGCCATGACCGGTATCGGCAGCGACAAGGCTTACCGCATCTGGTTCAAGGCCGCCACCACCAAGTTCACCTCGTCGACCAACTACGCCGACGCGCGCAACAAGGTGCTGCAGGCAGCCGAGGAACTGTATGGCGTGGGCAGCGCCGAAGCGACGGCCGTCAAGCGCGCGTATGCGGCCATCAACGTGGGCGCCGACGTCGATGAATCGACCACGGGCGGCGCGGTGACCATCACCAGCCAGCCGGCCAGCATCACCGTCGCACCGGGCGCCACCGCCTCGTTCGCCGTAGGCGCGGGCGGCGGCACGGCACCGTACACCTACAAGTGGTACCGCAACGGCGCCGTGATCAGCGGCGCCACGTCGCCCGCCTACAGCTTTACCACTGTGGCGGCCGACAACGGCGCCGTCTTCAAGGCGACGGTGACGGATTCGTCCTCGCCCGCCGTGACGGCCACGTCGAACAACGCCACGCTGACGGTGGGCACGAGCAGCGCCACCGAACGCGTGACGAACGGCGGCTTCGAGTCCGGCGCCACGGGCTGGAGCGGCACCACGGGCGCCATCGGCACCTTCACGGGGCAAACCGCGTATGAAGGCACGAAGTACGCCTGGCTGGGCGGCAATGGCACCACGGCCAGCGAATCGCTGACGCAAAGCGTGGCCATTCCGGCCGCCGCCACTTCGGCCAGCTTGAGCTTCGCGCTGCATATCGACACGGCCGAAACAGGCAATACCGTGTACGACAAGCTGGTCGTCACTGTAAAGAACGGCGCCGGCACGGTGCTGGGCACCCTGGCCTCGTACTCGAACGTGAACAAGGCTGCCGGCTACCAGATCCGCACGTTTAACCTGATCGCCTACAAGGGCCAGACCGTGCAGATCTCGTTTGCCGCGACCGAGGACGCATCGTTGCAAACCTCGTTCGTGATCGACAAGGTCAGTCTGGTCACCCAGTAAGCGGCTGAACGTGCGGGCAAGCCATCGATACAAGGCTTGCCCGCACAGCACGATTGATTTCCTGGCAATTCCAGTCTACCCTGAGGCAGTGATTGCATTTTGCCTGCTGCTGGTACCCGCGACGAATTGAACTTTTTTTGGATGGTTCCTGACCGATGCCTACTTCGACCTTGTCCGCACGCGCATTCCCTTCTTCCTCTCACGTCATCTTCACGCCTGCCACCATGCTCGCCTGAGCCGACGATGCAGTTCCACCTCCAGGTGCAGGGCCCGGCGGGCAGCCAGGCGCTGGCCATCGACGCCGCCAGCGAGGCCGAGGCGATCCGCGCGGCCGTGCGCGGCGGCTGGCGCGTGCTGGCCGTCGACGCCGGCGCCACGTCAGACGCGGGCGCCGCGCTGCGTCCCGGCAAACAGGGCCTGCCCCTGCTGCAATTCAGCCAGGAGCTGTTGGCCCTGCTCGAAGCGGGCCTGAATCTGGGCGAGGCCATGGCCACCCTGCACAACAAGGAAACACGCGCGGGCGCCAAGGCCACCCTGGCCGCCATCGTGCTCACCTTGCAGCAGGGCCTCAGCTTTTCCGACACCCTGGCCGGTTTCCCCGACATCTTCCCCGACATTTACATCGCCACCGTGCATGCGGCCGAACGCTCGGGCAACCTGCCCGAGGCGCTGGCGCGCTTCGTCGGCTACCAGCTGCAGTTCGACGCCATCCGCAAAAAACTCATTTCCGCCGCCATCTACCCGTGCATGCTGCTCGTCGTCGGCGGCCTGGTCACGCTTTTCCTGCTCGGCTACGTGGTGCCGAAGTTCAGCGTCGTGTATGAAAGCTCGGGCCGCGAGATTCCCTGGATGTCGCAAATGCTGCTCAGCTTTGGCCAGACCCTGGCCGCGTATCCGCTGCTGTGCGCCAGCGCGCTGGCGGCCGTGGTGGCCGCCGTGGTCTTTGGCATCGCCAATGCCGGCGCGCGCCAGGCCCTGGTCTTGCGCCTGCTGCGCCTGCCCGTGCTGGCCGGGAAGGCGGCCGAATTTCGCCTGGCGCGCTTCTACAGGGCTCTCAGCCTGCTACTGCACGCCGGTATCCCGCTGCACAAGGCGCTGGCCATGGTCGCGCCCATGCTGCTGCCGGCGCAGCAGGAGCAGCTGGCGCAGGCGCGCCGCGCGGTGCAGGAGGGCATGCCGTTTTCTACCGCGCTGGAACAGGCCGGCATGGCCACGCCCGTGGCGCAATCGCTGCTGAAAGTGGGAGAGAACACGGGCCGCCTGGGCGACATGCTGGAACGCTCGGCCAAGTTCCACGACGAGGAATTCGCCCGCTGGGTGGACTGGGCGTCGCGCCTGCTCGAACCGCTCTTGATGACCATCATCGGCGTGGTGATCGGCGGCGTGGTGGTGCTGATGTACATGCCGATCTTTGAACTGGCCGGGAGCTTGTCTTGAGAATCATGCAATGAACGCGCGCGACGAAGAACGCACCGTCCTCGATGCCGCCATGCTGCGCCGGGCACACGCCAGCGCGCTGGAACAGGGGCGCCCGCAGATGGCCGTGCTGCAGGAAACGGCGGCCCTGCCGCCCGAAGTCTTTTTGCGCCAGCTGGCCGCCCTGTTCCGCTACCCGGCCTGGACGATGGCCGAGCTGCAGGCCGCCTTGCCCGCCTTTGCCCTGCTGCCCTACACGGATTGCGCCCAGCGCGACTGCGTGCTGCTGCAGCCGGGCGTCCCCGGCGCGCCGCCCGTGCTCATCATAGGCAACCCGTTCGCCGAGGACCTGCTGCAGTGGGCCGACTTCGCCCTGTCCACGCCCTTCACGGTGGCGCTGGCGCACCCGGACGACCTGGCCGCCTATTTGCTGCAGCAGGAAAGCGTGCAGCAGGCGATGCAGGAAATGCAGCACGGTGACGATGTGCCGGGCCTCGACCAGAGCATCGAGGATATCTCGCTGATCCGCATCAGCGAAGACAGCAGCCCGGTGGTCAAACTGGTCAACTCCACCATCTACGACGCCCTGAAATTCCAGGCCAGCGACATCCACCTCGAATGCGACGTGGCCAGCCTGGTCATCAAATACCGCGTCGACGGCGTGCTGGTGCAAGCGGGCCAGGTGCAGGGGCTGCAGATGGCCGAGCAGATCATCTCGCGCATCAAGGTCATGGCCGACCTCGATATCGCCGAGCGGCGCATCCCGCAGGACGGCCGCTTCAAGGTGCGCGTCAAAGGGGCGGAGATCGACTTTCGCGTTTCCATCATGCCCAATATCTTTGGCGAGGACGCCGTGCTGCGCCTGCTGGACCGGCGCGCGCTGACGGAGGCGGCGCAGGCGCTGCGCCTGGAAAGCCTGGGCCTGAACGAAGATGCCATCGAGCAGATCCGCCGCCTGGCCGCCAAGCCGCACGGCATGCTGCTGGTGACGGGCCCCACCGGTTCCGGCAAGACCACAACCCTGTACGCGGCCATCACGGAGATCAACACGGGACGCGACAAGATCGTCACCATCGAAGACCCCGTCGAATACCGGCTGCCGCGCGTGCTGCAGATCCCCGTCAACGAAAAGAAGGGCCTGACGTTCGCGCGCGGCCTGCGCTCCATCCTGCGCCACGACCCCGACAAGATCATGATCGGCGAAATCCGCGACGACGAAACGGCGCAGATCGCCGTGCAGGCGGCGCTCACGGGCCACCTGGTGTTTACCACCGTGCACGCGAATAATGTGTTCGACGTGGTCGGGCGCTTCCTGCACATGGGCGTCGATGCCTACAGCTTTGCGGCGGCCCTGAACGGCATCGTGGCGCAGCGCCTGTTGCGCCTCAATTGCGCCCATTGCGCCGTCGACGCCAGCGCCGAAGTGCTGGCCGATGCGCAGCAGCTGCGCGACAGCGGCCTGGCACTGCACCAGGTGCAGGACTGGCAATTCATGGCAGGCAAGGGCTGCGGCCACTGCCGCGGCACCGGCTACAAGGGCCGCAAGGCTGTCGCCGAGGTCTTGATGCTCAGCGACGCCATGCGGGAAATGATCTGCACGCGCGCCCCCCTGAGCCAGATGAAGGAAGAAGCGGCGCGCAACGGCTTTCGCCTGGCGCGCGAAGCGGGGCTGGACCTGGTGCGGCGCGGCGAAACCACTTTAGCGGAGCTCAATCGTGTCACTTATTGAACGCATTAGCCGCGCCACCGTGTGCCTGCACCTGGCGCCGCACGGCTTGGACGGCGTGCTGCGCCGCGCCGGCCGTCCCGTGACCGACAGCGCCTTCCACCTGCCGATCCTGAACCCCGATGCCAGCTGGGAAGTGGCGCTGGCCGCCCTGCGCGGCTGGCTCGAACACGATGGCGGCAAAAAACTGCCGCTGGCCGTCAGCCTGGCCAGCCGCTGGTGCGCCATGCTGATGGTGCCGTGGAGCGGCGCCCTGCTCGAGCGGAGCAGCGCGCAGCGCTTCCTGCATAGCCAGTTTGCTGCCGTCTACGGCGATGGCGTGCGCGCCTGGCGCCTGGCCGCCGACGATGCGCCCTATGGCAAGCCGCGCCTGGCCTGCGGCATCGATGCGGCCCTGCTGCAAGGCGTGCAGGATGCGGCGGCAGCGCATGGCCGGCGCTGCCTGTCCATCGAACCCATCGTCGGGCCGGCCTGGCGCAGCATCGCCGGCGGCAAGCCAAACGCCTTCGCCCTGGTGGAAGCGGGACGACTGCTGCTGGCAACGACGGGCGGCGGGCGCATCACGGCCCTGCACAGCCAGGCCTGCGGCGGCGCCTGGGGCGACGAACTGGATCGGGCATGGCGGCGCTGGAACTTGCGCGCGCCGCAGCTCGACGCCATCGAGCACGTGGCGCTGCTCGACTTGAGCGGCATGCCGCAGGAGGATCTGCCGGCGCGCTTCCAGCCCCTCGCCGTGGCCGGCGCCGCCCACCTGATGCGGGAGGCCGCATGGGCCTGAGCCGCCTGGAATTGCTGGCGCCCGGCGCAGTGCAGACGTTCAAGGGCTGGCGCCTGGCCCTGTGCCTGGCGGGCGGCTTGTTGCTGCTGCCGGCCGCCTTGTACTGGCTGGTGCAGGCGCAGGAAACGCGGCGCCTGGAAGCGCAACTGGCGCAGCTGCAGCCCGCGCGTCCCGTGCGCGCGCCCCTTTCGGCAAGCCAGCGGCGCGAACGCGACCTCGAACTGAAACAGGTGGCCGCCGCCGTGCGCCAGCTTAACCTGCCCGTCACGCGCCTGGTCAGGACGGTGCAGGCGCCGCGCGACGTGCGCGTGGCGCTTCTGGGACTGGATCTGAATGCGCAGCAGGGACAGGATGGCGCCAGCGTCCTGAAGATCGCCGCCGAAGCGGAAACGCCGCAGGACATGCTCAACTACCTGGCCTTCCTGAACCAGCAGCCCATGTTCAGCTCCGTG
The DNA here is from genome assembly GCF_059617925.1 of Janthinobacterium sp. JF4. Lineage (NCBI taxonomy): Bacteria > Pseudomonadati > Pseudomonadota > Betaproteobacteria > Burkholderiales > Oxalobacteraceae > Janthinobacterium > Janthinobacterium sp. JF4. The sequence goes on along the minus strand of NZ_JCAQAV010000003.1, from coordinate 217,754 downwards.
TACTTGCTCAAACACGAAATAAGCAGTAAAGCGAATGCGAACGCCCCCGCACACCCTTACCGTTTTCAGCTGGAGGCGCAATGGCGGCAATAAAACCCGTATTCAAAGCCAGCACGCCCTTGGCCCGTCCGCGCCTGCAGCTACGCATGCCGCCGCGCCTGCAGTGGGAAGCGCAACGCCTGTGGCGTAGCCTGGGCTGGCCCTGCGCCATCGGCGCGGCCTGCCTGGCACTGGCCGCTTTCGCCCTGCGGCAGGGCGATGCGCTGGCAGCGCGCCAGCAGCAACTGGCGGCGCAACTGGCCACAGCTGCCAGACAGTCGGCGCTGCCGCCGGCACCCATCACGCTCGATGCCGATGCGGACAGCCTGGCCGCCTTTCACGCCTACCTGCCCGCGCATGACAGCATTCCCGAACAACTGAAGGCATTGCTGGACGTGGCGCAAAAGAGCGGCGTCACCCTGGCCAAGGCCGACTACAAGCCGCAGGAAGACGGCAACACGGCCTTTTTGCGCTACCAGATCACCCTGCCCGTGAAGGCCGAATACGCACAGCTGCAAGCCTTTATCGTCGACGCCCTGCAAGCGCTGCCCACCCTGACGCTCGACTCCGTGCTCTTCAAGCGCGAGCAGATCGAGGCGGGCGAGATCGACGCGCGCATCCAGTTCATCCTGCTGGTGAAAAAGGCGGAGGTACGCCGATGAAAAAGGCCGTACTGGGAGGCGCCGCCGTGGCGACCTTGCTGGCCGCCCTCTTCGCGCCCGAGGATGAAGGCAGCATCGTGGGACCGGCCACGGCCACCACGCGCCAGGTGGAGCGGGTGGCGGTCGCGCCTCTCGCTGCAGTCGCCGCGCCGCAAACCAATCGCGCGCTGGCCATCGAACCGCGCCGGGGGCTCGACGACGAGGAAGCAGCCACCCTGTTCGCCAAGCAAAGCTGGCAGCCGGAGACGCCGAAAAAAATCATGCTCGACCAGCAGGCGGCCCAGGCCGCGCTGCCCGCCGCCCGCGCCGACGCGAACGCGCCGCCACCGCTGCCCTTTCAATTCCTCGGCCGTTTCGTCGACGAAGGCAAGGCGGCCTACTTCCTGCAGGCGGGCGAACGCAACGTGGTGGCGCGGCCAGGCGACACGCTCGAAGAGCGCTACCGCTTCGATGGCGTGGTACAGGGCGCCCTGCAATTTACCTATCTGCCGCTCAACCTGAAACAGACACTCGCCGTAGGGGACCTCAATTGAAACGACGCGCCGCACGTATGTCACGCACTGTCCTCACCCTGCTGCCGATGCTGTCCCTGCTGGCCGCCTGCGCCGGCAACCAGGCCTACAACGATGGCCAGGCCATGCTGGGCGCGGGCCGCACGGAGCAGGGCCTGGCCCTGTTGGAACAGGCGGCGCAAGCCGAACCGACCAACGCCAAGTACCGCATCGCCGTCACGAATGGCAGGATGCGCGCGCTGAACAAGCTGAATGGCGCTGCGGAAGCGCTGCGCCAGCAGGGCAAGCTGCCCGAAGCGCAAGCGCTGTACCAGCAGGCGCTGGCGCTGGACGCCAGCAACGACGTGGCGCAGCGGGGCCTGGCCGGCGTGGCGCAGGAGGAACGGCACCGCAAGCTGGTGCAGGAAGCGCAGGCCAGCTACCAGCGCGGCGGCGAAGCGAATATCGCGCAGGCGCAGGAAGCCTTGCGCCAGGTGCTGCAGGAACGCCCCGCGCAGCGCGAGGCGCTGGCCCTGAAAAGCCGCATCGGCGACGCGCAGGCCAGCGCCCGGCCGGTCGGCGGCAAGCTGGCGGCCGCCTACCGCAAACCCGTGACGCTGGAATTTCGCGACGCGCCGCTGCGTTCCGTGTTCGATCTTCTCAGCAAGGTATCGGGCCTGAACTTCGTCTTCGACAAGGAAGTCGACCCCGCCCTGCGCGCCACCATTTCCGTGCGCGACACCAGCATCGAAGAAGCGATTGCCATGCTGCTGGGCGCCAACCAGCTGGAACAAAGCGTCACCAGCGACAAGTCGATCACGATTTACCCGAACACGCCGCAAAAGGTGAAGGAATACCAGCAACTCGTGGTGCGCACCTTCTTTCTCGCCAATGCCGACGTCAAGACGGTGGCGTTTTCCATCAAGACCCTGCTCAAGGCCAAGGACGTCGTCACCGACGAGCGACTGGGCATCATCATGCTGCGCGATACGCCGGAAATGGTGCGCATGGCCGAACGCATCATCAACGTGCAGGATCTGGCCGACCCGGAAGTGATGCTGGAAGTCGAGGTGCTGGAAGTCAAGCGCACGCGCCTGATGGAGCTGGGCGTGCGCTGGCCGGATCAGGCCAGCCTGACACTGGCCGGCGTCGCAGGTAGCACGGGAGGCCTGGGCGGCCTGAAGGTGGCCGACCTGCACCGCATCAATGGCGACAATATCAACCTGGGCATCGGCGGCGTCACCCTGAACGCCAACAAGACGGACAGCGACAGCAATATCCTGGCCAATCCGCGCATCCGCGTGCGCAACAAGGAAAAGGCCAAGATCCTCATCGGCGACCGCGTGCCCGTCATTACCGTCACGACGAATAACGGCGTCAGTTCCGACAGCGTCAATTACATCGACGTGGGCCTGAAGCTCGACGTGGAGCCGAACGTCTACCTGGACGACGAAGTGGCCATCAAGATCAACCTGGAAGTATCGAATGTGGTCAAGGAAGTGATCAGCAAGACGGGCACACAGGCTTACCAGATCGGCACGCGCAGCGCCTCGACAGTCCTGCGCCTGAAGGATGGCGAGACGCAGGTGCTGGCTGGCCTGATCAGCGATGAAGACCGGGGCACGGCCAACAAGGTGCCGGGCGTGGGCGAACTGCCCGTGCTGAACCGCCTGTTCGGCAGCCAGAAGGACGACGCCATGCGCAGCGAGATCGTGCTGTCGATCACGCCGCGCCTGCTGCGCAGCATCCGCCGCCCGGACCTGATGACGGCCGAATTCAATTCCGGCACCGAGGCGTCCGTGGGCGGCCGCGCCAGCGTCGGTGGCACGCTTGACGCCATCGCCGCGCCCGAGCAAACCACCCCGCGCAGCGGCTCGCCCATGACGGGCGGCGACGAAACGCCTGCGGTCGGCGACAAGGCCACGGTCAAGGGTGGCCAGTGAGACAGCAGGGATTTACCTTCATCGAGCTGATGATCACCCTGGCCATCATGGCGACCCTGGCCACGGTGGCCGTGCCGATGGCGCAGGTGGCCTTGCAACGGGCGAAGGAACAGCAATTGCGCAGCGCCCTGATCGAGATGCGCGAGGCGATCGATGCCTACAAGCGCGCCTCGGACAATGGCCGCATCAAGCTGTCGCTGGGCGCATCCGGCTATCCGAAGAAACTCGATGAACTGGTCGAGGGGGTACCCGACCAGCGCAGTCCCTCGAAGCAGAACATCTATTTTTTGCGCCGCCTGCCGCGCGACCCGTTCCAGCCCAGGGAAGAAGGCAGCGCGGCCGACAGCTGGAGCAAGCGCGCCTATGCCTCGCCGCCCGACAATCCCAGCGAGGGAGAGGACGTATTCGACGTCGCCTCGCGCTCGACCAAGGTGGGCCTGAACGGCGTGCCGCTCAATCAATGGTGACCGACATGCATACGACTGGCCCGCGGCGAGGCTTTACCCTGGTCGAACTGCTGGTGGTGCTGGCGATCATCTCGCTGCTGCTGACGATCGCCATTCCCCGCTATTTCGGCTCGGTGGAAAAATCCAAGGAAGTCGCGCTGAAGGAAAACCTGCAGGTGCTCAGGAGCGGCCTGGATAAATACTATGCCGACAAGGGCGAGTATCCAGCCGCGCTGGCCGACCTGGTCACCCACCATTACTTCCGCAGCGTGCCGCTGGACCCGGTCACGGAGTCCGCCACCACCTGGCAGCTGATCCCTTCGCCGAATGGCGAGATTGGCGGCGTGGCCGACGTGCGCAGCGGCGCCAAGGGCAAGACGCGCGAGGGCATCCCCTTTGAGCAGCTCTAGTTTTCAACGCCGCGCGCGGGGCTTTGCGTACATCTGGACCCTGATGCTGGTGGCCTTCATGGGCGTGGGCCTGGTGCTGGCCAGCGAATTGCATGCCACGGCTGCGCGGCGCGACAAGGAGCGCGAACTGCTGTTCATCGGCCATGAATTCCGCAATGCGCTGGGCCGCTACTACGACAGCACGCCGGACGACGGGCGGCCCCGCTATCCCTTGACCTTGCAGGAACTGCTGCGCGACCCGCGCTTTGCCAACGCCCGGCGGCACTTGCGCCGCCTGTATGCGGACCCCGTCACGGGCAGGGCGGAATGGGGCGTGCTGCGGCAGGAGGGGCGCATCGTCGGCATCCATTCGCTGTCGCCGCAGCTCCCCATCAAGCAGGACAATTTTCTCGACGAAGACGCCAGCCTGCGCCGCAAGCAGCGCTACGCGGACTGGCACTTCACCTATCCGCACGACCTGGTGCTGGCCACGCCAGATGCCGTCGGCGGCGCGCCCGGTCTCAAGCCGAAAGGCGCGAACTGATATCATGCCCGCATTCCATATTCAGCATCGAGCAAAGGAGCAGGCATGAGCATAGGTGGCACTTCCATCGAACAGGCATTGGCATCGTTGTCGGACATGACGGGCGGCATGGCCGCCATCGGCAAGGACGAACATGCGCAGCGCATCGCCAAGGCGCAAGCGTTCATGCGCGAGCAGGGCATCGCCGCCATCTACCTGAACGCGGGCGCCAACCTCACCTATTTCACGGGCACCAAATGGTATGCCAGCGAACGCATGGTGGGCGCCATCCTGCCGGCCAGCGGCGACATCGAATACATCGCTCCCGCGTTCGAGGAAAGCACCTTGACGGGCTTCATGCTCATCGAAGGCCGTGTCAATTGCTGGGAAGAGCATGCAAGTCCGTATCAGCTGTTCGTCGACGTGCTGGCGCGCATGGGTATCGCCCAGGACGCAAATCAGCCGCCGCGCGTGGGCATCTGCGAAAGCGCCGCCTTCTTCATCTACGACGGCATCCGGCCGCTGGCCGCCGGCTATGCGCTAGAAAACGCACGCGCCGTCACGGCGTACTGCCGCAGCCGCAAGTCAGCGGCGGAAATCGCCCTGATGCAGCGCGTGATGGACATGACCCTGGCCGTGCATGTGGCCACGGCCAGCATGCTGTACGAAGGCATCACGACGGTGGAAGTGGAAGAATTCATCCAGCGCGCGCACCGCAAGGTGGGTGCGCCCCGCTCGTATTTTTGCATCGTGCTGTTCGGCGAAGCGACGGCCTACCCGCATGGCGTGAACTATGTGCAAACCCTGAAGGCGAGCGACACGGTACTGATCGACACAGGCTGCCAGGTGATGAACTACATCTCCGACATCACGCGCACCTATGTGTTTGGCGCCATCAGCGCGCGCCAGCGCAGCGTGTGGAACAGCGAAAAGGCGGCGCAGGCAGCCGCATTCGCCGCCGCGCAGTTGGGCGTGCCCTGCGGCGACGTGGACCGCGCCGCGCGCGTGTCTCTGGAAGCGGACGGCTTTGGCCCCGGCTACAAGCTGCCCGGCCTGCCGCACCGCACGGGCCACGGCATCGGCCTCGATATCCACGAGTGGCCTTACCTGGTGGGCAATGACACGACGCCGCTCGACGTGGGCATGTGTTTCTCGAACGAGCCGATGATCTGCATCCCCGGCGAATTCGGCATCCGCCACGAAGACCATTTCTACATGACCGAAAACGGTCCGCGCTGGTTCACGCAGCCGGCGCACAGCATCGACGATCCGTTCGGCTTGCGCGCATAAGCCGGGTGTTGGATTACGCTACGCTGATCCAACCTACCGTACTGCCAGGTAGGTCGGATTAGCGGGGCCGCCGAGGCACGTAGTGCGTAATCCGACATCACCGCAACGCCAGGTAAGCCGCGGGAGCGCCTTGCGCGTAATCCGACACAGCGCTTCCCTGCGCCAGCTTGAACACGGCCAGCGCCGTGCCCAGCTGCACGGCCTGTTCCTGCAGCGATTCGGCCGCCGCAGACGCTTCTTCCACCAGCGCGGAATTTTGCTGCGTCATCTGGTCCATGCTGCCGATGGCCACGCCGATATCACCGATGCCGGCGCTTTGCGCCTGGCTGGCGGCGCTGATCTCGGCCATGATGTCGGCCACCTTTTTCACAGAGTCGACGATCTGGCCCATGGTCAGCCCCGCCTCGTCGACCAGCTTCGAACCAACATTGACCCTGGCCACCGAGTCGCCGATCAATTGCTTGATTTCGCGCGCCGCTGCCGCGCTGCGCTGCGCCAGGTTGCGCACTTCGGATGCCACCACGGCAAAGCCGCGTCCCTGTTCGCCCGCGCGCGCCGCTTCCACGGCCGCATTCAAGGCCAGGATATTCGTCTGGAAGGCGATGCCGTCGATAACGCCGATGATGTCGACGATGCGTCTGGATGAATCGTTGATCTCGCCCATGGTGGTGACCACCTGGCTGACCACCTGCCCACCCTTCACGGCGACCGAGGATGCCGACAGCACCAGTTCATGCGCCTGTCCCGCGTTGGCGGCGTTGTCGCGCACGGTAGAGGTCAGGCTGTCCATGCTGCGCGCCGTCTGATCCAGGTTGCCCGCCTGCGACTCCGTGCGCGCGGCCAGGTCCGCATTGCCTTGCGCGATTTCCGCGCTGGCCACCTGGATGGTTTCGGCGGAAGCCTTGATACCGGACACCATCCCGGCCAGCCGGCCGCGCATCTCCTTCAGCGCCGCCAGCAGGCTGGCCTGGTCGCCCGCCTCGGTGGCAATCTCCATCGAGAGATCGCCATCGGCCACGGCGCGCGCGATCTGGCGCGCGTATTCTGGTTCGCCGCCCAGCTGCTGCCAGATGGCGCGCACGACGAAGTGCGACACGGCCGCCAGGCAGACGATGACGGCCAGCGCCACGGCGATGCTGGTATTGAGCGCATTGCGCACGTTGGCCGCGCTGCGTTCGATGCCTTGCTTGAACTGCAATTGCGCCTGTTCGTTGGTCTTGGCCAGGTCCGTGTTGAGCACCGCCAGCGCGCCCTGCATGCGCGCCACGGTCGCTTGCGGATCTCCCTCTTCCATTTCCAGCATGATGCGCGCCGCGCTCAGCGCCGGCGCATAGTAGGCATCGAATTGCTTGGCCAGGCGCTGGCCCTGCTCGCGCTGGCCGGGAATGGCGGCAAAGGCGGCCAGCTTGGCGCGCAGCTTGTCGGCCTGGCCGTCGACTTGCCCGATGCGCTCCTTGTCGCCTTCGCTAACGGCGTCGCGTAAGCCATCGCCGACGGAGGCCACGTCCAGCGTCAGCGACTTGGCCATGTCGAGCACGGGATAGTCGGCGCTTTCGGTGGCGTGGATGGAATTGAGCGCGGCCGTAGACAGGTAGGCACTGACGGCCAGTCCCAGGCCGAAGATCACGGCCGAGACGACGGGCAGCGCCCATATCTTGCGTTTGATGCTCATTGCTGTCTCCTGATGGTATGTGTATCGGGCCGCCGCATGGCGCGTGGCCCGAACCGGCTTTATGGCGCCGTCAGCACCACTTTGACGGTGCCGTCGACGGCACTCTTCTCGATATAGCCGATGGCTTTCGGATCGGCGGCCACGGCCTTCTTCACGTCGGCGCTATTGGCCACTTCCTTCGGCAAGGTCGCCTTGCCCGTGAAGACCAGCTTGGACCACAGGGCCTTCGCTTGCGACGGTTCCTTGTCCGTCACCTTTTTGTAGAACTCGGCGCGCACGGGAGCGCTTTCCGGCTGGTCGATCGGCGTCATGGCCGTCGATTTTCCGAGGAAAAATTGCGCCACCTGTTCGTTCGTCATGGCGCCGGCGGCGCTCTTCGGATTGACCACCACGACCACTTCGGCCATGGCGGGAGCAACGGTCGACAGCGCCAGCAAGGCAGCCACATTCAAGATCAATGATTTCATGCGGCGCTCCTCAGAAAACGAAATCGATGGCGGCGGCGGCCACCGTGACGGAACCGCGGAAGCCTGGCTTGGCTTGCACGAACAGGCCCGGGCCATTCTTCGGCTTGATGCGGTCGATCTGTACCTTCAGTGCGGCAGAACGGTGGAAGTCCCAGCGCACGCCGATGCTGTCCGTCGATTGCTCGAGCTGGTTGCGCATGGTGGCCAAGGTGTCGACGCCGGCCGACAGGGCGCGCAGAGTCGGCGTGCAGGCGGCCGGATAGCCGGCAGGGCAGGCAGCCGGCACGGTGTTGTTCACGCGGCCATCGGCCTTCAGGCTGGCGTGGCTGTAGTACGGCAGGAAGGCGCCGATGCGGTAGCCGCCCATCACGTACCACGAGGTGCTGTCGCTGACGTAGCTGTCCGTCTTGCGCTTCGCATATTCGGACTGCACCAGGACGTTGTTCCAGTCCAGGCCCAGGCCCACGGACGTGAACGACGCTTTCTTGTCCTTGACTTCCAGCGCATCGGCCAGGGCGCCAAGCTGGGCGATCCGGTAGCCACTGCCGGCCGCGCGCAAGCTGCCCATCAAGGTATTCAGGCTGGGCGAATCGTTGATGGTGAGTTTGGTCTCGGCACGGCCGAAGCGCACGGTGACGGGGCCATGTTCGGCCACCACATTGAGGGCGACGATGGACTTGCCTTCCACCTGTACGGTCGAATCAGGCCCGGTGGCCAGGGTGGCCTTGGTGCGGCCCAGCGCCAGCTGCGTGGTGATGCTGGTGTCGCCAGCGCTGAACTGGTAAGTGCCGTCGATGCCGTCGATGCTGTTGAGGGGCACCTGCGAATACATTTCGCCGGGCGGGCGCAGCATGGTATTGGCATAGCCCACGTTGCGGTAATCGGAAATCATGAAGACGGGCAGGCCCATGCGGCCGACGCGCACGCTGAAGCTGTCGGACACCTTGGCCTTGGCGAAGGCCCACGCCAGTTCGGCGCCAACATCATCCTCGCCATCCTTGCGCGCCAGTCCCTGCACGGTGGCCGACAGCCATGGGTTGACGGTGACATTGGCTTGCAGTCCCAGGTTGGAATCGACGCCGGTGCGGGCGGTGCGGCCGGCGCCGGCAGCCTGGTTCGGGCGCGCGAACTGCGCCTTGTCCGTATCGGCCATGGTCAGGGCGGCACTGCCGTAACCGCTGATCTTGACCGCGGGGCCGGTGACCTCTTCGGCATAGGCATGGCTGATGGCCAGGGGCATGGCCAGCAAGAAAATCAGGACGTGTTTATTCATAGTAATTAAATACCCGTAGCGGTGAACGTGGAGTGGGCTCGAGGTCGATGGCTCACCGGCCGTAAAAGGCCGGGTCCGTTTTTTTCGCGCCGCCATCGCGTTGTGAAGCGTGCTTGGCGGCGTGACCAGTGAGTAAAACCATGCTACAGAGAAAAGGTTTTACGTTGGAAAGTTTTCTTGAGGCAATCAGCAAATTCGCCGCTTTTTACGAAAAAAGCACGCATTCTAGAGGGGTTTATCTAAATAGCACGCCGTGCAAAACCACACTTAGAGCCTATATTTTTCATACGCTTGTGGAGAATTCAAGACAAAAAGAATCCGGATAAAAAAGCGCCGCCCGCGCGAAGATCGCGGGCGGCGCCGTTCCAACCAGTCCTGCCAGAGACGCTTACTCTCGGACTTACTCGCGCTTCGACACCAGGGTCAGAATGTCGTAGCTGGCCACCAACTCCTCGTTCTGGTTGGTCACCTGCACGTCCCACGCGACCACGCCCTGGCCCACGCCAAACACGTCCTTGCGGTTGCGGTCGACCTTGCGCTTGCACGTCAAGCGCGCGCGGATGGTGTCGCCGATGGCGACGGGAGCGACGAAGCGCAGGTTGTCGAGGCCATAGTTGGCCAACACGGGGCCGACGCCTGGCGAGACGAACAGGCCGGCGGCGGCCGACAGCACGAAGTAGCCGTGGGCGATACGCTTGCCGAACTGCGATTCCTTGGCCGCGATTTCGTCGAAGTGCATGTAGAAGAAATCGCCCGAGATGCCGCCGAAGGCGACGATGTCAGCTTCGCTGACGGTGCGGCGGTGCGTAAGCAGCGAGTCGCCCGTCTTCAAGTCCTCGAAGTGCTTGCGGAACGGGTGGATCGGGCTTTCGTTGACGTCCGCGCCGCGCACGTATTCGCCGGTGATGGCCGCCAGCATGGTCGGCGAACCTTGCACGGCCGCCCGTTGCAGGTAGTGGCGCACGGCGCGCACGCCGCCCAGCTCCTCGCCGCCGCCCGCGCGGCCAGGGCCGCCGTGCTTCAGTTGCGGCAGGGGCGAGCCATGACCGGTCGAATCGACGGAGGCCACGCGCTCAAGCACATGCACGCGGCCATGCGTGGCCGCCACGTGCGGCACCACGCGCGCGGCGATCTTCGGATCGCGCGTCACCAGGGTGCTCACCAGGCTGCCCTTGCCGCGTGCGGCCAGGGCCAGCGCCTCGTCGATCTCCGTGTAGCCCATCATGGTGCTGACGGGGCCGAACGCCTCCACGTCATGCACGGCATCGTTGCCAAAAGCGTCGCGGCACAGCAGCAAGGTAGGCGAGAAGAAGCTGCCGTCAATCGCGCCATCGCCCAAAGGACTGAATCCGTCGGCCGCGCCGAACACCACTTCATTACCTTGCGAGAGGGTGGCGACACGCTCCGCCACGTCATTCTGCTGCTCTTTCGAGGCCAGCGCACCCATGCGCACGCCTTCGATGGACGGATCGCCCACCACCACCTTGGCCAGGCGTTCGCGCAGGCGCGTGCCGACGGCGTCCATCAAGTGCTCGGGCACGATGATGCGGCGGATGGCCGTGCACTTCTGGCCCGACTTGCCCGTCATTTCGCGCACGACTTCCTTGACGAACAGGTCGAATTCCACGTCGTCCGGCGTGACGTCGGGCGCCAGGATGGCGCAATTGAGCGAATCGGCTTCGCCGTTGAACGGCACCGAATTGGCGATCAGGTTCGGATTCGTGCGCAGCTTGGCGGCCGTGGCGGCCGATCCCGTAAAGGTGACGAAATCCTGGCCATTCAGGCGGTCCAGCAAGTCGCCCGTGGAGCCGATCACCAGTTGCAGACTGCCGGCCGGCAGCAAGCCCGATTCATGCATCATGCGCACGACTGCCTGCGTCAGATAGCTTGTCGCCGTGGCCGGCTTGGCAATGCAGGGCATGGCCGCCATGAAGCTGGGCGCGAATTTTTCCAGCAAGCCCCAGATGGGGAAGTTGAAGGCGTTGATGTGCACGGCCAGGCCGCCGCGCGGCACCAGGATGTGCGTGCCGGCGAAACCGCCCTTCTTGCCCAGCGCGATAGCCGGACCTTCATGCAGCACGTTCGACGACGGCAGCTCGTGGCTGCCCATGCTGGCGTAGGCGAACAGGGTGCCCGTGCCGCCTTCGATATCGACCCAGCTATCGGCGCGCGTGGCGCCCGACAGGTGCGAGATCGCATACAGCTCTTCCTTGCGCTCGACCAGGTACAGGGCCAGCGCCTTCAGGCGCGCGGCGCGCTGCTGGAAGTCCAGCGCCATCAGGCCCGGCACGCCCGTCTTGCGCGCATACGTGACGGCTTCGTCAAAATCGATCTTTTCCGCGTGCGTGTGGTAGATGACGCGGTTGTTCAGGGCGCTGTGCAGGGGCACGGCAGCGCTTTCGCCCAGCCAGCGGCCGGCGATCAGGCTTTGCAGGGTGGATATGTGAGCCATGTGGTTTCTCCGTAAAACAAAGGTGTTGGTGATGTTGGCAGTGGTGTCGGATTACGCGGGGCTCTGCCCCGCTAATCCGACCTACGCCCATGTTGGCTTACTGCGCTGCTGCGTTCTTGTGCAAATGCAGCGGCAAGGCCGATTCGAAATTGAGGCGCTGGCGGCCGGCCTCGACTTCCGTCAGGGCTTCCACTTCGCGCATCGTCTGCATCGAGCGCACGGCCAGTTCGTGGTACTGGCCCGTGCCCGAGCTTTTCCATTGGATTTCATCGTCGGTGAGCGCGCGGATGATCTTGGCGGGCGTGCCCACCACCATGCTGCGCGGCGCGACGATCATGCCCGCCTTCACGAAACTCATGGCGGCGACGATGGAGTCCTGGCCGATGATGGCGTTGTCCATCACCACGGCGTTCATGCCGACGAGCGCATTGCGGCCGATGCGGCAGCCGTGCAGCACGGCGCCATGGCCGATATGGCCGTCGGTCTCGACCACCGTGTCGCAGCCGGGAAAACCGTGCATGACGCAGGTGTCCTGCAGATTGGCGCCCTCTTCCAGGATCAGGCGGCCGAAGTCGCCGCGGATCGAGGCCAGCGGACCGATATAGCAGCGCGGGCCGACGATCACGTCGCCGATCAGCACGGCCGACGGGTGCACATAGGCGCTGGGGTGGACGACGGGGGTGACGCCGTTGATTTCGTAGACTTTGACCATACAGACTCCTTACATGCCCAGATAGGCACTTTGCACCTGCTCGTTATGCAGCAATTCAGGCCCGGGACCGGACAGGGTAATCGCGCCCGTCTCGATCACATAACCGACGTCGGCGATCGACAGGGCCGCATGCGCATTCTGCTCGACGAGGAAGATGGTGATGCCCTGGTCGCGCAGCTCGGCCACGATGCGGAAGATCTCCGCGATCAGCAAGGGCGCCAGGCCCATGCTCGGTTCGTCGAGCAGCAGCAATTGCGGGCGCCCCATCAGCGCGCGCGCCATGGCCAGCATCTGCTGCTGTCCACCGGACAAGGTCCCGGCCAGCAGCAAGCGCTTTTCCTTCAATATCGGGAACAGGCCGTACATGCGCTCCATGTCGCCCGCCACATCCTGCGGCGGGCGCGTAAAGGCGCCCAGGCGCAGGTTATCTTCCACCGTCATGGGGCCGAACACTTGCCGCCCTTCCGGCACCTGGCAAATGCCGCTGCGCACGCGCTTGTCGGCACTCATGCGGCTGACGTCCTGGCCGGCGAAGGCGATGCTGCCGGCGCTGACCGGCTGCACGCCGGAAATCGCCCGCAGCAGGGTCGTCTTGCCGGCGCCATTCGCGCCCACCAGCGCCACCAGCTGGCCCTGGCGCACCTGCAGGTCGATGCCGTGCAGGGCCTGGATGCGGCCGTAATGGCTGGTCAGCCCTTTGATATCGAGCACCAGCGGTGTTTGAGGTTTTTCCAGCATCATGCCGCCACTCCCAGATATGCCGCCACCACGTCGGGGTTCGCGCGCACTTCGGCGGCGGTCCCTTCGGCCAGCTTCTTGCCATAGTCGAGCACCAGGATATGGTCCGACAGATTCATCACCAGCTTCATGTCATGCTCGACCAGCACCACCGTCACGCCCGATTGCGCCACCTTGCGGATCAAGGTTTCGATCTCGCCCGTTTCCGTGTGGTTCAGGCCCGCGGCCGGTTCATCGAGCAGCAGCACCTTCGGCTTGGCCGCCAGCGCGCGCGCGATTTCCAGGCGTTTTAGCGCCCCATACGACATCTGCCCCGCCTCGTCATCGATGTGCCGCCCCACGCCGACAAACTCCATCAGGCCAGCCGCCTCGTCGCGGCAGGCCGCATCGGCGCGGCGCACGGACGGCAAACGCAGTATGGAGGCGAACAGGTTCTGGTTCAGGCGCAAATGCGCGCCCACCATCACATTGTCGATGGCCGTCATGTTCATGCACACCTGCAGATTCTGGAAGGTGCGGCTCATGCCGCGCCGCGCCAGCGCATCGGGCGGCATGGCGGCCACGTTCTCGCCATTGAGCAAAATCTCGCCCCTGGTTGGCGTGTACACGCCCGTGATCAGGTTGAACAAGGTCGTCTTGCCAGCGCCATTCGGCCCGATCACGGAATGGATATTGCCTTCCTTGACGGTAAAGCTCACGTCCTGCACCGCGTGCACGCCCCCAAAGCTCTTGCTCAGATTGTTAATCGTCAGCATCTCATACCTCCTGTGCCGGTGATTTTGCGGCGCCTTCTGGGGCTTTGGGTGCCTGCGGCACCCCTGCCCGTTTGCGCGAACGGCTGGCCAGGCTCGGTACCAGGCCTTTCGGCATGAAGATCATGGTGGCCATCAGGATCACGCCGAAGACCACCGTTTCCCAGCCTTCAAAACTGGACAACAGTTGCGGCAGGATCGTCAGCAAAGCCGCGCCGATGATGGAACCGAAGATCGACGCCATGCCGCCCACCACCACCATCGTCACCAGCTCGATCGAGTGGAAGAAGCCGGCCAGGTTGGGCGTGATGAAACCGATGTAATGGGCGCTGATGCTGCCCGCGATACTGGCAATGACGGCCGACAGCACGAACACGCGCACCTTGAAGCGGGTCGTATCGACGCCGACCACGCGGGCCGCCACTTCCGAGCCGTGAATGGCTTGCAGCGCGCGCCCGACAGGCGAATCGATCAGGTTCAGGGCCAGCCACGTGACCAGCAACAGCAGCACGGCGCACACCAGGTACCACGATTTTTCACCGGCGATTTCCAGGCCGGCGACACTGAAGGCGGACACGCCGATGCCGTCCGGGCCGCCCGTCCATTGCGTCTCGTTGTTGATGACGATGGAAATGATGATACCCAGGCCCAGGGTCGCCATGGCCAGGGTATGGCCCTTGAGCTTCAGCACGGGACGCGCCAGCAGCAGCGCCAGCAAGCCCGTGGCAACCGCTCCTGCGGCCAGCGCGGCCAGCGGCGGCCAGTTGTAGTGCGTGGTCAGCACGGCCGACGCATACGCGCCCAGGCCATAGAAGCCCGCGTGGCCGAGGCTGATCTGGCCCGTGTAGCCCATCAGGAGGTTCAGGCCGATGACGACGATGGCGTTCAGGGCGATGCGGATCGCCACGTCATAGTAGAACGCATTCGTGAGAAACAGGGGCAGGATGGCCAGCACCAGGGCCAGCACCAGCAAGCCGCCGTGGCGTGAGCGGGAAAATAATGTTGATAACCGCGTCTTCATACACGCTCCGAATTTTTAGCGCCAAACAAGCCCTGCGGCAGGAAGAACAGGATCAATAAAATCAGCACGAAAGGCACCGCGTCTTTATATGCCGACGAGATGTAGCCGGCCGTCATGGCTTCGGCGATGCCGAGGATCAGGCCGCCGGCAATCGCGCCCGCGCCGCCACCGAGGCCACCGAGAACGGCGGCAACAAAGCCTTTCAGGCCCAGCATGATGCCCGCGTCATACGAGGTATACGTGATCGGAGCGACGAGGATGCCGCCGGCCGCGCCAAGCAGGGCCGACAGGCCGAACGAGAACAGCAGCACCTTGCGCGTGTTGATGCCCACCAGTTGCGCGGCCAGCTTGTTGTGCGACGTGGCCAGCATGGCCTTGCCCATCAGCGTGCGGCCGAAGAACCAGCCCAGCACCAGCACGATGACGACGGTGACGCCCAGCACCCACAGGCTTTGCGGCAGCAGGCTGGCGCCCAGAAATTCGATCGGCGCGTCGCCGGAAAAGGCTGGCAGCGAATGCGTGTCCTTGCCCAGCCAGATTTGCACCAGGCCGCGCAGCACCAGCGAGGCGCCGATGGTAATGATCAAGAGGGTGATGACCTGCGCATTTTGCGCCGGCTCGATCACGGTTTTTTCCATCAGCAAGCCTACCAGGCCCGTGGCGATGACGGCCAGGATGATGGCCAGCGGCAGCGGCACGCCGGCGGCCGACATCACGGCGGCCAGCATCCCGCCCAGCATGATGAACTCGCCCTGGGCGAAGTTGATCACGCCGCTGGTGTTGTAGATGATGGTAAAGCCCAGCGCCGCCAGCGCATAGGCGGAACCGACCGTCATCCCGGAATACAGAAATTGTAGAAATTGAGCGACGTCCATGGTGTCTCCATTATGTTCGGCTATGCGCGGACCGCCCTCGAGAGCTGCCCGCGCAGATACTTCTGGCTTACTTGATTTCGAACATCACTTCGACAATTGCCATTCGCCGTTCTTCACTTCGACCATGCGGAAAGCCGACAGGTCCAGGCCCATGTGGTCTTTCGCCGACATGTTGAAGACACCGGTGGTGCCGACAAAACCCTTGGTCGATTCCAGCGCCGCCCGCACTTTTTCGCGGTCCGTGCCGCCGGCGCGCTTGATGGCGTCCACCGACAGGTTCAGGGCGTCGAGCGCATAGCCGCCGAAGGTCGACGGGTCGATCTTGTAGCGCTCCTTATACGTCTTGTCGTAGCCGACGACGACGGCCTTCTGCGCGTCGCTGTCGGGCAGCATGGCGCCGATCAGGAGGGCCGGCGTTGGCAGGCGCACGCCTTCTGCGGCCTTGCCCGACAATTTGAGGTATTCGTCGGACGCCACGCCATGCGACTGGTACAGCGGCAGCGCGGCCATGCCCAGCTGGCCGTAGTTCTTGGTCACCACGGCCGGGCCCTGGCCCAGGCCGAAGACGAACACGGCTTGCACACCCTTGGTATTCTTGATGCGGGTCAGCTGCGCCGTGATGTCCGTGTCTTTCGGGCCGTAGGTTTCATCGGCCACCAGCGTGATGCCGTATTTCGAGGCGACGATCTGCGATTCCTTGCGGCCCGAAGCACCAAAGCCGCTCGTTTCCGACAGCAGGCCGACCTTGCTGATGCCGCGCTTCTTCATGTCCTCGAACACCTTCTCGGCCGCCATGCGGTCCGTATGCGGCGTCTTGAAGACCCATTTCTTGACCGGATCGATGATGACCACGGCGCCCGCCAGCGAGATGAATGGCATGCTGGCGCGGTCCACCAGCGGCGCCATCGCCATCGTCGCGCCGGTCGTGGTGCCGCCGATCAGCACGTCGACCTTGTCCGACTCGATCAGGCGCTTGGTAAAGCCGTTGGCCTTGGCGGCATCGCTGCCGTCGTCGTAATGCACCAGTTCCAGCTTGCGCCCCAGGACGCCGCCGGCTGCGTTGATCTTCTCGATATACAGCTGCAGGGTTTTCAGTTCAGGGTCGCCGAGGAAGGCGGCCGGCCCCGTGACGGACAGCACGGAACCGATCTTGATATTCTCGGCCGCATACGCACCCGCGGCGGACATGGCCAGCACGCCGGCGATCAGGGTTTTCTTGAAGATATTGGCAATCATTATGGTCTCCACCAGGTTGGCACTACGGTCAATGGTTGGCGCTTTTTGACAAGCCTGCGCCTTTTTTTCTTTGTTATACGCGTTCAATGACGACGGCAATACCCTGCCCCACGCCGATGCACATGGTGCACAGCGCATAACGCCCGCCCGTGCGTTCCAGCTGGTTCAAAGCGGCCATCACCAGGCGCGCACCCGATGCGCCCAGCGGATGGCCGATGGCGATCGCGCCGCCATTCGGATTCACGTGCGCCGCATCGTCCGCCAGGCCCAAGTCGCGCGTCACGGCCAGCGCCTGCGCCGCAAACGCTTCATTGAGTTCGATGACATCCATCTGCTCGATGGTCAATCCTGTCTGCGCCAGCACCTTGCGCGACGCCGGCGATGGGCCAAAGCCCATGATGCGCGGCGCCAGGCCGGCCGTGGCCATGCCCAGCACTTTTGCGCGCGGCGTCAATTTGTATTTGTCGACGGCGGCGGCGGATGCCAGCAGGATGGCGCAGGCGCCATCGTTCAAGCCCGAGGCATTGCCGGCCGTGACCGTGCCGTCAGCCTTGACCACGCCCTTGAGTTTCGCCAGCATCTCGGTCGAGGTATCGGGACGCGGATGTTCATCCATCGTCACCATCTTCGGTTCGCCTTTTTTCTGCGGCACGGCGACAGGCACGATTTCACGCTCGAACACGCCGGCCGCGTGGGCGGCGGCCCAGCGCTGCTGGCTGCGCAGGGCCAGCGCATCCTGGTCGGCGCGGCTGATGCCAAATTCCACGGCCACGTTTTCCGCCGTTTCCGGCATGGTGTCGATGCCGTACTGCGTTTTCATCTTGCCGTTCACAAAGCGCCAGCCCAGGGTCGTGTCTTCGATCTTCGCCGCGCGCGAAAACGCGCTGTCGGCCTTGCCCATCACGAAAGGCGCGCGCGTCATGCTTTCCACGCCGCCGGCAATGATCAGTTCCGCCTCGCCCGCCTTGATGGAGCGGGCAGCGAGACCGACGGCGTCCAGGCTGGAGCCGCACAGGCGGTTGATGGTATTGGCCGGTACTGCAGCCGGCAAGCCGGCCAGCAGCGCGGCCATGCGGCCCACGTTGCGGTTGTCTTCGCCCGCCTGGTTGGCGCAGCCGTAGAACACATCGTCGATGGCGGACCAGTCAACGGACGGGTTGCGGGCGATCAGCGCGGCAATCGGCAGCGCGCCCAGGTCGTCCGCGCGCACGCTGGACAGCGCGCCGCCATAGCGGCCAAAGGGCGTGCGCACGGCGTCACAGATAAAGGCTTCGTTCATGTTGGCTTCCTTGTTCGGGCTATCAGGAGAAAATCTTCGGGCGCTGGTCGACCACGCGGCGGGCCTTGCCCGTCAGAGTGCGTTCGATGCCGGCGGCGGCCACCAGACGCACGCGCGTGCTCACGCCCACGTGTGTCTTGATGCGGTGTTCCAGCTCGCGCGCCAGGGCGTCCGTTTCGCTGGCCGAGATGGTGACAGTGAGGTCGACGCGCAGCTCGGCGATCACTTCGAGCTTGTCGAGGTGGCCGTCGCGCGTGACCACCAATTGATACTGTGGCGCCAGCTTCGGCATCTTGAGGATCAGCTCTTCGATCTGCGTGGGGAAGACATTCACGCCGCGGATGATCAGCATGTCGTCCGAACGGCCCGTGATCTTGCCGATGCGGCGCATCGAGCGCGACGTCGGTGGCAGCAAGCGGGTCAGGTCGCGCGTGCGGTAGCGGATGACGGGCAGCGCTTCCTTCGACAGCGAGGTGAAGACCAGCTCGCCTTCCTCTCCGTCCGGCAGTACTTCGCCCGTTTCCGGGTCGATGATCTCCGGGTAAAAATGGTCTTCCCAGATGACGGGACCATCCTTGCTTTCGATGCATTCGGATGCCACGCCAGGGCCCATCACTTCGGACAGGCCGTAGATATCGACGGCGTCGATGCCGGCGCGCGCCTCGATTTCCGCACGCATGGCGTCCGTCCACGGTTCGGCGCCGAAAATGCCCACTTTCAGCGACGATTCGGCCGGATCGAGACCCTGGCGCGTGAATTCCTCGATGATGTTGAGCATGTACGATGGCGTGACCATGATGATCGATGGCTTGAAATCCTGGATCAGTTGCACCTGCTTTTCCGTCTGCCCGCCGGACATCGGGATGACCGTGCAGCCCAAACGCTCGGCGCCATAGTGCGCGCCCAGGCCGCCCGTGAACAGGCCGTAGCCGTAGGAAATATGCACCATGTCGCCCGCGCGGCCACCGCCGGCGCGGATCGAGCGCGCCACCACATTGGCCCAGGTATCGATGTCGTTCTGCGTGTAGCCGACCACCGTGGCCTTGCCCGTCGTGCCGCTGGACGCGTGGATGCGCACCACCTGTTCACGCGGCACGGCGAACAGGCCGAACGGGTAATTATCGCGCAAGACTTTTTTATCGGTGAACGGAAATTTGGCCAGGTCGGACAAGGATTTGAGGTCATCCGGATGTACACCCGCTGCGTCAAAAGCGGCGCGGTAATGGGGCACGTTGTCATACGCGTGCTTGAGCGTCCATTGCATGCGTTCGAGCTGCAGCGCCTGCAATTCATCCTTGCTGGCGCGCTCGATCGGCTCGAGGTCATTCGGGGCGGGAATTCGTTGGACCATCTTTGTCTCCTAATCGGTTCTTTAACTATTTAAAGCTGCAGCGGCAGTTCAAACCTGCTCTTGTACCTTCAACCACTAATGACTTCACCCGCCACGCGGATCGACTTGCCGCGGAAGAGCGCGACGGCGCGCCCTTCCTGGTTGCTGACCTTGACGTCGTAGACGCCGCTTTTTCCCGCCAGCGCCTGCTCGACGGCGTGGGCCGTGAGCACGTCGCCTTCGCGGCCCGGCGCCAGATAATCGATGGTGCAGCCGGCGCCCACGGTATTCATGTTGTAGCTGTTGCAGGCAAACGCGAAGGCGCTGTCGGCCAGGGCGAAGATGAAGCCGCCGTGGCAAGTCTGGTGGCCGTTGAGCATGTCTGAGCGGACCGTCATCGTCATGCGCGCATGGCCGGGGCCCACTTCGGCCAGGGCGATGCCCATGGCAGCGGTGGCGTTATCGCGCGACAGCATGGAGGCGGCGGCCGCTTCAGCCAGGGCTTGTGCGGTCATGTTGTGATCTTCATTCGGCATGAAAGCGATCTCCATTGGCGAGTTTGCGGCGCAGCAGCGGCGAGACCCGGTAGCGGTCTTCGCCATAGCCTTGCGCCAGGTGGTGCAGCACGGTCACGATCTGCTGGACGCCGACGGCATCGGCCCAGGCCAGCGGTCCGCGCGGATAGTTGACGCCCTTCTGCATGGCGATATCGACGGCGGCCACCGTGCACACGCCCTGGTTGACGGCGTCGGCCGCCTCGTTGGCCAGCATGGCAACCGTGCGCATGACGGCCAGTCCAGGCACGTCGTCCAGGCGCGTGACGGTAAAGCCGGCCGCCTGGAACAGGCCGACGACAGCCGCGTAGGCGGCGTCGCTGCACTGGTCGGCACGGGCCACGGCGATGCGCTTGGCAGCGGCGTAATCGAGCGCCAGGTCGAACAGCACCGTGTCCGGATGCTCGTTGTCGTGCGCGCGCTGAGTGGCGCTGCGGCCGTCCGTCAGGTAAATCGCGGCGCCATGGCAATGCAGGGCCGGCGCTTCGTCCATCTCCTGGCCTTCCTGCGTCACGCGGCGGCTGACCGTGATGCCCGCCTGCTCCAGGCGTTGTACCAGGCTGCGAATGATGCCGCTATGGCCACGCCCATCGCTGCCGATGGCGGCCGACAGGGCGACGAATTCCGGCTTGTCCTGCGTGCTTTCCGCCTGCGCCACAGGCACGCTGGCGCCTTCGCCATACAGGTAAAAGCCACGGCCCGACTTGCGGCCGAGGAAGCCCGCGTTGACCATTTCCTGCTGCAGCACGGACGGCGTGAAGCGCGGATCGTTGAAATAGGCGCCGAACACGGATTGCGTGACGGAGAAATTGACGTCATGGCCAATCAGATCCATCAGTTCGAATGGGCCCATGCGGAAACCGCCCGCTTCGCGCAGCACCGCGTCGATGGTGGCGGCGTCTCCCGCCTGTTCATTCAACAGGCGCCAGCCTTCCGCGTAAAACGGACGCGCGACACGGTTGACGATGAAGCCGGGCGTCGATTTCGCATGCACGGGATTCTTGCCCCAGGCGATAGAGGTGTCGTAGACGGTGGCGGCCACTTGCTCGCTGGTGGCCAGGCCACTGACCACTTCGACCAGCGCCATCAGGGGCACGGGATTAAAGAAATGCATGCCCACCAGACGTTCCGGGCAGCGCAGCTTGGCGGCAATCGCCGTGACGGAAATCGACGACGTATTCGTCGCCAGGATGCAGTCGTCGCTGACCAGCGCTTCGAGTTCGGCGAACAGGCCGCGCTTGACGTCGAGGTTTTCCACGATGGCTTCCACCACCAGCGCGCAATCGCTCACGTCGGCCAGGCTGCCGGCCGCCTGCAGGCGCGCCGTGGCGGCCGTGGCTTCGTCAGGCGTCATGCGGCCTTTCTCGGCCAGCTTCGCATACATCTTGCCGATATCGAGCAAGGCCTTGCTGACGGCGTCAAAGCGCGTGTCGTACAGTTTGACCCTGTAACCAGCCGCCGCGGCCACCTGCGCAATGCCGGCGCCCATGGCGCCGCTGCCGATGACGGCGACGATATTGTTGTTGTCCAAAGCTGCCATATCAGTGTCCCTTGAATTGCGGCGCGCGCTTTTCCATGAAGGCGGCCACGCCTTCGCGGTAATCGTCGCTGTGACCGAGATCGCTCATCATGCGCGCTTCCAGCGCCAGCTGCTGCGGCAGGGTATTGGCGCCACTTAGAGCCAGCGCCTGCTTGGTAAACGCCAGGCCCTTGGTCGGTGCCGTGGAAAAGTGCACCGCCAGCTTGCGCGTTTCTTCGGCCAACTGGGCATCCTCGACGCATTTCCAGATCAAGCCCCAGTTTTCCGCTTTTTCCGCCGTCAGTTTCTCACCGAGCATGGCCATGCCCATGGCGCGCGCCGACCCGATCAGGCGTGGCAGGAAGAAGGTGCCGCCCGTGTCCGGGATCAGGCCCAGCTTGCAGAACACTTCCACGAAACTGGCGGACTTGCCGGCGATGACAATGTCGCAGGCCAGCGCCAGATTGGCGCCTGCGCCGGCGGCCACGCCGTTGACGGCGCAGATCACGGGCATCGGCAGCGCCTTCAGGGCCAGCACCAGCGGCGCATAGTTCTTTTCCACCGACTCGCCCAGGTCCACGCCCTTCGAGCCCGGTTCCACGGCGCGGTCGGACAGATCCTGGCCCGCGCAAAAGCCGCGTCCCGCGCCCGTCAGCACGAACACGCGCACGGAACTGTCGGCGTTGACTTTGGCGATGGCGTCGCGCACTTCCTCGTGCATGGCTTGCGTAAAGCTATTGAGCTTGTCGGGACGGTTCAGGGTCAGCGTGGCGATACCCTGTTCGATGGTGAAGAGGATGTTTTGGTAGGTCATGGCGTCTCGTTTTTTTAATGGATACGGCAGGGCAGCTGCCCTGCGCCGGCATTATTCAGCCTGGTCGAAGTCGACCACGACCTTGTCGGTCAGCGGAAAACTCTGGCAACTGAGGACGAAGCCGCGCGCCACTTCGTAGTCTTCCAGCGCGTAGTTGACGTCCATTTCGACTTTGCCGTCGAGGATCTTGCAGCGGCAGGTCGAGCACACGCCGCCCTTGCACGAGTAGCGCATGTCCAGCCCATGGCGCAGGCCCGCGTCGAGGATGGATTCCTTGTCCTTGTCCATCGTGAAGGTGGTGTGGTTGCCGTCCATGATGACGGTCACTTCCGTTTCCTGCACGGCGCCCGCGTCGAGCTGGGCGCGCGGCTTATGCGCGTTTTTCGGGATGCTGGCGGCGAACAGCTCGATCTTGATGTTCTGCTTGGGCATGCCGGCCGCCTGCAGGGCAGCGGAGACGCCCAGCATCATGTCTTCCGGGCCGCAGATGAAGGCATTGTCGTAGTCTTCGACGCGGATCCAGTGCTGCAGGAACTGCTCGCATTTTTCCTGCGTGATGCGGCCGTTGAACAGTTCGATGTCCTGCTGCTCGCGGCTCATCACGTAGACGAGGTTCAAACGCTCCAGGTACACATCCTTCAAGTCCGTCAATTCTTCCTTGAAGATGACGGACGACGAAGCGCGGTTGCCGTAGAACAAGGTGAAGCGGCTCAAGGGTTCCGTCAGCAGGGTCGTCTTGATGATGGAGAGGATGGGCGTGATGCCGCTGCCGGCCGCAAACGCCAGGTAGTGCTTGCGGTTGACGCAGTCGAGCGGCACGTTGAAATGACCCATGGGCGGCATCACCTCGATGGTGGCGCCGGCTTTCAGGGTGTCGTTCGCCCAGGTAGAGAAGGCACCGCCCGGCGTGCGCTTGATGGCCACGCGCAGGGTGCCGTCCTGCACCGCCGAACAGATGGAATACGAACGGCGCACGTCTTCCGCATTGATATTGGCGCGCAAGGTCAAATGCTGGCCCTGCTGGAAGCGGAACTGCTGCTGCAGTTCCGCTGGCACGTCGAACGTGACGGCGATGGTGTCGCGCGTTTCATTGCGCACGTTCGCTACGCACAGCGGATAAAATTTACTCATGCTTCATCTCCAGTTTCTTCGGAACGCGTGCCTGATGTTTTTAGTGGCACTTGAAGTAATCAAACGGTTCGCGGCAAGCCAGGCATTTGTAGAGGGCCTTGCACGGCGTGGAGCCGAACTGGCTGGTCAGCTGCGTATGCGTGGAACCGCAGTTCGGGCAGATCACGTCCAGCTTCGGCATGGGCTGGCGCTTGACTCCCATTCCTGCGCCACCTTTCAAACCACTGATGTCGATCACCTGCTGCTGCGGCGGAGCGATGCCATAGCCTTTCAGCTTGGCCTTGCCCGCTTCGCTCATCCAGTCCGTGGTCCACGCGGGCGCCAGCTGGTTTACCAGCGTCACCTTGGCCACGCCATGGCTGCGCAAGGCATCCGTGACGGTGTCGGCGATCACCTGCATGGCCGGGCAGCCCGAATACGTGGGCGTGATCGTCACGATGCACGCATCGCCATCCGTGACTTCGACGGCCCGCACGATGCCCAGGTCCACCACCGAAATGACGGGGATTTCCGGGTCCGGCACGTCGTCCAGCCAGGCCCATACCTGGGCCGCGTTCAGCGCTGCCGTAGGCGTGTTCATTACCACTCCGCCCCGGGATAGGCGCGCTGCAGGAACTGCATCTCGGCCAGAATAAAACCCAGATGCTCCGTGTGCGTGCCCTGCTTGCCGCCCTTTTGCATCCAGGCGTCGGGCGCCGGCATGACAAGCGTCGCTTCGGCGAAGATCTCGGCCACGTGTTCGAGGAAGGCCCGGCGCAACACGTCCGATGGGGGAGCGATGCCGGCGGCGACCATGGCCTGGTCGACGGCGTCGTACGTGAACATCTCGCCCGTGTACATCCACAGCTTGTCGGCGGCAGCCTGCGTCTTGGCGTGGCTGTCCGCCGTGCCGTCGCCGAGGCGCACGATCAGGTCACCACTGCGGCGCAAGTGATAGGTCACTTCCTTGATCGACTTCTGTGCCACTTCGACGATGCGCGCATCCGTCGATTTTGTCAGCTCCAGCAACTGGAAGTAGTGCCAGCTGTCGAAGAGGAACTGGCGCATCATGGTGTCGGCGTAATTGCCGTTCGGCTGTTCCACCAGCAGGCAGTTCTTGAAGTCGTGGGCGTCGCGCAGGAAGGCGATGTCGTCCTCGTCGCGGCCCGCGTTTTCCAGTTCGGCCGCATAGCTGAACCACAAGCGCGTCTGGCCCAGCAAGTCCAGCGCCACGTTGGTCAGCGCCATGTCTTCTTCCAGCGCCGGGCCCTTGCCGCACAGCTGCGACAGCTGCTGGCTGAGGATCAGGGCGTTGTCGCCCAGGCGCAGCAGGTAGTCGACCTTTTGTTGAGTGACCTTGTCATCCATTGCAGGCGCTCCCATCACAGGTTCTTGACTTCTTCCGGCATCGGGAAGAAGGTGGGATGGCGGTACACCTTGCTGTTCGACGGTTCGAACAGGGCGCCCTTGTCGCCCGGGCTGCTGGCGACGATATCGGCCGCGCGCACGACCCAGATGCTCACGCCTTCATTGCGGCGCGTGTAGACGTCGCGCGCATGGTTGACCGCCATGGTGGCGTCGGAAGCGTGCAGGCTGCCCACATGCTTGTGCGCCAGACCGTGCTGGCTGCGGATGAAAACTTCCCACAAAGGCCATTCTTTGCTCATGTTGTTATCCCCTATCTGTCTTATGTATTTACGCTGCCGCTTTGTTAGCAGCTTGCTTGTCTGCATACGCGACCAAGGCATCGCGGAACCATTCGCCGCCTTCATACGCTTGAACGCGCGTTTGCAGGCGTTCGCGGTTGCACGGGCCATTGCCCTTCAGGACATTGTTGAATTCGGCCCAGTCGATCTCGCCGAATTCATAATGGCCCGTTTCCGCATTGAACTTCAGGTCAGGATCGGGCACGGTCAAGCCCAGGTATTCGATTTGCGGCACGGTCTGGTCGACCATGCGCTGGCGCAATTCGTCGTTCGAGAACAGCTTGATGCGCCATTGCGCCGACTGGGCACTGTTGACGGAAGCGGCGTCGGACGGGCCGAACATCATCAGCGATGGCCACCACCAGCGGTTCAAGGCATCTTGCGCCATGGCTTTCTGCTCGGGCGTACCCTTGCACAGCGACATCATGATGTCGTAGCCCTGGCGCGCATGGAACGATTCCTCCTTGCAGACGCGGATCATGGCGCGCGCATACGGACCGTAGGAGCAGCGGCACAGGGGAATCTGGTTGATGATGGCGGAGCCGTCGACCAGCCAGCCGATGGCGCCCATGTCGGCCCACGACAGGGTGGGATAGTTAAAGATGCTGGAATACTTGGCTTTGCCCGAGTGCAAGGCGGCCAGCAAGTCGTCGCGCGACACGCCCAGTGTTTCTGCGGCGCTATACAGGTACAGGCCGTGTCCGGCTTCATCCTGGATCTTCGCCAGCAGGATGGACTTGCGTTTCAGGGTCGGCGCGCGTGTGACCCAGTTACCTTCGGGCAATTGGCCGACGATTTCCGAGTGCGCGTGCTGCGAAATCTGGCGGATCAGGGTCTTGCGGTAGGCGTCCGGCATCCAGTCCTTGGCCTCGATCTTGATGCCTTCGTCGATGCGCGCCTGGAAAGCGCGCTCTTCTTGACCCATGTCGTCGATGGAACGGACGTTCTTGAGGCCGGTTTCAACCATTTGTGCGTACATGATCTGTCTCCCATGTCTTTGATTTTGCGCAGCAACGCGGTGCGATGAACAGATAATACGATACAAAAAACGATTTGCATACACTTGATATGAATCATTTTAAAAATTCGTATCTTGTGCGGCTTTTTTGTGCGTATGATATTGCTGATGAGAAAACATTGCGAAGTGCTACCAGCGCTTCCGGCAAATTATTGCCGCGCTACCCGCGCAGCCAAGTAAACTGCTGCTTTTATTGAACCGACCGCAACACGGCCAGACCGGAACCACATGAAGAACACCCGCTGCACGGCATGGATAGCCGATTTCCTGGAAAGCGACCCACCGCGCTCGAAGTCCCTGGTGATGACCATCTTTGGCGACGCCATCGTGCCGCGCGGCGGCGCCATCTGGCTGGGCAGCCTGATCGAACTGCTGGCGCCATTCGGCGTCAATGACCGGCTATTGCGCACCAGCGTGTTCCGCCTGGCGCAGGAAGGCTGGCTCAGCTCGCAGCGCGACGGCCGCCGCAGCGCCTATACGATACGGCCGGAGGCGCTGGTCCGCTTCGAGCGCGCCTATCGCCGCATCTATGCGCCGCTGGTCGTGCATTGGGATGGCAGCTGGACCCTGGTGATCGGGCCGGCCGGCAGCATCGGCGCCGCGGAGCGGGGGGCGCTACGCAAGGAATTATTGTGGGCCGGCTATGGCTTGATTTCTCCCGGCATCTTTGGCCACCCGGCCAGCAATGCGGAGGCGCTGGAAGATATCCTCGTGCGCAACGAGGTGCAGGGCAAGCTGTATGTCTGCCACACCACGGAGTTGCCGGACGTCAGCACGCGCCCTCTGCGCGACATGGTGGGCGACTGCTGGGACTTGTCGGAAGTGATGACCGGCTACGAAAAATTCATCGCCAGCTTCCAGCCACTGCTGACCTTGCTGCAAGAAGCGCCCGTGTTCGATGCGGAGCAGGCCTTCGTCATCCGCTCGCTGCTGACGCACGCCTACCGCCGCGTGCAATTGCACGACCCGCAACTACCCGTCGAACTGCTGCCCGAACCGTGGCCCGGCACGCAAGCCTATGCCCTGGCGCGCGACCTGTACCGCCTCACGTATGCGGCCGCCGAAGAACATATCCTGGCCACCCTGCGGCGCGAGGATGAACAGGCGCCGGACGTGGAGCCATGGTTTTTTGAACGTTTTGGCGGACTGAACACCTGACAAAACGTCCATGGCGGCGTTGCAGGGCCTGGGCGTACGTTCGTACTGCCTGCGGCCCTGCGCCTTGCCCTGGCCATTTTTCAGGCGCTCAGGATTTGCTCACTGCTGCGTTCACTGCTTGTTCATGGCGACGACCTGCTTCGCCCCTGCCAGCAAATCCTGACCCAGCTTTTCCAGCGCATTGGCCTGCACCAGCATGGTGTCGAGGATGGCGACGTTGAAGGTGAATTCGGCCGGTGTCGTATAGCCGGGGAAACGTATGATGCGCAGCAATTCCTGCAAGGTCGTGCCCTTGCCCAGGTGCGCCAGAGCGTCGCTGAGGGCGCTGACTTTCTTTTCCAGTTCGCGTATGTGTTTGCCGTTGTCGTCCATGATGATCTCCCCGTGTCGGAGCTTCCACGTTAGCAAAGCAGGTCCATCGTCGTTTGCGCCAGCACAAAGTCCACCGCAAAACAGGTATCATCGCGCCATTGCACACGATGCAAAACCCATACGTTTTTATCAGGAACACACATGACCATTAAAATCAGCCAGCAATTCGACGCCGGCGCGATCGAGGTGCTGCGCGCCGACGATGCCCAATCCATCGAGCTGAACATCCGCAAGGATTCCCACGCCGACATCACGCAGTGGTTTTACTTCCGCCTGCAAGGCGCGCAAGGCGAGGCGTGCACGATCCGCTTCATGAACGCCGGCAAGTCGGCCTACCCGGACGGCTGGAAAGATTACCAGGCCGTGGCCAGCTATGACCGCGAAACCTGGTTCCGCGTGCCTACCAGCTTTGACGGCACGGTGATGACCATCGAACACACGCCGGAAGAAGAAAGCGTGTACTACGCCTACTTCGAACCGTACCCATGGGACCGCCACCTGGCCCTGATCGACAGCGCGCAAGCGTCGCCGCTGGTGCGCCTGATCGACCTGGGCAGCACAGTGGAAGGCCGCGACATGAACCTGCTGGTGGTCGGCGACGCCGATGCCGAGAAAAAAGTCTGGGTCATCGCGCGCCAGCATCCCGGTGAAACGATGGCCGAATGGTTTGTCGAAGGCATGCTCGAAGCCTTGCTGGACCAGGCCAATCCGTTTGCCCGCCAGTGCCTGCAAGACGCCGTCTTCTACGTGGTGCCGAACATGAACCCGGACGGTTCCGTGCACGGCAACCTGCGCACCAACGCGGCCGGCGCCAACCTGAACCGCGAATGGATGACGCCGACCATGGAGCGCAGCCCGGAAGTGTTCCTGGTGAAACAGAAGATGCATGAAATCGGCTGCGACCTGTTCCTCGACGTGCATGGCGACGAAGGCTTGCCGTACGTCTTCGTGGCTGGCAGCGATGCGCTGGAAAATTTCACGCCAGCACAAAAAGCCGAGCAAGACCGCTTCATCGCCGACTTCAAGGTGGCCAGCCCCGACTTCCAGGATGAGCACGGCTACGAAGACGGCCCGTTCACGCCGGAAGTGCTGACCATGGGTTCGCCCCACATCACCCACGCCTTCGGCTGCCTGTCGCTGACCCTGGAATTGCCGTTCAAGGACAACGCCAACGATCCTGATCCGCAAACGGGCTGGAGCGGCGCCCGCAGCGCCGCCCTGGGTGCAGCCGTGCTGCAGCCTATCCTGTCCACCTTGCGCGCCTGAGCGCCAGGGCCGAAGCGGCCCGCTTGATCCCATGCCCCGCTCGCCGGGGCATTTTTTTGACCGCACGGCAAGCGTTGCTGCCCGAGCAGTTTTTTTTCCGAACATCTTGCCTACCAGAAATTGTCGTCTTACACTGAACAACAGAATCGGGCCGCGCCTGCGCGGCGCCGCACGAACATACCGCCGGGTGGGTCGCCATGACTTCCCGGCCACCGGAAAGACGCATCCACGGCCCGATCCCTGCCGAGCTAGCTTTATGTAACGCAAACTGACCGCATCAGCATCGTCAAGCACGGACGCCGCTAGTCCGCAGGACGATGCCGAGCGCACGCTTTCCGCTTTTCGCCGAGGATGAATGCCCTATGTCTACGCTTAAAATCAGTACGCGCCTGGCCTTGAGTTTCGGCCTGATCATTGTCCTGCTTGCCATGGTGGCATTTGTTTCCATGAGCCGCATCCACAGCATCAATGCCTCGACGGAAAAAATTCTCAACGACCGCTATGTCAAGGTCATGCTGTCCAATACGATACAGTCCGAGGTCAATGTCCAGGCCCGCCTCCTGAGCATCGCCATCATCGGGGCCAACGATGCCGACGAAGTCAGCAGTTCTGTGGCCAAGGTGCAGGCATCGGTCAAGAAGAACGTGGAGCTGCTGGCGCGCCTGAAAACCCTGGTCAACACGCCCAAGGGGCAGGAGCTGTTCCAGGCCGTGATGAACAGCCGCGACACGTATGGCAAGACGCGCGATGCGAATATCAAGCTGTTGCAAGAAGGAAAATCAGAAACGGCGGGCATCTTCCTGCTGACGCAGCTGCGTTATCCGCAAGAAAAATTCCTGACGGCACTGGCGGCCATGGCCAGCTTCCAGGAATCGCTGATGGAAACAGAGGGCAAGCAAGCCGCCGCCGATGGACGCATGGCCATCATCCTGACCCTGTCGCTGTCGATCGCCGCGACACTCATTGCCGTCGCGCTGGCCATCCTGATCAGCCGCTCCATCAGCCGGCCCATCGGCGAAGCCGTCAAGGTGGCGCAGCGGGTGGCGGCTGGCGACCTGTCGGTCAGCATCGATGCGCGCGGCAACGATGAAACGGGGCTGCTGCTGCGCGCCCTGAAAGAAATGAATGACAATCTGCAAGGCATCGTGGCCCGCGTGCGCCATGGCACGGATGCCATCGCCCATGGTTCGCGTGAAATCGCCTCCGGCAATATGGATCTGTCTTCGCGCACGGAACAGCAAGCCAGCTCGCTGGAAGAAACGGCGTCCTCGATGGAAGAACTGACGTCGACCGTCAAGCAGAATGGCGAAAACGCGCGCCAGGCCAACCAGATGGCACAATCGGCCGCCAGCGTGGCCAGCAAGGGCGGGCAAGTGGTGGCGGAAGTGATCACGACCATGGATTCCATCAATGCCTCGTCGAAGAAAATCGTCGACATCATCGGGGTCATCGACGGCATTGCCTTCCAGACCAATATCCTGGCCCTGAATGCGGCCGTGGAAGCGGCCAGGGCCGGCGAACAGGGACGGGGCTTTGCCGTGGTCGCCACGGAAGTGCGCAACCTGGCGCACCGTTCCGCCTCCGCCGCCAAGGAAATCAAGATCCTCATCGACGATTCCGTGCACCAGGTCAATCTCGGCAGCACCCTGGTGAACCAGGCGGGCAGCACCATGGAAGAGATCGTCAACAGCGTGCGGCGCGTCACGGACATCATGGCCGAGATCACGTCCGCCAGCAACGAGCAGGAAGCGGGGATCGAACAGATCAACCAGGCCATCACGGAAATGGATGCCGTGACACAGCAAAATGCGGCCCTCGTGGAAGAAGCGGCGGCCGCATCCGAAGCGCTGCAGGACCAAGCGGGCATCCTGGCCGAAGCCGTCAGCGTGTTCAAGCTCGACGGCACGCAAGCGCTGCCGCCGGTGCAGGTTCAAACCATCCGCACCCCGGCACGCGCGCCAGCGAAGCTTGCCGCCACACCACGCGTCACGGCCACTGCCGCACCCGCCAGGAACGCCGGCAAAGCGGGGGCACTGGCCGTGGTCGCCGATACCGATTGGGAAGAGTACTGACACCATCCCCGGCCGCAGCAAACTCAGCCCTTGGCCACCTGGCGCAGGGCATCGACCAGCCGGTCCAGGTGCGACTCGGGCGTAAAAATGCCCGGCGTGACGCGCACGCACGCACCGCTGGCCAGGCCGTCGCGCGGCACGGCAAAGATGCCGTGTTGCTGCACCAGCTTTTTCGACAAGGCAAAATTGTCCGCCACGCTGGTCTTGCCCTTTAAGCGGAACGAGGCGATGGCGCTCGTCAGGCGCGGGTCGCTGGATGCCAGCACCTCGATGCCATCGATGCCACGCGCCGCTTCCACCCAGCGGTTGCGCAACAGTCGCAGCCGCGCCTGCTTGTTGGCCACGCCGATCTGCGCGTGCAAATCCAGCGCCGTTGGCAGGCTCAGGTAGGCGGCGAAATTCACCGTGCCCGTGTGCACGCGGGTGCGGATATCGTCGCCCGCCTTCCCCCCCCGCGGTTCCCCCATGTAGGGGTCGATATCGGCCAGCCTGCCCCGCTTGACGTAGGCAGCGCCCACGCCGACGGGCGCGCCTATCCATTTGTGCAGGTTGATGCCGGCAAAGTCCGCCTGCAGGTCGGGTATCGTCATGTCCAGCTGACCGAAACCGTGCGCCGTGTCGACGATGACATCGATGCCCCGTGCACGCGCCAGGCGGCTGATTTCGGCCACTGGCAAGACCATGCCGTTGCGGTGATTCACATGCGTGAGCAGCATCAATTTCAGCTTCGGATGACGTTCCATGGCGGCAACATAGGCAGCAACCACATCGTCATGCGTAAACGGTTCCGGCATGGCAATCGACACCACCTGGGCGCCGCGCCGCTGCTGCAGCCAGCGCGTGACGGTGATCATATTGTCGTAATCGATATCCGCGTACAGCACCGCATCGCCCGGCTGCAAGCGGTTGTAGCCGGCGATCAAGACTTGCAGCGCTTCCGTGGCGCCCCGCGTCAACACGATTTCATCGATACCCACGCCCAGCGCCTTGGCCGCCGCCGCGCGCGCCGCTTCGAAGTCGGCGGGAAAGCGCATGCGCGCATACCAGGCGTTGTCGCGGTTGACCATGGCCAATTGCTGCTGGTAATGCGTCAGCACGGGCCTGGCCATCGAACCCCAGAAGGCGTTGTCCAGTTGCACGACGGCATCGGTGGTGTCATATTGCGCGGCCACGGCCTGCCAGTATGCCTGGTTGCTGGCCAGGGCTTGCGGCGTGCTGCCGGCAGGCACTGCGGGTAACAGCGCCGGCAGGGTGGCGGATGCCGCCGATCCTGGACCCGCCGTCAAGGGCAGCGCCGCCGCCAGCGAACCCGCGCGCAGCAAGGCGCGGCGTTGTGGATTCATCATCATTTCCTTAAAATTTCACTTTGTACTCGACGTACAGGTTTCGGCCGTCCGTGTCGTACGGCGCATTGCGCGAATAGATCAGACCGCGGCTGGCCTGGAAGCTTGCTTCATCGGGATACTTGTCCAGCACGTTGTCGATCCCCACGCGCACGGACTGCTTGTCGCTGATCTTGTAGCTGGCCGCCAGGTCGAGAAATTGCATGGCGCCAAAGCGCTGGAAGATATCGCCCGTCGCATTGCCGGAATTGTCCGTCCATGCGCCGTAGTAACGCACGCGGGCCAGGGTATTCCAGTTGCCCAGGTCATAGTTGCCGCTGATGGTGGCTTTCTGGCGCGGCAGGCGCTCTTCGAACACCTGGCGCTGGGCCGGATTGGTCACCAGGCTGGACTTGCCGCCATCGACCTTGGTGGTGTTGTAGTTGTAGGCCAGGGTCAGGTTCAGCTTGCCATCGCCGATACGGCTCAGGTGGCTGCCCACGATATCGATGCCACGCGTGGTGGTGTCGAAATCGTTCGTGAAATAGCTGACCGAGGTGTAGCGCAAGGGATTGGCCACGCCAGCTGGCACGGCAAACGCGGCGGACGTGCTGAAGCGGTCGCTGACCTTGATGTCATACACGTCGATGGAACCGGAAAAGCCGGCTGGTGTCTTCCAGGTAAAGCCCAGCGACAGGTTTTTCGATTTTTCCGGTTTCAGCGCCTGCGCACCGAGCAGGATGGCCAGCGGGTCGTTGTTGGCCAGGCGGCCGCTGGTAAACAGCAGCAGGGTCTTGGTGTCGAGGCCTTGGTTCGTGCTGTTGGTATTCGACTGACCGGGCGTTGGCGCGCGGAAACCCGTCGAATAGGAGCCGCGCAGGGCCATGTCCGCGCTCAGGGCGTAACGGGCCGACAACTTGCCGTTGACGGTGCTGCCAAATTCCGAGAAATGCTCGTAGCGGGCCGCGCCGCCCAGGCTCAGGGCCTTGCTGACGGGCACTTCCACGTCCAGGTAGGCCGCATAGCTGTCCTGGCCCCAGCTGCCCGCCTGGCGGTCGCTGAAACCCGGCGCGCCGTTGGCGTTCGCGTCCAGGCCGATGGCCGCGCCCGGACCCACCGTCCAGGACGCCGCATCGCCCGCCTTCACGCCATACGTTTCATTGCGCGCTTCGGCGCCAAACGCAATATTCACCGGTTGCGGCAAGGACGCCACGGGTAACTCATAGTTGAAGTTGGCGTTGAGAATCTTTTCCGCCTGCGACAACTGCCCCAGGTAGAACGACGTCGGACTGGCCGGCCCCATCGACGCGTTGATGGAATTGGCCAAGTGATAGTCGATGCGGTTGCGGCCGTAGGAAGCGCTCACATCCCAGCCGAAGCTGTCGCTGAAGTGACCACGCACGCCGGCCACCAGCTGCACATCATCCTGGTCGTTCGAATAGCTGGGGCTGAAACCGAGCGGGTAGATGCTGCGCAAATCCCAGCCGGGGAACAGGTTGCTGGTTTTATACGCGCCCGTGCTGGTGTCGGGATTGCGCCAATTAAAATCCGAGGTGCCGTCGCTGCGGCTGAACAGGCCGAAACCATACAGTTCCGCCGTGTCGGACAGGGCCATGCTGGCATTGAAGCCGATGCGCTTGCTATCGAGCTCAGGCTGGCCCCAGCGCTGCACGGGATTGGGCACCTTCAGTTCCGGATGGGCATTTTGAAAAGCGATGGCGTCGGCCCGCTGGCGCGTGCGCGAGGTGGGGTCGGACTGGGTCAGCGCGCCGAACATCGTCACCTTGCCCGTCTCGCCAAAGGCAAAGCCCGTCTTCAGGTTAAGCTCGTTGCCCTTGCCATCGCCTTCCGAATATTGCGAGTGATGCAAGGAAAGCTCCGTACCCAGCGTATCGTCGAGGATGATGTTGATCACGCCGGCGATCGCGTCGGAGCCGTACTGGGCCGAGGCGCCGTCGCGCAGCACTTCGATGCGCTTGATGGCGGACACGGGAATCTGCGCCAGGTCGGGTGCCTGCGCGCCGCGCGCGCCCAGCAAGGCGCTGCGGTGAAAGCGCTTGCCGTTGACCAGCACCAGGGTCTGGTCCGGCGACAGCCCGCGCAGGGTGGCGGGACGCACAAAGACTTGCCCATCGGCCATCGGCAAACGCTGCACCACGTACGAGGGCACGAGTTGCGCCAGGACATCATTCAAATCCGACGATTCGACGGCGCCGATATCTTCACGGTTGAACACATCCACGGGCGCCATGGTGTCGAACTGCGTGCGGTTGCTGCCGCGCGTGCCGGTGACGATCACGGCTTGCGGGGCGTCAAGGGAGCCGCTGGCGGAGGCTGGGTCAGCGGACGCATTGCCATGGGCTTGCGCCTGATTGGCGAACAGGACAGTCATGGCACACATCAGGGCCGCCGCGCGGGCGATGCGGGTACGGGAACAGGTCATGGGGATAGTCTCTATGCAGTGATCGATCAAACAACTACGCGCATACTGCAAGACTCGCATCTTGCATGAAATATCACGAAGTTCGGCCTACTTACATTAAAAGCATCTAAATTGCGCAAATAACGTCAGGTGGCCACATCATACGAAGCGAATATTTCCGCCGTATGACGCAACGATCACTGCACGGAAAACCATAGGGGCAAGAAAAAAGGCACCAGCGGCGCCTTGTGACAAAGAGGAATGATCCGCTCAGCCGCCCGCCACCACCATGCTCTCGATGAGGATGGAACCCGTCTCTTTGGTACCGCGGCGCAGCACGTCGGCGCCCACGGCCACGATGTTGCGCAGCATGTCCTGCATGTTGCCGGCGATGGTGATTTCTTCCACCGGGTACTGGATCACACCGTTTTCCACCCAGAAACCAGCCGCGCCGCGCGAATAGTCGCCCGTCACGTAGTTGGTGCCTTGTCCCATCAGTTCCGTCACCAGCAAGCCCGTGCCCAGCTTTTTCAGCATGGCACTAAAATCGTCGCTGGCAGCCGTCAGGTTCGAGGTCAGGTACAGATTGTGCGAGCCGCCCGCGTTGCCCGTCGTCTGCATGCCCAGCTTGCGGGCCGTGTATGTCGACAGGAAATAGCCTTGCACCACGCCATCCTTGACGACGTCGCGGCTGACAGTCTTGACGCCCTCTTCGTCGAACGGCGCGGAACCGACGCCGCCGATCACGTGCGGGTCTTCAAAGATCTGCACGTGCGAGGGCAACACTTGCGTGCCCAGTGAATCGTTCAGGAAAGTGGACTTGCGGTACAGGGCGCCGCCCGAGGTCGCTTGCACATAGGTCCCCAGCAAACCGGCCGCCAGCGGCGCTTCGAACAGCACGGGACAGGTGCGCGTGCCCAGCTTGCGCGCGTTCAGGCGCGACAGGGCGCGCTCGGCGGCGTAGCGGCCGATGGCTTCCGGACTCGACATTTTGGCGGCGTCGCGCACGGACGAATACCAGTCGTCGCGCTGCATCTTCGCCCCCTTGCCGGCGATGGGCGCCACGGACAGGGTGTGGCGCGAAAACGGGTAGCCGCCGATGAAGCCGCGCGAATTGGCGGACACAAAGTGCGATTGCTGCACGTGCACGCTGGCCCCCTCGCTGTTCGTGATGCGCGGATCGACGGCGAACGCGGCCGCTTCGGCCCGCTGGGCCAGCACGACGGCTTCCTCGGCGGAAATGCGCCATGGATAAAATAATTGCAAGTCGCGGGGCGCCATTTCCAGCATGTCGGCGTCGGCCAGGCCGGCGCAATCGTCCTCGGCCGTGAAGCGGGCGATGTTGTAGGCGGCGTCCACCGTGGCGCGCAGGGCGGACGGCGAGAAATCGGAGGTGCTGGCATTGCCGCGCTTCTTGCCGACAAACACGGTCACGCCCATGCCCTTGTCCTTGTTTTGCTCGATCGTTTCGATCTTGCCTTTTCGGACAGAAACGGACAGGCCACCGCCTTCGCTGACTTCGACGGCAGCGTCGGTGCCGCCCGCTTCCCGCGCAAAAGACAACACATCACGGGCCAGTTGCTGCAATCGCTCTTGACTATGGGTAAATACGGAGTCGTTCATGCGCTGTTTTCTTCGGAAAGCCGCTAAAAAGGTTATCATAGCAGTCGTTTACAGTTTACAGGTGCGGCCTACGCGGCCAATCCCGCCTTATCATGCCAAATCCAAACCGGGGAGCTTGCGGCTTCCAATCCACCGAATTCGAACAGGAATATGAACGTCCTTCGAAGTCGGAACTCAAGCGCCAGATGACCGTCCTGCAAAAGCTGGGCGAAGAACTCGTCAATGAGGCACGCGACCGCGTCAAGCGCGTCCCGATGCCGGAAGACGTGCGCGACGCCATTCTCGAATGCCAGCAAATCAAGGACCACGAAGGCCGCCGCCGCCAGCTGCAATACGTGGGCAAGAAGATGCGCACCCTGGATGAAGAAGAAGTTGCCGCCATCCAACGCACCATCGATAGCTGGAAAGGCTTGTCGAAAGCCGACACGGCCAATATGCACGCGATGGAACGCCGCCGCGACAAACTCTTGACGGACGACAAGGCCCTGACCGTCTTGCTGTCGGAAAACCCGGAACTGGACGTGCAGCACTTGCGCACCCTGATCCGCAATGCCCGCAAGGAGCAGGCCGAGAACAAGCCGCCAAAGGCCTACCGTGAAATCTTCCAGATCTTGAAAGAGATCGCCAAGAAGAAAAACAGCGGCAAGAAAGATGCCGACGAAGATGACGTTGAGCAAGAAGACGACGAATAAACCCCAGCTCTTGGGCTTGGGTTGACAAAAACCGGGAACCAACCCGGTTTTTTTACGACATAGACAGGTGCCCCATGACCACGATAGAAGACGAATTGATTATCGGCCTCGTGTCGATCTCGGACCGCGCCAGCGGCGGCGTGTATGAAGACCTGGGCATCCCGGCCCTGGAAAGCTGGTTGTCCGCCGCCATCCGCACGCCTTTCCGCCTGGAAAAGCGGCTGATCCCGGACGAGCGCTCGCAGATTGAAAACACCCTGATCGACATGGTCGACCTGAGCCACTGCCATCTGATCCTGACGACGGGTGGCACGGGCCCGGCGCGGCGCGATGTGACGCCGGACGCGACCTTGTCCGTCGGGACCAAGGAAATGCCCGGCTTCGGCGAACAGATGCGCCAGATCAGCCTGCAATTCGTGCCGACGGCGATTTTGTCGCGCCAGGTGGCCGTGATCCGCGAGACGCCCGAGCGCGCCGCCCTGATCATGAACTTGCCCGGCCAGCCGAAAGCCATCAAGGAAACCCTGGAAGGCTTGAAGGATGCCGACGGCGTGCAACTGGTCAACGGCATCTTTGCCGCCGTGCCGTATTGCATCGACCTCATCGGTGGTCCCTACATGGAAACCGACCCGGCCATCTGCAAGGCCTTTCGTCCCAAATCGGCGCTGCGTCCGGCGCAACCTTTACCTGAGGAAAATACATGAGCACCTTGCTGGAAACCATAGAACTCGACAGCGCACCGAATCCCACCGTCTCCATCATCTGGATGCACGGCCTGGGCGCCGACGGCAACGACTTCGTACCCCTGGTCAAGGAGCTCGACCTGCGCGGCTGTCCCGCCATCCGTTTCATCTTCCCCAGCGCCGGCACCATGCCCGTCACCATCAACAACGGTTATGTGATGCGCGCCTGGTACGACATCCGCGAGAACGACCTCGTGCGCCGCGAAGACGAGAACGGCTTGCGCGCCTCGCAGGCGCAGGTCGAGGCGCTGATCGCGCGCGAAAAGGCGCGCGGCATTCCCGCCAGCCGCATCATCCTGGCCGGCTTCTCGCAAGGCTGCGCCATGACATTGCAAACGGGCTTGCGCCACGCTGAACCGCTGGCCGGCCTGATGTGCCTGTCCGGCTATCTGCCGCTGGCCGAC
This sequence comes from Janthinobacterium sp. JF4, assembly GCF_059617925.1. Lineage (NCBI taxonomy): Bacteria > Pseudomonadati > Pseudomonadota > Betaproteobacteria > Burkholderiales > Oxalobacteraceae > Janthinobacterium > Janthinobacterium sp. JF4. The sequence goes on along the minus strand of NZ_JCAQAV010000003.1, from coordinate 179,369 downwards.
AAGATTGCTCTTGAGCGCACGCCGGCCAGCCTGCAGGCGCCGATCTTCATGGCGCACGGCACGGCCGACCCCGTGGTGCCGATCGCCCGTGCACAACAGTCGCGCGACTTGCTCACCGGCATGGGTTACAAGGTGGAATGGCACGAATACAGGATGCAGCATTCGCTGTGCCAGGAAGAGATCGACGCCATCGGCGCGTGGCTGAAGAAAGTATTGGCTTAAAGTAAAACAGGCGCCGTGTGCGCCGCGCCTGTCCATCCAGCTACGCCTGACACATGCTCAGGCTGGCAGCGGTGGCACGCCCAACGCCGGCACCGCCGTCTGCGCGCCATTCATCACCATGGCCAGGAAAGTGTAGTAGCCATTGATGCCCATCAAGTCGACCACGCCATGCTCGCCGAACAGCGCCAGCGCGCGCGCATACGTGGCGTCGCTGACGCGCTTGTTCTGCTGCAGCTCGATGCAAAAGTCGTGCACGGCTTGCTCATCGTCTTTCAGGACAAGCGGCACCTGCCGCGCCGCGATGGCGTCCACGGCCGCTTGCGCGATGCCGTTCTGCACGGCCAGCGGCGCGTGGATGGCCCACTCGACTTGCTGATCCCACTGGCGCGCCGTCACCAGAATCACCAGTTCCGACAGGCGCGTGCCGATGGCGCTGCGGTAGCGCAAATATTCGCCCATGCGCTGCGCCGTTTCCATCAGCTCGGGGCTGCGGATCAGCGGCACGAAGGGGCCGTACAACGCCCCGCGCGGACCGTCGATGATGGCTTGCGCGGCCGCCCGCTGCTGCGCGTCGAGCTGCGCCAGAGGCAGCGGCGGCAAACGGTCGATATCGCTACCGGCCATCAGGCCGTCCAGGCGACCACGTCCTGCTGCTGCTCGCCCAGGCCGGGGATGCCCAGGCGTATGCTGTCGCCTTTTTTGAGGAAACGCTGCGGCTTGCGGCCCTGACCCACGCCCGGCGGCGTGCCCGTGGCGATGATGTCGCCCGGTTCCAGGGTCATGAATTGCGACAGGTAGCTGATGATCTGCGCGACAGTAAAAATCATGGTTTGCGTATTGCCCGTCTGCATGCGCTTGCCATTGACTTCCAGATACAGGTCCAGGTCCTGCTCGTCGATGACTTCATCGCGCGTCACCAGCCACGGGCCGACGGGACCGAAGGTGTCGCAGCCCTTGCCCTTGTCCCACTGGCCGCCCCGCTCCAGCTGGAACGAGCGCTCGGAGATATCATTGACGACGCAGTAACCGGCCACGTATTTCAGGGCATCCTCTTCGCTCACGTATTGCGCGCGCGTGCCGATGACCACGCCCAGCTCCACTTCCCAGTCTGTCTTCTTGGAACCTTTGGGCAACACGACATTGTCGTCCGGGCCATTCAGGCAAGTGATGGCCTTCATGAAGACGATGGGTTCGGCCGGAATCGGCATGCCGGACTCGGCTGCGTGATCCGCGTAATTGAGGCCGATGCCGATGAACTTGCCGACTTTCGCCAGCGGCACGCCGAAGCGTGGATTGCCGCGCACCAGGGGCAAGGTCTTTTCGTCGAGCTTGGCCAGCTTGCGCAGGGCCTTGTCGGACAGTTGTGCGCCGTCAATATCGGCGATCACGCCGGACAGGTCGCGCAGTTTGCCTTCTTCATCGATCAGGCCCGGTTTTTCCTTGCCTGGACGTCCATAACGAACGAGTTTCATAGTCTTCCTTGGAGTTGATCATTGCCGCTGAGCCGGCCGCCATTTTACCGGATGGCGCGGCACGCCTGTAGCGGCGAATGAAAAACATCGCAAGTCCCGGCAGTTGCAAGGCCGCCAGCACGCCAAACGCCGCCTGGTACGCCTGCGGCGGATACTGCTGCAGGCCGTTCAGGGGCCAGCAGCCGAGGATCAGGCCAAAGCCCGCCTGCACGAGGAAGGCGCCCGTGAAAATGAGCAAATTGAGGCAAGTGGCCGCCCGGCCCGTCAAGCCGGCAGGCATGCTTTGCGCGACGATCGCATACTCGAGCCCCGTCACCGTGCCCAGCAGTGTAAACAGCACGGACAGCAAAGGCAGGCTGGGCACCACATTGCATGCCATTGCCACTTGCACGGCAACAAACAGGACGATGCCGGCGCCCGCCACTTGCATGGGTGCAATACCACGCCGCCCGGCCCATTCCGTCAGCATGCCCATGCCGATGGCGCCAAAGATGACGGCCGCCATGCCCAGGTACAACAGATACGCGACATTGTCGTCGGACAAGCCGCCCACGTCGGCCAGCCAGCGCCCCACCCACAAGCCCTGCACGCCAAAGAACACCGTGTGCGGCAGCAGGATCAGCGCGATGGTGCGGCGAAAACCGGGATCGCGATACACGCTCCAGACGCTGACCTTGCTCACCGTGCGGGCGGCGGCGGTGGACGCGGGCAGGGCCGGCGACAGCAGGCGGATCAGCAAGCCGATGGCCAGCGCCGCCAGCGCCAGGCCCAGGAAGACGCCGCGCCAGTCCGTGTAGTGCAGGGCCAGCTTGACGGGCATGGTGGCCGTGGCCGCGCCCAGGCCGCCCACGGCGATCAGGTAGCCATGCACGGACGGCAGGCGCGATGGCGCGATGGCGCACGAGATCGCTTTCACGGCAGCCATGAAGCAACCGCCCAGCCCCGCCCCCATCAAGGCGCGCGCCCACATCAGCTCGGCAAAGCCGTGGCCCCGGCTGAACAGCCACACGCCCAGGGCCGCCAGCGCCAGCAGCCACAGTTGCACCGTGCGGGGGCCGTAGCGGTCGAGCGCCATGCCGACCGGCAGTTGCACCAGCGCAAAGGCGAGAAAAAAGGCGCTGGTCAGCAGGCCCAGCTGGGCTGGCGTCAGGGCGATGGCGCCCAGCAGTTCCGCCGTCAGCACGGCATTCACGCCGCGCAGCAGGCACGACAGGTAATGCCCGAGCGCGAACGGCAGGAACACCAGGCAAAATACGGCCACGCCGGAACGGGCAGGCGCACCGGCGGCGGGCATGCTCAGGCGGCCTGTGCCAGGCGGATGATTTTGTGCGGCACGTGCGGCACAGGCTCATCCGTTTCAAAGAAAAACTTCTCGTGGCCAAAGGCCGGCTTCAAATCGTCCATCCACGTCGCTTCCGCATCAAATGTCGCATAAAACGGCCGGCGCACCCAGTCCGGGTTGCGCGCCTGCAAAAATTGCAGGGCAAACAGTTTTTCGCCATTGATGGTGACGATGCCGTCGATGACGATCTTGCCGGGAAAGGCGCTCATGGAGGGTCCGCGCACCGTGCGCGACAGGCCCGACACCATCTGGTAGGCAGCCTGGAAAATCGCGTGCGCCTTCGCCAGGGGCAGTTCGAAATAGCCGCGCGGCCCCGTGTCCCGTTCGACGAACATGTAGTACGGAATCGCTCCCAGCCGCGTGCCCGTCTGCCACAGTTCCGCCCAGCTTGCCGGATCTTCGTTGATATGGCGAATCAGCGGCCCCTGTATGCGCAAGGTGGCGCCCGTGGAGACGATGCGTTTCACGGCTTGCTGGGCGATGTCCTGGCGCAACTCGACGGCATGGCTGTAATGGCCCATCACGGCCAGGTTCTTGCCCGCCTTGACGACGCGCTCGAACAGGCGCAGCAAGTCATCCGCATCGCGGTCGGAGACGAAGCGCTGCGGCCAATACGCCACCGCCTTGGTGCCGATGCGAATGTTCTGAATATGTTCCAGGCCCGGCGCCAGCAGCGGCTCCAGGTAGCCGGCCAGTTGCCGCGTATTCATGATCATCGGGTCGCCGCCCGTGATCAGCACGTCCGTCACTTCCGGATGCAGTTTCAGGTAGGCGGCCAGCTCATGCGACTCGTGCGCATCGAACTTCATGTCGTCCATGCCGACGAACTGGGGCCAGCGGAAGCAGAAGGTGCAATACGCGTGGCACGTCTGGCCCGCGCTGGGGAAAAACAGCACCGTCTGCGCATATTTATGCTGCAGGCCGCGCACGGGTGCGTCGTTGACCTGGGGCACGTTGTGCGTCATCTGGCCAGCCGGATGGGGATTCATGCCCAGCCGCAAGCCATGCACATAGGCGTCGATGGCGGCCTTGTCACGCTGCACCAGCACGAGATCGCGCAAGTGCGCGTACTGCTCGGGCGGTAGCATGTCGCGGTGGGGAAAGACGAGGCGGTAGATGGGATCGTCCGGGATGTTGTTCCAGTCGATCAGCTGATCGAGCACATAGGCATTGGTGCGAAACGGCAAGACGTGCGAGACCACTTGCACGGCCTCGCGCTGCTCGTCCGGCAGCCATTCCCACTGCCGCGCCTGTTGAATGGTTTGCCGCGTATACGGCTTGAACTTGGGTGAAAACGGCTCGGTAATGAATGCGGACACGATCGGCTCCTTGCCAATAAATAGCGATAACTTCCATGAAACCAGCCCCATAACGGCCAACTCATGCTGTGAAAGTCATCATAGTTCTTGCCTTTCGGAACCAAATTGCTAGATATCAACAAGCGGTCGATACGTTGCACGCTGCCTACAGGCAACACTTTAGTTTGTTCCATCGCAATTTGAGACGGCCCCCGGCGACGTAAATTACGACTTGGCAACACATCCCTCGATATCTCAAGGAGCTTTCATGAAACGCTTATTCACGGGTAGTCTGCTGTGCCTGGCATTTGCCGGCGGCAGCGTCAGTGCCGCCGTCGAACCGACGGAAAAAGACGCCATCGCCATGGCCGAACGGGGCGCCGCCTTCATGAAGGCGCATGGCAAAGAAGAAATGATGAAGAAAATTACGGCGAAAGACCCGGACTTCGTGCAGGGCTCGCTGTATGTGGACATGCGCGACATCAAGACGGGCATCGTGCTGGCCCACCCCATCAATCCTTCCATCGTGGGCAAGGATTTGACGGATGTGCCCGATGCGAATGGCAAGAAATATCGCCGTGAAATCATTGAATTAGCGCAAAAGCAGGGCAAGGGCTGGGTCGACTATCAATACAAGAATCCCGTCAGCGGCAAGATCGAGCCGAAGACCACGTACATCCTGCGCGTCAACGACGTGGTGCTGGAAGCGGGGATCTACAAGAAATAGGGCAAGGGCGGCGCGCACGAACGCCGCGCGCCGCCTGCGGTTGGAATAGCCATAGCCAGGAGTCAAGCATGCTCAATCGATTACGCATCGGACCAAAATTATTGCTGGCGCCCGCCCTGGTCTTGCTGCTGCTGATACTCAGCTCGACCGGCGCCTGGTATGGCATGGTGCGGCAAAATGCCTCGCTGGAAAACATGGTGCGGGTGCGCATTGCGCATCTGAAGGCGGCCGCCGACGTACTGGGCGAGGCCAGGCATGTGCACGGCAATATGTACCAGTTGCTGTCGTGGACGAATGGCAGCTTCGCCAAGGCCCGCCTCGATGCCCTCGAACAACAGATCAAGGCGCGCCACGCGGCCATCGGCAGCCAGCTGGCCACGCTGCGTTCCACGGCCACGGGCGCCGAGCGCACCCTCGTCGATGCGGCCATTACTGCACTGGCCGGCTATCGCAGTGCAGTGCTGGAAACCATGGAAATGGCGCAGATGGACCAGTCGATCGCCACCAATTCCATGCTCAAGGCGGAAACGCAATTCGGCCAGTTCAATACCCAGCTGGCGCAACTGTCCGCGCTGGAAACGACGCTCAGCAGCCAGGCCCATGCGACGGCCAGCGCCGAGTTTCGCCGCCTGGGCTGGAGCCTGTTGCTGACAGTGGCGCTATCGATCCTCGTCTCCATCGTGGTGACCATGCTGGTGCGGCGCGCCATGCTGGTGGAAATCCGCGGCATTGCCGATGCCGTGCAAGACCTGGCGGCGGGCAAGCTGCTGGCCGGCGCGCCCAAGCAGGGCAATGACGAAATCGCCGCCACCTCGCGCGTGCTGGACCAGACCATCGCCCACCTGAACCAGACCTTGCGCACCATCATGGGCGCCGTGCAATCGATCGACACGGCCTCGCACGAAATAGCCACCGGCAATCTGGACCTGTCGGCGCGCACGGAAATGCAAGCCAGTTCGCTGGAAGAAACGTCGAGCGCCATGGAAGCGCTGACGCTAGCCGTCAATGACAATGCCGACAACGCCCAGCTGGCCTGCGAGCTGGCGGGGCAAGCCTCCACCCTGGCCGTGCAAGGGGGCGTGTCGATGCAGCAAGCGGTGACGACGATGGCGACAATTCGCGCCAATTCGCGCCAGATCGTGGATATTATCGGCGTGATCGATGGTATTTCCTTCCAGACCAATATCCTCGCGCTGAATGCGGCGGTGGAAGCGGCGCGCGCGGGGGAGCAAGGGCGTGGCTTTGCCGTGGTGGCGTCCGAAGTGCGCACCCTGGCGCAGCGCTCGGCCCAGGCTGCCAAGGAAATCAAGACCCTGATCGCCACCTCCGTCGCCACCATCGATGGCGGCAGCGCCGCCGTGCAGCAAGCGGGCGACAGCATGGGCGCGATTGTCGCCTCGGTGCAGCAAGTCAACGAGATCATCCAGCGCGTGAAACAGGCCAGCGCGGAGCAGGCGTCGGGCATCACGGAAGTGAATCAGGCCGTCACGCAAATGGATGACGTTACTCAGCAAAATGCGGCCCTGGTGGAGCAGGCGGCGGCAGCGGCGGCCAGTTTGCAGGACCAGGCCGTCAAATTGTCGGCGGCCGTGGCCGTGTTCACCCTGGACGAGCGCACCGCCGCGCCGGCAGGCCATGTCGAAGACGAGACATTCCAGCATCCGGCCGGCCCCGCCAAGGGAACGGACCGGCGCGCGCTGCACAGCCCGCTACGCAGCATGCCGGGCCTGCGTGGCGCCAAGGATGCGCCACAGCGCCGGCACAGCTAGATGACAGGCGCGCGCATCGGCTTGCTCAGATAGGGCGAGTTGGCCAGCACGCAACGCCACGGCGTGTCCATCGCCCTGGAAATGCCGATGCGCGAGCCCGCCTGCACCCTCACCTCTTCCTCACGCCCCAGCAGGATGAACGGTGGCGCATCGAGCGCCAGCCGGTTCTGCAGATGGCTCACACCGGGCGCCTGGCGCACCTTGCCCCGCCTTGAAAACAAATAAAACTTGCTCTTTTTATCACCAACCCCAAGCCAAGCCGCATCGTAAAATGACGAAAATGGCGGCTGGACCAGGCCAAAACAGGGATTTTTGCGAGAATATATTGTAGATATGAACTATTGCCATGCATAAACAGCGATAATCGTCGGGCACTGCGCCAGACGCCCATGAGGCGGGCAGCGGCAGCGCGCGACAGATAACCACCGGGCACAAAAATGATGATGAAAGCGTGATGATGAGAGCGGCAGCGCAAAAGCAGGTAGTGCAGGAAGATCCGGTTGATGCCCTGATGCGTTCCATCCGCATCCCGCCACGTCCCAGCCTGCTGGTCGACCTGCAGCGCGAACTGGCTGAACAAGACCCGTCGCCGCGGCGCATCGCGCGCATCATCGCCGACGACGTCGGCATGTCCGGCGCCCTGCTGAAATTGGCTAATTCGCCGTTCTATGGCGCCGCGCGCAAGGCCAAGTCCGTCGAGCAAGGCATCAACTTTCTCGGCATCAACCAGTGCAGCGCCATGATGACGGGCTTGCTGGCACGCCAGGCGCTGGAAGCGGAAGGCGTGGAGCTGACCAACTTCTGGGATGTGTCGGCCAAGCGCGCGCGCGCCCTGGTATTCACTTCGCGCAAGCTGCGCATCGCCCCGCCCGACATCGCCCACACCTTCGGCCTGTTTTGCGACATCGGCGTGCCCTTGCTGATGAACCGCTTTCCCGACTACGTCAACACGTATGCGGCGGCGGCCAACGATGCGCACAATTGTTTCACGACCCTGGAAGACGCGCGCCACCAGACCAACCACGCGGCCATCGGCTGCTTGCTGGCGCGTAACTGGGGCCTGTCCTCCGATGTGTCCTGGGCGATCTTGCACCACCACGACTACACGGTGCTGGCCGACCCATCCACGGATGATGCCATCCGTTCGCTCGTCGCCCTGTCGCTGCTGGCCGAAAAGGGCATTCAGCGCTACCATGGCAACAGTACGTCGCTGGAGTGGGACAAGGGCGGCGAGCTTGCTTGCCAGCATCTTGGCCTGTCGCAGGAAGAAGCCGCCGACCTGCTCGACGAATTGCACGAGATGTTCGATACCGACCATTGAGGTATCAGGCGGCAGCGTCCGCCTGTATGATCTGTCCCGGCGCCTGGCCAAGCCATGGCGCCTGTTTCCGTTTGCCTGACCCGTCTTTCTTAACCTGTTGATCGCCATGCCCAAAAATAAGCGCCCTGTTCCCCGTAAATCCGCCAACACGCCTGAAGACAAGGATGAAGCCGTCACGCGCATGCTGTGCACGATGGCCCTGAACCTGGCTGAGCAGGAAGACAGCGAATCGCAGGGCACGGTGCTGGCCGAGCAAGCCGTCGAGTTCGGCCGCCTGATCCGCAAGGCCTTGAATCAAAAGAAGGATGAAATCCTGTACGACGCCGTCGAGCGCGCCAAGTACGAAGACGTGGGCGCCTACCAGTATTTGCGCAGCCATATCGAGGAAGCGGCCTCGATTTCCGTGATCCGCCGCGAAAATGCGCCGGCCATGGAAATCAACGCCTTCGTCGTGCCCCTGCTGGTGCAAAGCACGGGCGGCCTGAAGGAAGCGGACAGCTTCCAGGACCAGGACGCATTCGAAGCGCTGGTGAACAGTTTTCAGCAGGCAGAACTGGAAAGCGCCAAGGCCAAGGTGGTCTTGATGAGCCACGCCTACGACCTCGATGAAATCGACCGCATCACGTACAGCCACCTGCACGAGATGGTGCGCGATGCGTACTCTTCGATGACAGACAAGAAAATCGTCGCCACGCCGGGCCTGGAAAGCAGCATCGTTGGCTGGAGCGAGACAGCCTTCGGCCCGCAAGACACGGCCGTCGAACTGCGCTTCCTGCTGGGCTTTGCCTTGAAACGCGTGGATGACCCGTTCTATGCGGAACCTAAGGACGAAGCGGCGCTCGACGCCTGGTTCGACGCGCGCATGGCCCGCTATCAGCAGTGGACGACGCAAGTGGGCGATCTGGTAAAACGCTGCCTGGCGCCCGCCGGCAGCGCCCTGGAAGTGAGCTTCCTCTACCAGGATCTGTTCCACGGTGGCAAGGAACAAGGCATGAGCGAGTATGCAATGCTGCAGATGATGTCGGGTATCAACCACGCGCTGGCGGAAAACAACGTGGAGCCTGGGGATGTCTCGGTGGTCGTCGGCCCGGCCGATGAACACGGCGAAATGCTGCTACGCGTCAACGTCAGCACGGCGGGCGGCGAGCTGCTGCACAGCGCCGACAAGCCGCTGGACCTGGCCGCCGACCTGCAGGACGAAGTCGACGACATCTGCGATGCGCTGGCCACCATCGGCGTTACCAGCTTGTCCGTGGCACTGAAATTCGACGCCAAGGGACAGCCGCTGGAAGCGCAGCCGTACGCGCCGGCGTAAGCCTCCTCCCCTCGCCGCCTGTCACCTCGACAAGCCGCAGTTCTCAAGATACCATCTCCCGTTAGCGTGCGACCAGCCTGTCGCACCTTCCGGAGATGCGCATGCCCCAGCCGCAACTGATCAATATTGCCACCCATGTGCTGGCCGGCAGCGCCGCCATCGGCCTGGGGCTATTCCTGGTGGCCAGCGCCAAGGGCACGCCGCAGCACCGCCGCCGCGGCAGGCTGTTCGCGTGGCTGACCTTGCTGGTCTGCGCCACGGCTGCCATCGGCAATCTGCTGTTTGACTATCGCCCCGTCTTTGCCGTGCTGACCGTGCTGGTGCTGTACCAGTTGCTGAGCGGCTGGCGCGCCGTCTACACGCGTGATAGCGGTCCGCAAGCCGTCGATGGCGCGATGACGGCAGCAGCACTGGTGGCGGGCGGGCTGATCCTGTTGCGCCTGCAGCACGATGCGTCCGGACAGCAAGCCATCGTCGTGCTGTCATCGCTGGGCGGCCTGGCCACCATCGTCGTCTACGACGGGGCGCGCTGGGCCTTTCCCCGCCGCTGGCATGGCGTGTTGTGGCGCTATGAACACATCTACAAGCTGCTCGCCTCGCTGTTCGCCATGCTCTCGGCCGCCGCGGGTAACCTGCTGCGCATGGGCCAACCCTGGACGCAACTGGCGCCATCCGTGCTGGGCTTGATCTGCATCGCCTGGTTCTGGCGGCGCCAGTACCAGCAGGAACAGGCGCGCCGCCCCGTACACCGGATCGCCGCCTGACACCACTCATCCGCTACGCAAAGACAGCCACGCCTGCAATTTCTGCGCATACGCCAAGGTGTAGGCCGGGCTGCTCGACGGCAAGCTGACGATGCGGTAGCGCTGCGCGTGTTCGCCCAGCACCTTGACGCCCAGCTTCGCTGCCGTGCCGCCGTTGAAGGCGATCGTCTGCAGCTGCGGCAGGCTGGCGGCCAGGGCTACCAGGTCGTTATCGTCGCGGGCGCGGATATTGCTATCCAGGCTGCCCGTGCGCTGCGCCTGCGCCACCACGTCCCACAGGCCCACGCCCCGCGCCAGCAAGGTGCGCAAGCGCGTCTCATAGGGCAGGCTGGTCAGGTCCACGTCCAGCACTTCGCCCAGCAGCCTCCAGAACTTGTTTTGCGGATGCGCATAATACTGGCTGTGCGCCAGCGATTTTTCGCCGGGCAGGCTGCCCAGTATCAACAGGCGGGTGTTGGCATCGACGACGGGATCGAAACAGCGCTTGCGCGGGTCGGCGGCAGCTTCTGGCAAAAGGGCTGGGCTATTCAAATGCGGCGTCCGGAAAGGGAAATGAACGAGCATTTTACCCGGCCACGCGACGGTGTAGAATTCCCGGACAACCTTCCCCCACAAGAGACCGCCCATGCGCACCATCGACACCCTGCTGGCCCAGTATGGCGACAGCCACCGCAACCACGTCAATGAATGGGTGCACATCGTGTGCGTGCCGCTGATCGTTTTCAGTCTGCTGGGGCTGCTGTGGAGCGTGCATCCCAGCGTGGCGCTGCTCGGCGGTATTCTGGCTTTATACTATTATTTCAAGCTGTCGCGCCCGTTCGCGGCGGGGATGCTGGTCATGCTGGCCGCCATGCTGGGCCTGCTGCTGATGATGCCCCCGCTGACCATCCTGCCCGTGTCGCTGGCGCTGTTCGTGCTGGCCTGGATAGGCCAGTTCATCGGCCACCAGATCGAAGGCAAGAAACCGTCGTTTCTGGACGACTTGCGCTTTTTACTGGTGGGGCCGCTGTTCGTGCTGGGATTCTTGTACCGGCGCCTGCGGCTGGCGTATTGAGCGAAAAATGGTCATGTGGTCATGTGGTCACGCTGGGCCGGTAACAGATTTTTACTATTCGCAAGTAGTTATTTGCAGCAAGTGTCCTTATGATAAGTCATCATCAGCCGGTCGACGCAATCGGCAACTAACTTTTGTCCAAGGGAGTCCCACATGAAAGCACCAATCATTGCAGTGGCATTGCTCGCCACCCTGGCCGGCTGCGCCGTACAACCGAACTCGGCGAATGTGTACAACGCGCGTCAGGCGCAGAATGAACAATCGGTTCGCATGGGCACGGTTGAATCCGTGCGCCAGGTAACCATCGACAAGGGTGAGACGGGCACGGGCGTGCTGGCTGGCGCGGCGCTGGGCGGCGTGGCTGGCTCGACAGTCGGTGGCGGCAAGGGCGCTATCGCGGCCAGCATCCTGGGCGCCGTTGCCGGCGGCATGGCGGGCAAAAGCATCGAAGCGAACGCGTCCAACAAACCCGGCCTGGAAATCACCGTGCGCCTGGACAATGGCGACATGCGCGCCATCGTGCAAGACGCGGACGAACTGTTCCGTCCGGGCGAGCGCGTGCGCCTGCTGTCCGATGGCCGCAAGACCCGCGTCACGCATTAATCTGCTTGCCGGCGCATGCGCTCAGCCGAATGCGCCGGCAGCGAGCAAGGCGGAAGGGTGCAGCCAGACGGCAAGCACGGCAGTCACGACAACATACACAAACACGCTCCATACTTTGATCTGCAGTGAGACTGGCATGGCGGTCCCTTTTCAAAAATTCAATTCAGAGAATATTTACTTGATATTAATATAAATATTTTCATAAATTCAACATTTTCCAGAAGCACTGCGCTGGCTCAATGCCCGGCTGTCTCCTGACGGCACATTGAGCAAGCTCGACCAAGACTCGCCATCCCCGCGCGATGCCCGTATACTTGCGCGATGTCCTCTCCTCTCCTGTTCATCATTGCCTGCCTGATCTGGGGCTCCACCTTCTGGGCCATCACCTTGCAGCTGGGCGATGTCGCCCCCGCCGTTTCCGTGGTCTACCGCTTCGGCCTCGCCTCCGCCACCCTGTTCGCCTGGTGCGCCGTGCGCGGCGACCGCTTGCGCCTGCCCTGGCGCGCGCAAAAATGGATGCTGCTGCAGGGACTGGCCTCGTTTGCGCTCAGCTATGTCTGCACCTACAGCTCGGAGCAATACCTGGTCTCGGCCCTCGTCAGCGTGCTGTTTGCGCTGATGGTGTTCTGGACGCCATTGCTCAACCGCATCGCTTTCGGCACGCCGATTACCTGGAGCACCTGCTGCGCGGCGTTTGTCGCCATCTGCGGCATCGTGCTGCTGTTTTACCAGTCCATCGGCGCGGCGCTGCACGATATTCTGGGAGGCGGCAATGGCCATTTTCTGCTCGGTTTCATGCTGGCCCTGGTGGCCACCGTGTCCAGCACGGCAGGCAATGCCCTCGTCATGAAAGTGCGCGAGCATTCCGGCAACGTGATGCTGACCATGGCCTGGACCATGCTGTGGGGCACCTTGATGGTGGCCGCCTGGGCCATCGCCACGGGCCAGTCCTGGCAGTTGCCCGCGCGCCCCAGTTACTGGATGGGATTGCTGTATCTGGCCATCTTCGGCTCGGTGATCGCCTTCAGCGCCTATTTCACCTTAATCGCCCGCATCGGCACGCAAAAAACCGTGTATATCGGCGTCGTCACGCCCGTCATTTCCGTGCTGCTGTCGGTGCAGCTCGAACACTACCGTCCCGCCCCCATCGAATGGGTGGGCATGGTGCTGTGCCTGTCCAGCGTGGCCTGGGCCCTGACGTCGGGCGCGCGCAAGACGAGCAGCATTGCGTCCCTTTCCACCACTCCACCAACAAAGGCAACATGAGCACCTCTTCCTCCCTCGCCATCCGTCCCGCGACCGCATCTGACGTAGCCGCCATCTTTGGCATGATCCATGAACTGGCCATGTTTGAAAAACTCGAACACATGATGATCGCCAGGCAATCCATGCTGCACGACAGCCTGTTCGGCCCCCATCCTGCATGCGAAGCGCTGGTCGGCACGGAAAATGGTGAAGTAGTGACGTTCGCCCTGTTCTTCCATAATTTTTCCACCTTCCTGTGCCGCAAGGGCCTGTACCTGGAAGACCTGTACGTGAAGCAATCGGTGCGCGGCAAAGGCTATGGCAAGCAGATGCTGGTGGCGCTGGCGCAACTGGCCGTCGCACGCGATTGCGGCCGCTTCGAATGGTCGGTGCTGGACTGGAATGAAAACGCGATCAACTTCTACAAGGGCATGGGCGCGGACGTGATGCCGGACTGGCGCATCTGCCGGGTCGCTGGCGATGCCTTGACGCAATTGTCGGCGGGCACGCCAAAAACCATCGCATTGGAACTGTAGCAAGCGGAAGCGATTGGTGGCCGAGAAGCGGCACTGTACGCAGTACGGGGCCGCCGAGGCAGCGAGCATCGCAGGCCGCAAGGCGCGCCGCGCAGTAAGTTCCCAAAAAAATCCCCGCGGGCTAGCGGCACCGCGGGGTGAACCCATTGTCAAGTGGGAGGGGGAGAATGCAATCAACGGTTATCAATATAAACGCTACAACTTGTCGCCGCGCTGACCTTTACATTTGCTTACCGGGCCTTACATTTGACTTAAATCCGCTAACCAACTGTCGCTCGGATGATACTGATTATTTCCGTGGTTCAATCAATGTGCCGTGCAAGCCGATATGTTGTTGTGTAAGCCCACTGCCACCCTGCGCATTCCTATAGATTTGGTACACTGTGAAACAGGCGGTGCAGCCAGCAACCACGGCAAAAATGACCATGCGACGCTCCTTGAGTATGCTTAAGGGAATCAGGGCCTGCGACGGCTGATGATGACCAGGCGAGCAGGGAAGATTCAGTGTGGCATCTTCAGCCTGGGGGGCATTGCGGCAGATCAAACGCGCCAAAGTGATGGCGTGCTGGCGTTTGATGCGACGCAAAATGGCGGCAATGCGCTCACACACAATGAACAAATCAATGAACGAATCGCATACGGGAGCCACATCATGAATGTCTCTGCCAAACCGCTCGTCATGAAAATCTACCGCGCCTACCTGCGCTCCCGCCTGGAACGCTATACACGCGACTTGCAAGCCATCGCCGAACAGCGCGAGAACGACTTCCAGGCCGAACGCATCCTGCACCAGGCCGTCGTCTCGGTGCGCTCCAAACTGCACTCGCTGTGACGCGTTCAGCGCTGGCCGGCCACGGCCCAGCGCTCCACCAGCTCGAACAAGCCTTGCGTCAGCAGGGCCAGCACGGCAGCGGGGATCGCGCCGGCCAGCAGCATGTCGTTGTCATTCAGCGCCAGGCCGATGGTGATGCGTTCGCCATAGCCGCCCGCGCCGATGAAGGCGGCGATGGTGGCCGTGCCCACGCTCATCACTGCCGCCGTTTTCACGCCGGCCAGCATGACGGGCAAGGCCAGCGGCAAGTCGACGTGCAGCAGGCGGTCGCGCTTGTTCAAGCCCAGCGCCAGCGCCGCCATGCGCAAGCCTTGCGGCACCTGCAGGATGCCCGTGCAGGTGTTGCGCACGATGGGCAGCAAGGCATACACGAATAGCGCCACCAGCGCGGGCACGGTGCCGATCATGCCCAGCACGGGGATCAATATCGCCAGCAAGGCCAGGGAGGGCACCGTCTGCAGCACACCGACAAAAGCCAGCACCGTTTGCCGCAGCGGCGCCGAAAACGCCGCCAGCACGCCCAGCGGAATGCCGATCAGGCACGCCAGGGCGACCGACAACAGCACCAGGGTCAGATGCTGGCGCGTCAGGGTCCACAGATCGTCGCCGATGATTTTATCGAGCAGATTGCTGCGCGCGGCGGAAGGTTTGTTCGCCTGCGCGCCGGAGGCCAGCCACTGGCGCGCCACGTCGGAAAAAGTCTTGCCATCGATTTCCACGGCCGCATTCATGGCGATCATGTCGTCCTCGCCGATGCGCCCCTGCAGCCCTTGCAAGGCTTGCCAGGCGGCGGGAAAGCGCGGCGGCAAGTCGAGCCGGTATAGCAGCATGGCATCGTAGCGGGGAAAATACTGCTGCGTGTCGGCCAGCACGCGCAAGCCGTACTGGCGTATCTTCGCGTCCGTCGAATAGATGTCGATCACGTCAACCTGGCGCTGCGCCAGCGCTTCATAGGCGATGCCGTGATCGAGCCCGCGCGGGCGCTGCGGCAAGCCATAGCGGGCGGCCAGGCCCGGCCAGCCATCGACACGGCCGATGAATTCATGCGACAGGCCAAATTTCAGAGCCGGGTGCTGCGCCAGCTGTCCCAGGCTGGCGATGGATTTTTCATCACCGCGCATGGCCAGCGCATAGGTATTGTTAAAGCCCAAAGGCACGGCCACGCCCAGCCCCAGCGCCGCCAGCTCGCGCCGCATCTGCACCAGATCGATGACCTTGTCGTGCTTGAGGATTTCGCTGCCGATGGTGCCCATGTATTCGGCATACACGTCGATGCTGCCCGCCTGCAGCGCAGCGAGCACGATGGCCGTGTTGCCCAGACCCTGGCGGTGCTCCGTCCTGACGTGCGGCGCGGCGCTCTGCTGGAGGATTTCGCCGAGAATATACGATTCCGTGAAGCGCTTCGAGCCCACCTTCAAGGTGCCGCCATCCATTGCAAGGGAGGACATGGGCGCGGCGGCGAAGACAAGCAAGAACAGCAAGTAAAACGGCAAATAAACAGCACGCACGCGGCGCTCCGGGACGAGTGATCAGTCCGGCAAGCTTACCACCGGCGCGCGCCAGACACCGCCGTGCACCACGCCCGCGCACGGGTTCAGGCCCAGCGCATACGCCAGGTCGGCCGGGCGCGCGATGCGCCACAGGGCGAAATCGGCGCGCTTGCCCACCGCCAGGCTGCCCGTCTGCTCCTGCAAGCCCAGCGCGCGCGCCGCGTGGATCGTGCAACCGGCCAGCGCTTCCTGCGGCGTCAGGCGCCACAGGGTGCACGCCATGTTCATCGCCAGCAGCAAGGACGTCATGGGCGAGGTGCCCGGGTTGCAATCGGTGGACACGGCCATCGGCACGCCGGCCGCGCGTAAATCTGAGACAGGAGGTTGCTGTACTTCGCGCAAAAAATAATACGCGCCCGGCAGCAGCACGGCCACCGTGCCGTGTTTCGCCATGGCGGCGATGCCCTCGTCCGACAGGAATTCCAGGTGGTCGGCCGACAGGCCGCCGTAGCGCGCCACCAGCGCCGCCCCGCCCAGGTCCGACAGCTGCTCCGCATGCAATTTGACGGGCAGGCCCAGCGCCGTCGCCGCGTCGAACACGCGCTGCGTTTGCGCCGTTGTAAAACCGATGCGCTCGCAGAACGCGTCGACGGCGTCGACCAGGCCTTCGCTGGCCAGCCGGGGCAGCATCTGCGCGCACAGCAGATCGATATAGGTGTCGGGCTGTCCCGCATATTCGGGCGGCAGCGCGTGCGCGCCGAGGAAGGTGGTGCGCACGGACACGGGCAGCTGTTCGCCTATCCTGCGCGCCACGCGCAGCATCTTCGCTTCGCTGTCCGCATCGAGACCATAGCCGGACTTGATCTCCAGGGTCGTCACGCCCTCGGCCAGCAGCGCCAGCACGCGGGGCAGGCTTTGCCGCAGCAACTCGTCGTCACTGGCCGCGCGCGTGGCGCGCACGGTGGACATGATGCCGCCGCCGGCGCGGCTGATGTCTTCATAGCTGGCGCCATTCAGGCGCGCCTCGAATTCGTCGCTGCGGTTGCCGGCGTGGACGATGTGCGTATGGCAGTCGATCAGGCCGGGCGTCAGCCAGCAGCCCTGGCCATCTTGCAGCACGGCGCCGCTGGCCGGCAGCTCGTCGCCGGGACCGAACCACGCGATGCGGCCATCCTTGACGGCGATGGCCGCGTCGAGCAGCTCGCCATAGCCATGCTCCATGGTGGCCAGGTGGACGTTGTGGATGACCATATCCCAGTCTTGCATGGCTTTCCCTCCCTAGGTAAACAGGTCGACGCACAAGACGGCCGAACGCTGCAAGGCGTCGAGCCGCCATTCCTGCGCATCGTCGGCGTCCAGCAGCAGCGCGTCATGGCGGGCCAGCGCGAACTGCTGCTCGCCACCGCGCGCCAGCACGTGGCCTTCGCCAACGACAAACAGCAAGGTCGCCGCGCTGCGCCGCGCCAGCCTGCCCGGCGCCGTGATTTTTTCCAGCTGGTGGCGGCAGCGGTCGCGCCGCGTCATCACATTGAAATCCGTCGTCGTCCCCTTGACCTGCGCCTCCACGGCCGCTTCGCCGGGAAACCACAGCATGGGTTGTGACGCGCTCAAGGTCACCTTGCGCGTGCCATCGAGCGTCAGCTGCACGCTGTCGCCATCGACCAGCATCAGGCTGCGGTCGATGCCGGGAAAGCTGGAAAACGGCCCGCTGGCCGTGATCGTCGCCAGGCTGATACGCCAGTCGAAGTCCATCAGGCCGGCTTCGGGCGGAGCAATGGCGATCTCCATCGTGCTGCCGCCGCCATTTTTCCACGGCGCGGCGCGCAGGCATTCCTGCGGGATGAAGGTCGCCATCAGAGCGCCCTCAGTTGCGCCAGGGTGCGCTTGTAGGCGCTGGCGATGGCGTCCTGCGCCACATGGCGCCCGCCGCGCACCTGCCACTGGCCGCCGCACAGCACGTCGCGCACCAGGTTGTCGTTGCCGCAGAAAAGTACGCTGCCCAGCACATTCTCGATGGCCACGCCGCACAGGTTCACATGCGTCTCGTCGAGCACCAGCAAGTCGGCGCGGCAGCCCGGCGCCAGGGCACCGAGCTTGCGCCCGGCCGCCTGCGCGCCGCCCCGCAAGGCCGCCTGCCACAGGTAGTTGCCCACATGGCGTTCATCGGGCGTGGCGGCCACATTGCGCTGCTGGCGCTGCAAGCGCTGGCCATATTCAAGCCAGCGCAACTCCTCCACGGGCGATTGCGATACGTGGCTGTCGCTGCCAACGCCGAAACGCCCGCCGGCGGCGATGAATTCGGCCAGCGGGAACAGGCCGTCGCCCAGGTTCGCTTCCGTCGTCGGGCACAGGCCCGCCACGGCGCCGCTGGCGGCCATCAGCACCACCTCGTCGGGCTGCACATGCGTGGCATGCACAAGGCACCAGCGCGCATCGACGTCGACGTGCTCGTACAGGTACTGCACCGGGCGGCGGCCGCTGTAATCGAGACTCTGGCGCACTTCGCCCTGCTGCTCGGCGATGTGGATGTGGATGGGGCGATCCGCGGGTAGCGCTTGCGCTACTTCCCGAATCTGTTCCACGCCGGCGGCGCGCAGCGAGTGCGGCGCAAAGCCCACTTCCACTTGCCCGCCGCGCTGCGGCGCCAGCGCCTCGACGATGCGCAAGACATCTTGGGCATCAGTGCGGAAGCGCGCCTGCTCCGGCTTGAGGGCTTGCTCGCCGAAACCCGCATGGCTGTACAGCACGGGCAGCATGGTCACGCCGATGCCGCTGACGCGCGCCGCGGCCAGCACCCGTTCCGCCGTTTCGGCGGGACGCGCATACAGCGCACCGGCCATATCGCGCTGCAGGTAATGAAATTCGCATACAGCCGTGTAGCCATGGCGCAGGCATTCGGCAAACAGCTGCGCGGCGATGGCTTCCATCTGTTCCGGCGTGATATGGCGCGCAAAGCGGTACATCAGCTCGCGCCAGGTCCAGAAGCTGTCAGGCCCGTCGCCGGCGACTTCCGTCATGCCGCCCAGCGCCCGCTGGAAGGCATGCGAATGCAGGTTGACCATGCCGGGCAAGACATACTCGGCCACTTCCGCGCCGGCAGGCGGCGCGGCGTTGTCCGCCACCGCCGTCAAATCCCCGTTCTTGTCCCACTCCAGCAGCACGTCGCGGCGCCAGCCCTGCGGCAGCAGCGCGTGGCGCGCGAACAAACAGCCGCTCAACGCGCCACCCATGCCACGGCCGCTTCCATCATCTGGCGCAGCAGCGGCTGCACCTGGGCCGCCAGGTCGGGCCGGTAGCCGAACGGCGCCGCCTCGTCCATGTACAGACACTGGCACATCTCCAGCTGGATCGCATGCACGCGGCCCTCCGGCTGACCGTAATGGCGCGTGATATGCCCGCCCTTGAAGCGCCCGTTCAGCGCCACGCTAAATGCATCCTGCGCGCGCGCGATATCGACCACGGCGGACGTCAGGCCCGCGTCGCAGCTGGCGCCATCGGCCGTGCCGAAGTTCAGGTCGGGCAGCTTGCCGTCAAAGAAGCGCGGCACGCGCGAGGCGATGGAATGGGCATCCCACAGCACCACGGCGCCATGCACGCGCAGCAAGCGGTCCAGTTCCGCACGCAGCTGCCGGTGGTACGGCGCCCAGTAGCGTTGCAATCGCTGCCGCACGTCGGCCGCATCGGGTTCGCGGCCGGCCAGGTACAGCGGTTCGCGGTGGAAGGTATCGCTGGGCAGCAAGCCCGTCGTATCCTGGCCCGGGTACAGATTCGTGTCTTCCTGCGGTCGGTTCAGGTCGATGGTGTAGCGCGACCAGCGCGCCGACAGCACGGATGCGTCCATCTCCTGCAAAAAGCCATACAGCTCGCGCAGATGCCAGTCCGTGTCGGCCTTGATCAAGGCCTGCGGCGTCATGCGCGCGGCGATATCGTCGGGTATGTCGGTGCCCACGTGGGGCATCGACACGAGCAGCGGGATGCTGCCCTCGTTGAAGCGGAAATCCATGCCTGTCTCCTTGCGCCCGCTCACGCGTACAGCGGGGCGAACAAATTCTTGCACGTGCTGCTCAATTCACCCTGCAGCACCATCTGCTTGGCCGCCTCGATGTCGGGCGCGAAGAAGCGGTCGGCATCGAAGAACGGCACTTTCTGGCGCAGCTGGTGGTGGACATGCTCGAGGTGCGGCGAGGTTTTCAGCGGGCGGTGGAAATCGATGCCCTGCGCGGCGGCCAGCAGCTCGATGCCGACGATGACGGCCGTGTTGTGCGCCATGTCGTCCAGGCGGCGCCCGGCGAACGTGGCCATGCTCACGTGGTCTTCCTGGTTGGCCGATGTCGGCAGGCTGTCGACGCTGGCCGGATGCGCGAGCGACTTGTTTTCCGACGCCAGCGCGGCGGCCGTCACGTGGGCGATCATGAAGCCGGAATTGACGCCGGGGTCGCGCACGAGGAAGGGCGGCAGGCCGGACAAGGTGGCATCGATCAGCAGCGCGATGCGGCGCTCGGCCAGCGCGCCGATTTCAGCGATCGCCAGCGCCAAGGTGTCTGCCGCGAAGGCGACCGGTTCGGCGTGAAAATTCCCGCCCGAGACGATTTCAGCCTGTCCGTTGGGGCCATCCTGGAAGATCAGCGGATTGTCCGTGACGGCATTGGCTTCGATCAGCAGGGTGCGGCCCACATTGCCGATCAAATCGAGGCAGGCGCCCATCACTTGCGGCTGGCAGCGCAGGCTGTACGGATCCTGCACGCGCTCGTCGCCTTCCAGGTGCGAAGCGCGGATGGCGCTGTGCGCCACCAGTTGGCGGTACATCTGCGCGGCCAGGATTTGCCCCGGCTGTCCGCGCACGGCGTGCACGCGCGCGTCGAACGGCGCATCGCTGCCCTTGGCCGCATCGAGCGACAGCGCGCCCGTGACCATGGCAGCTTCCAGCAGGCGCTCGGCCATGAACAGGCCATGCAGCGCCAGCGCGTTCGACACTTGCGTGCCGTTGATCAGGGCCAGGCCCTCTTTCGCCGCCAGCACCACGGGCGCGATGCCCGCCTGCGCCAGTGCTTCGGGCGCCGGCATCAATTCGCCGTTGACGCGCACGTCGCCCACGCCCAGCATGGCCAGCGTCATGTGCGACAGCGGCGCCAGGTCGCCCGAGGCGCCGACGGAACCCTTGGCGGGAATGGCCGGCATGATGCCCGCGTTGTACAGGGCGATCAGGGTATCGACGATCAGCGGGCGCACGCCGGAAAAGCCGCGCGCCAGGCTGCCGATCTTCATCAGCATGATCAGGCGCACGACGGCGTCCGACAGCAATTCCCCCGTGCCGACGGAATGCGACAGGATCAGGTTGCGCTGCAATTGCTCCAGCTTTTCATCGGGAATGCGCGTCTTGGCGAGCAGGCCGAAACCCGTGTTGATGCCATACGCCGCGTCGCCCTTGGCGACGATGGCTTGCACGGCGGCGGCCAACGCCTCGATGACGGGATAGGCTTCGGCGGCGAGGATCAGTTTCGCGGGTGCGGCCCAGACGGCGCGCAGGTCGCCCAAGGTCATCGCGCCCGGTTTCAGGGTCCAACTTTTGGCATGCTGTGTCATAGTCATTCGCATCTAGGTCTCAAGGAAGCATGGGAAGAATCAGGCCGTTGCGCTTGGCGCAGGCGGCCGCTGTTTCGTAGCCGGCATCGGCATGGCGCATCACGCCGGAGCCGCTGTCGTTGACCAGCACGCGCGCCAGGCGTTTCGCCGCCGCTTCGCTGCCGTCGGCAACGATGACCATGCCCGCATGCTGAGAATACCCCATTCCCACGCCGCCGCCATGGTGCAGCGAAACCCAGGTGGCGCCGCCGGCCGTGTTCAGCATGGCGTTCAGCAGCGGCCAGTCGGAGACGGCGTCGGTGCCGTCCTTCATGCTTTCCGTCTCGCGGTTCGGGCTGGCGACGGAACCCGTGTCGAGGTGGTCGCGGCCGATGACGATGGGCGCCTTCAGCTCGCCCGTGCGCACCATCTCGTTGAAAGCGAGGCCGGCGATGTGGCGCTCGCCCAGTCCCAGCCAGCAGATGCGCGCCGGCAGGCCCTGGAAGGCGATGCGCTCGCGCGCCATGTCCAGCCAGTTGTGCACCTGCTGGTGGTGCGGGAACAACTGCTTGATCTTCGCATCCGTTTTATAGATGTCTTCCGGGTCGCCCGACAGGGCCACCCAGCGGAACGGCCCGCGTCCTTCGCAAAACTGCGGGCGAATGTACGCGGGCACGAAACCGGGGAAGTCGAAGGCATTCTGCACGCCCTGGTCGAACGCCACCTGGCGGATGTTGTTGCCGTAATCGACGGTGTGCACGCCCATGGCGTGGAAATCGAGCATGGCTTGCACGTGGGCGGCGCAGGAATCGGCGGCGGCCACCGTCAGGCGCGCGTGGCGCTGCGGGTCCTGCTGCGCCGCCTTCCAGTCGGACACGCTCCAGCCGCGCGGCAAGTAGCCGTTGACCAGGTCATGCGCGGAAGTCTGGTCCGTCACCAGGTCGGGCACCAGGCCGCCCGCTTTCGCGCGGCGCACCAGTTCCGGCAGCACTTCGGCCGCGTTGCCCAGCAAGCCGATGGAAATGGCTTCCTTGCGTTCGGTGTGATACTTGACCAGCTCCAAGGCTTCGTCCAGGCTGGCCGCCTGCTTGTCCAGGTAACGCGTGCGCAAACGGAAATCGATGCTGCTTTGCTGGCATTCGATATTGAGCGACACGGCACCGGCCATGGTGGCGGCCAGCGGCTGCGCGCCGCCCATGCCGCCCAGGCCCGCCGTCAAAATCCAGCGCCCGCCCCAGTCGCCGCCGAAATGCTGGCGGCCCGCTTCGGCGAAGGTCTCATACGTGCCCTGCACGATGCCCTGCGTGCCGATATAGATCCAGCTGCCGGCCGTCATCTGGCCGTACATGAACAGGCCTTGCCGATCGAGTTCGTTGAAGTGTTCCCAGTTGGCCCATTTCGGCACCAGGTTGGAGTTGGCGATCAGCACCCGCGGCGCGTCAGGGTGGGTCTGGAACACGCCCACCGGCTTGCCGGACTGGATCAAGAGGGTCTGGTCGTCTTCCAGCTCGCGCAGCGAGGCGAGGATCTGGTCGAAGCAGGCCCAGTTGCGGGCCGCGCGGCCGATGCCGCCGTAGACGACCAGGTGCTGCGGATTTTCCGCCACTTCCGGGTCCAGGTTGTTTTGCAACATGCGGTAGGCCGCCTCGGCCTGCCAACTCTTGCAAGCCACGACCGTGCCGCGCGGGGCGCGGATGGTACGGCTGGCATCAAAGCGTGGATCGGTGTCCATTGTGCTGTTCATGCTGTCTCCTCGTAGGGTGCGAGCGGACGTACCTGGCCCGCTCTGGTGCTACCAGCATAGGTTGTCTATACAACCAAGTCAACAGGTTTTTGTTGGTGTCGAATCCTTATTTTTTCTCGAACACGCGCTGGCCCGCCACCCAGGTCTGCAGCACCCGCGTCTTGCCGATAGCCTTTGGTTCCACGGTGAAGAGGTCCTGGTCGACGACGATGAAGTCCGCCCATTTGCCCGCTTCCAGGGTGCCGATGACCTTTTCCTGGTGCGCCGCCCAGGCCGCGTCGAGGGTGAAGCAGCGCAGCGCCTGCGTCACCGTCATGGCTTGCTGCGGGTACCAGCCGCCGGCCGGGAATCCTTCGCTGTTTTGCCGCGTGACGGCCGCGTGGATGCTTTCGAACGGATTCGGCGACTCGATGGGGAAGTCGGAGCCGCAGGCGATGCGCGAACCTTGCGCAAGGAAGGTGCGCCACGCATACGCGCCCTTGATGCGCTCGTGGCCCACGCGCTGCTCCGCCATGTTCTGGTCGGACGTGGCGTGCGTGGGCTGCATCGACGGCACGATGCCCAGGCTTTTGAAACGGGGGATGTCGGATAATTGCACCACCTGCGCGTGCTCCATGCGGTGGCGCAGGCCCGCGCCGCGGTACTTCCCGATCAGGGCTGCATAGCCGTCGAGGATCTGATGGTTGCCCGCGTCGCCGATGGCGTGCACATTGACCTGATAGCCGGCGCGCATGGCTTTTTCCATCTTCGCGCGCATCGCGCCGTCCGGGTAGAACAGCAGGCCGCTGGTGGAAGGATCGTCGCTGTACGGCGCCAGCAGGGCTGCGCCGCGGCTGCCCAGGGCGCCGTCGGACAGCAGTTTGACGGCGCGCAAGGCGTACATGTCGCGCGCATAGCTGTTCAAGGGACCGTTTTTCGCCAGCGCGTCGAAGTCTTCCGTCGTATCCGCGATCATGCCGTACACGCGCACCGTCAGCTTGCCGTGGTCCGCGTAATCGCGGAACAGCCGGTCCTGCATCTGGCCGATGCCCGCATCGTGCACGCTGGTCAGGCCCACTTGCGACAGCTGCGCCAGCGCGCCATCGAGGGCGGCGCGGTTTTCCACGTCGCCGGGCTTGGGCAGCACGGCGTCCATCAAGTCCATGGCGCTATCGACCAGCACGCCGGTGGCGTTGCCGTCCGCGTCGCGGACGATCTTGCCGCCGGCCGGATCCGGCGTGGCGCGCGTGATGCCGGCCAGCGCCAGCGCGCGGCTGTTGGCCCAGCCCGCGTGGCCATCGACCCGGCGCAGCCACACGGGCCGCGCGCTTTCCGCCGCATCGAGTTCCGCTGCCGTAGGAAAGCGTCGCAGCTTCCAGATTTCCTGGTTCCAGCCATTGCCGACGACCCAGTTGCGTTCGGGGTGCGCACGCGCGAAGTCGCCCACGGCCTGCAGGGCGGCCGGCAGCGATGTGGAACCATACAGCATCACGCCACTGGCGATCGTGCCCAGGCCGAAGACGTGACCGTGCGCATCGATCAGGCCAGGCAGCACGGTTTTTCCCTGCACGTCGATATGCGTGGCGCCCTTGGCCGCCTTGCGTTTCACCTGCCCGGCGCTGCCGACGGCGAGCAGCTTGCCAGCGTCGTCAAAGGCCAGCGCCGTGAAGCGAACCACCTTGCCGTGCGCGTCGAGCGTGTAGCCGTTGGCGTTGTCGATGACGGTGTCGGCGTGGGCGTGGCCGAGGGCCCCCAGGCAGGCGAGAACGAGCAGGTTGCGGCGCAGGGTCGGCATTTCCATCTCCAGGTCTTTTAGTCGTTAGCAAAAAGACGAGTGTATAGAAATTGGCAAAATGGTCAATCATGCAGACACAGGCACGCATGCCTTGCGCCCCGTCAATACTTCCCCGCCGCCGCCGGCCTACGCTGGCGTTTTAACGCGGAGCCCCCATGGCCAGGCACCATGTCATCAGCACCACCGCATGCGACGTGTTCTTCAAGCTCGTGGCGCACCAGAAGAGCAGCCTGGGCGCGCGCTTCGACAGCATGATCGTCACCTTCAGCGCCGACGGCCAGCCCGACGAATGCGGGTGCTGCTGCGACGACGAGCAGCTGGAATTCGTTTCGCAAAACAAGGTGCCGCTGGCGCACGCCGTTGACCGGGCCACCTTGCCGACCACCGCTAAAAATCAAAATAATAGAAATTTGCTGGCTGCATCGAAGCAACTGCCGCGCATCCGAGGCATAACATGAGAAGCACCGGAGCTAAGACAGTCGCCGGCACAAACGAGGCCATGGAGCGAATCTTGTCTACCTGATCAAATGGATGCAGCAGCAACAACCCTATACCGAGAAGAACAGGCATGGTAGCCGCAGCAGGCCAATTGCCAAAGCTGCCTCTGGAAAAGCTGCCGGCGACAACGTCATACGCCACGGATAGAGAAGGAGACCTAAACATTACCGCAAGCAAACTCCAGATCAGGAAAGTACAGAGTATGCAAAGCCACCGCTTCCATCCCGATGCGGCGGCGGCAAAACGCCCATAGCCGCTGACGGTTTCTGCGACCATCACCAGTCCGTGGGCTAGTCCCCAAAGGACAAAGGTCCATGCGGCGCCATGCCACAAGCCGGAAACCCCCATGGTAAAAACGATGGAGAGGTGGCGAGCATACTTGTGCAGATAGCCGTGCAGCGGCTTGAACACGTAATCGCGCAACCAGAAACTCAGGGTCATGTGCCAACGCCGCCAAACCTCGCTCATCGAGACCGAACCATAGGGCGAGTGAAAGTTTTCCGGGAATGCTATCCCCAGCATGCCGGCCAGAGCGATCGCCATGTCGGAATAGGCACTAAAATCGCAATAGATCTGTATCGAGAAACCGAATATCGCTGCCACGCCCTCCCAGCCCGACAGGGTAGTATGGGCCGCGTAAGCCTGGTCGACATAGGCGCCGACAGGATCGGCCACTAGCACCTTTTTCAGTATGCCGACCGTAAACAGGGCTAAATTGGGCATGAGATTGGCGCTTGCAATCCTCATCTGCTGCAGTTGCGGCAGGATGTGGCGCGCACGGAGGATCGGGCCTGCGATGAGGTGAGGAAAGAATGTCAGATACACCGCGGTCGACCAGAAGCCTGGTGGCTTCTTCTCAGGCTGGCGTGCCGTATCGACGAGATAACCAATGATGGTGAAAGTAACAAACGACACGCCGAGCGGTAGCGCCCAGCCGAGTCGCGGAGTCTCGATACCTGAAATGCTCTCAATGGTCTCAAATAAGAAGTCGGCGTATTTGTAAAGGACAAGCGGAATCAGGGAAACGAGCACGCAAGGCGCCAGCTTGCTCCGATCATGCCAAACGAGCCGCAGCATCCACCAGCAAGCAACAATCATTGCGATCATCAACAGAACAGCGGGTGGATACCACCAAGCGTAGAAGACCAGGCTAGCGATGGTGACGTAGCTGAGTTGAAAACGCTTGGGACAAACGGCGAAAATAGTGCAAAAAATCAGGAAGAACAAGAGGAACGAAGGCAACTGAAACAACATCGACTGTTACTCCTGAAGACTTAGGAAATACGGTTTAAGTACATCCGTCATAACCTGGAATGCCTTTGCGTTAGGGTGGACATCATTGTTGGCAACCCAATAGCTTTCGGCAGGTTCGTTCCGAAGAGTTGGCAGTGGATCGAGGAAAGCCCAACCCCGCTTTTCACTTTCCGCGCGCATGATATTGGTGGCGAAGTCGAACTTGTAAGGCTCGAAACTGTGTGGCTCCGGAATCATCATTACCAGCACTCGGTAACCATGCTTCGCTTGGTCCGCCTTCAGCCGATCCAGCGCCGCATCCATGGCAGCACGGCCAGAGCCTCCAGCCCACATTTTTTCATAGGATGCGATCAAGCCAGCTTGGCCAGGAGTATTACTCAAAGCAATTTCGATAAAGGAAACGAGCAGAGCATAGGCTTGGCTGTGACGCACCAGCCATCCGGCCTGGCCAGTATCCTGCACAGCCGGCGCACGTGCAGTCGCCAGCACGATGACCGTATCCGGGCGTACTGTGTCAGCGTACCGTAGCCAGTTGGCAACAATCTGCGTCATATTCATGTTGCCGACACCTGTAGTCATTACCTCGGTCCCCGAGCCGAGCCGCCTGGCGAGTTGGCCGCGCAACGTTGCATCCTCCGGAAGGCCCCACCCCATGGCGGTAGAGTCACCAGCAATGACAACCTTATGCCTGCCGACAGTTGATAAGTCCGGCTCAGGCCCGCGCATGCCGAGAGAATTAATGGAGACCTTGACCCCTTGCAGCAAAGCGGATGCGCCAGGAATGTGTTCATGGCCAATGACGGGGTCGGCACTATTTCGCTTTAGCAGCGTTGCATAACGCCACATCTCGATTAGATAATTCTGCTGCGAGGAGGTTGCCACGCGCACCAAGCCCTCAACCGCCGCGCAAGCCAGCAGCAGACCAAAAAGCACGAGGCCAGTTCCCGAGAGGAGCCTCTTCATGAGAGATTTTCGACTGCTCACGCTTAAAACACCGCGTATACGAATGGCGCCCAAGACGAATTAGCCAACACGACAAAAAGGACAGCGAATAGCATTATTACCGCAAAGAATGGAATTAATACCAACCTGGATTTTCGACTAAACAAGAATCCAAAAAGGTCATGCAAGAATTTCACAAAAATACTCCACTATGTAGTCAATCTTAAATGAAAAAGGATGAATCGATATTGAATTTATTTAAAATCACAGGAAACAATCTTTATATAGACTGGAAATCGGCCATCAGCTCCAGAATTCATGGCAATTATTCCTACCATCCGTTATCGATCCTGTCAAATTAAATTAGCCCTGGGGCGTATATACTTCCAGGATGGGCAACAACCTGCAGCACGCGTCCGCCGCTAAGCACAAGGCTGCAAACGGCGAGCACCACGTGCGGCGATTGATGCAGCCAGTGGCGAGCGCAGACACACGCCGACACAATCGGATACGGCAATCCTAATCTACCTGAAGATCAAGTCCCACGGTCGGACAATCTCCGACCAGACCAGACAATTGTATTATGACGCATGCAACGGTAATCCTCCTATCTGCGGCGGTCAAGTAATTTCGGACACAACGCTAGGTTCACGTTCCACCATTTTCTGCTCATAAACAGAGGGTGGCAGATTGCCCATTACTGAATTGAGGCGCTTGCAGTTATAGAAGCCGCTGATGTAATCGATGATATCGGCTTTTGATTCAGCGTGGTTGGCGTATGACGTTGCCAGACGCGCTCCATCTTGACATTCAGGAAGAAGCGTTCAGCGACGGCGCTGTCCCAGCAGTTACCTGTGCGGCTCATGCTGCAGACGAAGTCTTGGCTGGCCAGCAGGTCCAGGTAACGCTCGCTGGCTACTGCCCCCGTCCGAATAGATGATCAATCCGAGCGCCTGCCCCGCGCTGTTCGCTGAAAAATTCAGCAAACCGTCACGGGCATCTTGAAACAGAAGTGTCTTGACATCCACACCTCAGTGCTGGGGTAAGCGTGTCGCCACTTGGCTTTTGTTGCCCCATATGTGGTCAAAAATTTTTTCTGAAATAAGCCTGTTTCCTTCTTTTGAGAGATGTCCTTCCATATCTAGAAAGTAAGTTTTATCAGCGGGTAGTGCATGGGATAGATCGATAAGCTCCGGAATGTCGAGCTTGGTCAGCTCTTGATGGAAGTGACTAAATATTCTTCGCCTCGATACATAATCTGTTGCATGAGTAGTATTTAAAAGGTTGCTGACATTGACATTGGCGTCATAAGGGCTTGGAAGATTTACCATATAAAAATGGATCCCGTTTTTACGCGCGAAAGTAACTGCATTCTCTATAGAAAGTATGGAATTTCGGACGGCTAGTTCCAAACCTTCACTGGAGGCACAAGGCATAGTTTTCTCGTTTAAGAGCTTGCCAGTCAGATATACGAAAATGTTTGAATGTGTATTTGCCGGTATGTCTGCCCTCGAAATTGGTTGGCAGTCAGCGTATAATTGGTAGTTTAAGCCAGCGAGGATGATAAAATCTGGTTTTCCGTTTTTTTTCTGTAAATCGTACCAGCGCAATATGATATCAGGGATGGGTTGGGCTAAACCTGCATAATTATAAACTTGAGTATGATTCAATGCTCGTTCCAGATGTGCGGAAATAGTCTGATTATCGGTGACACCGTATCCGAATGCAGTTGATGAGCCGAGCAGAAAGCCAACGTAACTCACCTTCTCTGGAGGGGCTTGACCGTTGTAGCGCAGACCATCTGTGTTTACATTAATTCGTGTTGAATGATATTCGGAAACAATATTCCGAATTCCTGGTTCATTCCTAACGGGAAGGCCTGATATGGGAATTATAATTTCCTGAGACTCATTAAATTCCATCGGACCAGAATTTTTAATTTTGGAAATTATGATATGAAAATTATCTTTAGTGAATGTCGCTAGCGGGTAGGTAATATCGATAAATCCATCGACTAGGCAGATAACGATAAAAACCTGAAATAATCTAATTAGATACGGGCGGAATTTCGACTGGGATTGCGACGAATTTGATTTCTCATCCATGTTAGTCCATTTCAAAACGTGAGGCATAATTCATAGCCAACGTGTGATCCTGTTCTGCTTTACGCATCACGAAGTTCCCAACGACTAAACGATCCATATCAGTAGCCATAAAACAGTTGAATGCATCTGTCGGTGTACATACAATCGGTTCATTCCGTACATTGAAGCTGGTGTTGATCAACACAGGGCAGCCAGTCAGTGTTTCGAATGCCTTTAGAAGTGCGTGATAACGGGGGCTCTGCTCGGCGTGAACGGTCTGCACACGGGCGGAAAAATCTGTGTGCGTCACTGCAGGAATGACGGAGCGTACGAGATGTTGGTCTTTTAATGTATGATATTTAGCTGCATGCTGCGCCGATATTTTCCGGTGTTTTTCCGCTACCGTGGAAACCGTCAGCATATAGGGGGAGGCCGGTGCGCTCATATCGAACCAGTCTGTTGCGGCCTCGGCTAAAACTGATGGGGCGAAGGGCCGAAAGCTCTCTCGGAATTTAATCTTGAGATTGAGTTTCTTCTGCATATCGGCTCTGCGTGGATCCCCCAGGATAGAGCGATTGCCAAGGGCACGAGGACCAAACTCCATGCGTCCTTGAAACCAGCCAACCACTTCCCCTGCCGCCAGCGCCTGAGCAGTCTCATCAAAAAGTACCTCATTCGGGACGATAGTGAAACGCGCCCCGGCTGCCGATAACGCAGCTTCGATCTGGCTGGGCGAGAATTCTGGACCCAGTGCGCTGGCGTTCATCGCATCTGGATAATTCACTTGACGCGGAGATTTGACATGGAGATGATAGACAGCAAGTGCGGCACCAAGTGCTCCACCAGCATCACCCGCAGCGGGTTGAATCCAAATATTCTCGAACGCACCATCAGCGGCGATCTTGCCATTGGCTACGCAATTAAGCGCCACTCCTCCAGCCAGACAGAGATTCTTCAGGCCGGTTTCTTGTGCCAGTGCCCTGGTCATGCGAAGAATGATGTCTTCCGTTACCTGCTGGATCGAAGCTGCTATGTCGGCATGAAAGTCTTCGAGTGGGCTCTCCGGTAATCGCGGTGGCCGACCGAATAGCTTATGGAAGCGGGAATTTGTCATACTCAACCCGGTGCAGTAGTTGAAGTATTTCTGATTCAATCGGAAGGTGCCATCTTCCTTTACATCAATCAGGTGTTTGCGAATGATGCTGGCAAAGCGTGGTTTTCCGTAGGGGGCGAGGCCCATGAGCTTGTATTCACCAGAATTTACGCGAAAACCTGAATAGGTAGTAAATGCGGAATACAGAAGTCCAAGCGAATGGGGAAAAACCAGATCGCGGATGATTTTCAGTTCCGAGCCACGACCGATTGCCACCGATGTGGTCGCCCATTCTCCCACCCCGTCCATGGTCAGCACCACCGCCTCGTCAAAAGGTGACGGATAAAAGGCGGAGGCTGCATGGCTTAGATGATGTTCCGAAAATAGCAACTCATCAGAAGAAAATTGACCGGGTGCGAGCGCGTTCAGTTCCTTTGCGAGCAATGATCGCTGAAACAGTTTCTCCTTCGCCCAGACCGGCAAGCCGGCACGGAAGGAGGCGAATCCCTTCGGGGCAAAACTGAGATATGTTTCTAGAAGGCGCTCGAACTTGAGGAAGGGCTTGTCATAAAAGACGACATGATCGATCGCAGAGCCTTGTGCTGCTTCAAGGCAGAAACGAGTGGCGCTGCGAGGGAAATCTGAATCCTGCTTTTTTCGAGTGAAACGTTCTTCCTGTACGGCTGCCACAACGATACCATCACGGATTAAGGCGGCGGCGCTATCGTGATAGTATGCGGAGATACCGAGAATTTGCATTGAGTGTATGGTTAATATGGGTGATTGAAGTTCGTGTCGCCCGACGTGCGCTCGCTCCAGTATGTATGCGTCTTTGGTTCAAATTGCAGTTTTAGCTGCCTGCGACCACACAGGCGCAACAGTGCCGCCCCCGGGGTAATAAAGAAAAAATAAACTAGGAAAAGCGCAACGTTGCTGGTTACTGCATGTGCTTTTTTGCCAAAATATGTCCATAATCTGTTTGGTCGATCAAGAAGACCCGGCGCAGAAACGGTGATCAGTGCAAGCAGCACTGCAACAACCGCTGGCGGCACATGCACGGTTTCTCCGTGCAGCAAAGGCAGGAGAGAGAGAAAACCGATGATGAAGCACCACACTAAGCCAAAAACTCTGTTGCTCACGTTTATTCCTCTTTACGGTTTGCATATCTCAGCCGGTAAAGGCTGATGTTGCATGCATTGCAATTTAGGTTGGGGTATTCCACTATCGATGCAAACTTCGCTGACTATGAAAGGCTAACCAACGGAGGCGTAAGCAATTCTGTGCGTACAGGGCCGGGTTTTAGTTAATCGCGTTTGTGAAGCGTTTGCCGAACATGATGACAAACTGGTTGGCCGCCAGCTTCCACGTGCGCTGCAGTATCTTCCAATATTTTTCGATCTTGCGCAAGGCCAGCAATACCAGCCTGGTGGCCGCTTCGCCGCTCGGGAAATGGCCGCGATTCTTAACGTTTTTCCGAAGGCTTGGGAGCACTCAGCATTTCAGACCTGTCAGAAAAGCCCGCCGTTGGTGTGTGGGTTTTTAAATATGACTGGTGGAAAAAAGTACCGCGCTCGACAAAAAGCGGACGAGCGAAAAATTATCGCCATTGGCAGCGAAACGCCAGCGTGGAAACATGATAATTGCCCAGAACATTCGCTCATCAAATAATGCGAGGATCGCCATGCCATATCGTCACACACTGCTATTTCAGCTGAAAAATGGCAAGAATACCTGCGCGCCCGAGGAAAAACCAAGATAACGCGTGTCAATCCCCCCCGTCACGAACAGACCACTCCTGTCGCTCAAGACTTGGGCGGAACTACCTCACTCGATTCCTCTCCCCGCTGCGCCGGCGCCCTGAACCATTCACCGGGCGGCACCACCTGCGACTCTTTCGGGTCATCGATGTAGTGCGGCGAGGTAATCTGCACGTCGAATTCGTTGAAGACGTCGATGATGTTCTGGTGCAAGCGGTTCAGCACTTCGGCGCGCTGGCGGGGGACTTCGGCGCTGGCGTAGGCAACGAGGCGGTATTGCACGTAGTAATCCTGCAGGGCCAGCTGCATCACGTACGGTTTTGGCGAAGTGGACAGTTCCGGCGTGCGCGAGGCCGCCAGTTCCAGCATGGCGTGCACTTGCCGCCATGGCGTGGCGTAGCCGATGGTGACGGTGGAGTCGAGCACGAAGCCGCCGCCGGGCTGGGCGCGCGAGTAATTCTTCGTCGTTTGCGACATGACCCAGGCGTTCGGCAAGGCGACCTCTTCGCCCAGGCCCGTGCGCAAGCGCGTCTCGAACATGCCCACGTCGACCACCGTGCCCTCGCTGTCGCCCACACGCACATATTCGCCCTTGCGCAGGGCCCGCGTGTACATCAGGATCAGGCCGCTGGCGCCCTGGCCCACGATGCTCGACGCGCCGATCGACACCATCAGGCCCACCAGCACGGACAGGCCCTGGAAGGCGGCCGTGTGCGAGCCAGGCAGATACGGGTACGCCATGGCCAGCGCGAACAGCCAGATCACCACGCTGGCGATGCGGCGCGTGGGCAGGGCCGTATCCTTGTCGAGCCAGCCGATCTGCAGTTCGCCGCTTTCCACGCGCTTGAACAGCGAGGCGGCCGTGGCGGCGATCAGGCGCGCGATGGCGAAGATGACGCACACCAGCACCAGCCCCGGCAAGGCGCCGATGATGGCGTGGAAGACGTCAGCCGCCACATCGAACAGGTAGCCGCTCAGACTTTCGCCCCAGGAACGCGTGTAGGGCAGGCGGCCCAGCACGAAGGCGGCCCACAGATACGTGGCCATCAGGCGCAAGCCCCACAGCACGGCGCTCAGCAGTTGATACGCGAAGGCGATGTAGTGCTCGGCATCGAGCACGCGCACATTCTTCAGGCGCACGTCGCGCAGGCGCGAGGCCAGCAGGATGCCGCTGCGGCGCTTGGCCCAGCGATACAGGCGCGTCAAGCCCATCCACACCAGCCAGAACACGAGGGTGGCGGCCGCGCATACGGCAGCGGCGATCGCCAGGTAACGCCAGCTGCTCTGCTCGCGATAGTCAAACACAGCCTTGCTCAGCTCGCCTGCCGCCGTTTTCGCCACGCTTTCCGTCGTGTCGCCGGCCAGCTGGTTGACGTCGCCGGGCACGACGACGAACAGTTGCACGCCATCGAGCAGTACTTGCGTGCCCTCGGGAATCATGCGCGTGCTTGCCTGCAAGGGACCGTTTTTCGCCAGCACGCCTTCCAGGCGGCGCTGCGCGCCGATGGCCCGCTCATCGGGCGGATAGCCGGCCAGCGCGGCGCGAAAGACAAACACCTTGCGGTTGGCAAACATCAGCGGCGCCGTCCTGGCCGCCGCAGCCTGTGACGGCGTCACGGCGGATGCGGCCTCCGCCACGAGCGCGGGCACGCCATCGTCCGCATGGGCTGCGGGCAACAAAAACATGGTCAACAGGCACAACAAGCGGAGCAACGCGGACATGGCAGAAATGAAAGAGTGACAGGGAGTAGCCATCATGCCATGTAATTCTGGAAACTCAAGCGCCGCAGCTAGCGTTCAGCTCGCATCATGAAAAATGATGCCCAGCGTGTGGCGCAAGCCCGAACGCAGGCGCGACACGCCATGGCGCATGTTCACGCGGTAGCTGCCGCGCGTCCCGTTCACGGGGCGCTGCGCGACGGGAAAGAGGACGGCATCGCCCTGCGCCAGCGGCACGACCTCGGCGCGCGACTGCATGCGCGGGCGCTGTTCCGTCAGCACGAACTCGCCGCCCGTGAAATCCTCGTGCGGGCGCGACAACAATACGGCCAGCTGCAGCGGGAACACGTGCTCGCCATACAGGTCCTGGTGCAGGCAGTTGTAATCGCCCTCGCGGTAGCGCAGCAGCAAGGGCGTGGGCCGCATCTGCCCCGCCGCATGGCAGCGCGCGAGGAAATCGGCGTGGCTGGACGGAAAGCGGCGATCGACACCCATGCTGGCGTGCCAGCGGTTGGCAATCACCGCCAGCGGCCCGTACAGCTGTTCGCGCAGCGTGGCCACGAGATCAGGCAAGGGATAGGCGAAATACTGGTACTCGCCTTGCCCAAAACCATGACGCTGCATCACCACACGGCTGCGAAAGCGCGACGCGTCGTCATACTGCGCCGCCAGCGCGGCGCAGGTGTCAGTATCGAGCAAGTCCGGCACGACGGCGCAACCGCTTTGATTCAGATCATCCTCGATCTGGCGCCAGTCCAGCGCCTTCACCGTTCGCCCTCGCGTTCCAGCAGCGCCTGCTTGCGTTCCACGCCCCAGCGGTAGCCCGACAGCGCGCCATCGTTGCGCACCACCCGGTGGCAGGGAATGGCGACGGCCAGCGCATTGGCCGCGCAGGCGCCCGCCACGGCCCGCGCGCCTTGCGGGGCGCCGATGCGGCGGGCCAGCTCGGCATAGCTGACCGTGCTGCCGGCGGGAATTTCGCGCAAGGCTTGCCACACGCGCTGCTGGAAGACCGTGCCGCGCACGTCGAGCGGCAAGTCCAGGCCGATAGCGGGCGCTTCGACCAGGCCGACGACTTGCGCCACCGTCTGTTCATAGTCAGGCTCGGCGCCGCGCAGCTCGGCGCGGGGAAAACGGTCCTGCAAGTCGCGCAGCAGCACTTCCGGGTCGTCATCGATCAAGATCGCGCAGATGCCCTTGTCCGTGCTGGCCACGAGAATGGCGCCCAGCGAGCAGGCGCCGATGGCGAAACGGATCACGGCGCCGCTGCCGCCAGCGCGAAACGCGCCCGGCGTCATGCCCAGCAAGCCCGGCGTGGCGGCATACAGGCGGCCGCTGGAATTGAAACCGGCCGCGTACAAGGTCTCGGTGACGTTCGCTGCGCCCTGCAAGCCGGCCTTCAGGCGCTCGCCGCGCCGCGCCGCCGCATAGGCTTTCGGCGTGATACCCGTGTGCGCCTTGAAGACGCGGTGAAAGTGAAAGCGGCTCATGCCGGCGGCCTGTGCAAGGCTGTCCAGGTCAGGCAGCTCGTCGCTGGCGTCGATCAGGCGGCAGATGTCGGCCACGATGGCCGCCTGGCGCTGGGCCAGCGGCGGCAAGTTGGGTTTGCAGCGCAGGCAGGGACGAAAGCCGGCCGCCTCCGCCTGCTCGCAACTGGCGTGAAAGGCCACGTTGCGGCGCAAGGCGGGGCGCGCCGCGCAGGATGGCCGGCAATACACGCCCGTCGTGCGCACCGAGTAGTAAAAAACGCCGTCGGCATCGGGCGCGCGCCGCTGCAGGGCATCCCAGCGTTCATCGTCAGTCAGATAAGCGTGTTCCATGGCAAACTCCGTACAGGTCAATAATCAGTCGCCAGCATAGCCAGCGCGCATGCGCGCCACACTCCGACGCTTGCTTTTGAATTCAAAAAAGGCTGGCGGCAGGCAGCGTGCTCGGTGCTAAAATCGGCCATCGCGCCTCCAGCCGGCGGCGCGCCCTGCCCGCGCCCCGGAGAAACCGCATTGGACGACCACAATACCCAGGAAAATACGCCCATTTTCCAGCGCATCAAGGATTTTCTGCTGGCCGGCATCGCCGCCGGACGCTGGAAGGAAGGCGACGTGATTCCCTCCGAGCAAGCCCTGGTCAAACAATTCGGCGTCTCGCGCATGACGGTCAACCGCGCCGTGCGCGAACTGACCAGCGAGCAGGTGCTGACGCGGCGCCAGGGTTCAGGCACCTATGTGGCGCAGCAAAAATACCAGGCGACCTTGTTGGAAATCAAGAGTATCGCCGATGAAGTGCGGGCGCGCGGACATATCCACCGCAGCAGCTTGCAATTACTGGAGCGCACCAAGGCCTCCGACTTGCTGGCCAAGCAATTCGGATTGCCGCCGGAACACCCGCTGTTCCATTCGCTGATCGTGCATTTTGAAAACGGCGTGCCGATCCAGGTGGAAGACCGCTGGGTCAATCCCGAATGCGCGCCCGACTACATGACGCAGGATTTTTCCAGCATCACGCCAAACGAATACCTGATGGCCGCCGCGCCCCTGCAAGGCGCCACCTACAGCATCGAAGCGCTGTCGGCGCCGCGCGACATCGCCGAAATGCTGGCCATCGACACCAAACAGCCTTGCCTGGTGCTGCGCCGCCAGACGCGTTCGGGCGGCAAGATCGCCTCAATCGCCACCATGTGGCACCCCGGACACCGCTATCAGTTCGCGGGAAGTTTTTCCTAAGGTTAGACATCGCGATTCCGTAGCACGATTTCGCGCCAACTTTCTCACGAATTCTCACCAAATCGCGAAAAAAACAGCCATTTCGGGGTGAAAAAAATCCCGTTTTGGCCGTTTCTGAACTTAACTACTCCGAGTAAATATTCGATGCTATAGTTGCCGCCAGAAAGCGCCGCAGGCGTTTGTTTGAGCGCCAATCATGTACTGCCAGCCTAGTCCAATCACGCCCCAGAAAGGGATGCATTTGTCGTATTGCAGCCACACGAGTTTCGGCGCACCACGCCCTCGGCGCCCTGCGCTGCGCCGGCTCGCTCGTACGATGCTGGCGGCAGGCATGGCGTTTTCGCTGCCGGTGCAGGCGGCGGCCCCCGGCATGGCGCCGGCACTGCTGTGGCCGTATGCTGCCGCCAGTGCCACCGCCCTGGCGGGACTGGCTTGCTGGCAAGCCTGGCGCTTGCGCCAGCAGTTGCGCCATCCGCCCCAGCCGGCGCGAGCCCAGGCTGAACAGGATGCCGTGCAAGCCTTGCGCGGCGCCACCATGGCCGGCTGGACCTGGCGGTGCCAGTCCGACCGGCTGCAGTTCGCGCCCCAGTACCAGGACGTCTTGGGCGACAAGAATGCCAAACTCGAACATGCGCTGGCCGACTGGCTGGCCGAAGTCCACCGCGATGACCGCGCGCGCCTGAATCTGGCATTTCGCCAGCACCTGGATGGCCAGGCACCCGGTACCTTCAATTGCGAATTCCGTTTGCGCCACAGCGACGGCCACTGGCGCTGGCTGCTGGCGCGCGGCGCCGTCCTGTCGCGCGCCTCGGATGGCGCCGCCACGCAGGCCAGCGGCATCGTCTGCGATATCAGCGAGCGCAAGCAGGACGAGCAATCGCGCATGCGCTCGATGCTGGAGGCGGCGCCCGAAGCCATGCTGGTGGCCGACGTCGAGGGCAAGGTGCATTACGCCAACCAGATCGGCGCGCGCTGCTTCGGCTATCCGTTGGCCGAATTGACGGGCATGTCGCTGGAGCAATTGGTGCCGGAAAGCACGACCAGTCACTCCGTGAGCGACCCGCAAGGGCGGCACAGCTTGCCGGGCCGGGTGATGATGGCGCGCCGCCGCGACGGCACGCATTTCCCCGCCAAGGTCAGCCTGTCGCCGCTGCGCATGGCCGGCCAGGTGTTTTCCATCGTCTCGCTGCGCGACATGACGCAGCGGCAACGCGCCGAGGAAGCCCTGCACGCCAGTTCGGAACGCTACCGCCTGATCGTGCAGACGGCCGCCGAAGGCATCTGGATGACGGATGCGCACGGCAAGACCACGTTCGTCAACCCGAAGATGGCGCACATGCTGGGCTACACGGTGCAGGAAATGCTGGGCCGCCCCCTGCTCGACTTCATGGACCGCGACAGCCAGCTGCTGATGCAGCGCCGCCTGGCCAGCCACGGCAGTCAGGCCAGCCAGCCGGACCAGGTCGATTTCCGCTTCTTCCGCAA
This sequence comes from Janthinobacterium sp. JF4, assembly GCF_059617925.1. NCBI lineage: Bacteria > Pseudomonadati > Pseudomonadota > Betaproteobacteria > Burkholderiales > Oxalobacteraceae > Janthinobacterium > Janthinobacterium sp. JF4. Next base: position 140,747 of record NZ_JCAQAV010000003.1, on the reverse strand, counting down.
GGATCAGTCCAGCCTGTGGGGCTTGCTGTCGAGCACCAGCATCCAGTCGGACAACGGCGAGCCGGGCGGCACGCTGGCGATGATTACCGACATCACCGAGCGGCGCCAGGCATCGATCGCACTGTCGAACTCGAGCCAGCGCATGGCCTCCGTCTTCGGCGCCGTGACAAACGGCCTGGTGGTGCAGGACAGCCACGGCCACATCCTGGAAAGCAATGCGGCCGCCGAACGCATGCTGGCGGCCAGTCCGGCCGGCAACAGTTTGTGGCAAGCCATCCGCGAAGACGGTTCCGCCTTCGACCAGCGCAGCCATCCCGTGCACATCACCCTGTCCACGGGTGTCGCCATGCGCGACGTGCTGATGGGGGTGCAGCAGCCCGACGGCAGCCTGTCGTGGCTGTCCGTAAATACCGAGGCCATCCGCGATGAGTACGGCAAGGTGGGCATGGTGGTGGCCAGCCTGACGGACATCACATATCACAAGCGCAGCGAGAGCGCCTTGCGCGAACTCAATGAACATCTGGAAGAGCGCGTGGCACAGCGCACGGAGCAGCTGGACCAGGCCAAGCAAGTGGCCGAGGAAGCGAGCCTGGCGAAGGGCCAATTCCTGGCCAACATGAGCCATGAAATCCGCACGCCGATGAATGGCGTGATCGGCATGGCGTATCTGGCCCTCAAAACGGACCTGGAACCGCGCCAGCGCGATTACCTGGAAAAAATCCGCTTTGCCGGAGAACACTTGCTGGGCATCATCGACGATATCCTCGACATCTCGAAAATCGAGGCGGGCAAGCTGGAAATCGAGCGCGTCAACTTCAGTTTCGACCACGTCGTGCAAACCCTGATGACGGTGGTGGCGCCGCGCGCCGCCGGCAAGAACCTGGAGTTGCTGTTCGAGATCGACCCGCAATTGCCCGCCGTGCTCGTGGGCGACCCGCTGCGCCTGGGGCAAGTGCTGATCAACTACGCCAATAACGCCATCAAGTTCAGCGAACAGGGCAGCATTACCGTGAAAGTGCGCAGGGTGGTGGCGGACGCGAAACACTGCCTGGTGCGCTTTGAAGTGTGCGACCACGGCATCGGCCTGTCGCAGGATGAAATGAGTAAACTCTTTCAGTCCTTCCAGCAAGCCGATACCTCCACCACGCGCGAATATGGCGGCACGGGCCTGGGCCTGGCCATCTGCAAGCAGCTGGCGCAGCTGATGGGCGGCGACGTGGGCGTCGACAGCCGTCCCGGCGCCGGCAGCACCTTCTGGTTCACGGCCAACCTGGGCATTTCCGACCAGGCGGCGCCCGCCATGCTCGACAGCCTGGTGCAGACGGCGGCGGCCATGCGCGCCAACGCCGACGCGGCCCTGGTGATGCGCACGCTCAAGCATGCGCGCATCCTGCTGGTGGAAGACAATACGTTCAACCAGCAAGTGGCGCTGGAATTGCTGGAAGAAGCGGGTGCCTCCGTCTGTCTGGCCAACAATGGCGAAGAGGCGCTCGACCTGCTGCGCCAGACCCAGTTCGACTGCGTGCTGATGGACGTGCAGATGCCGCTGATGGATGGCTTGCAAGCGACGCGCCACATCCGCGCCGACCCGCAGCTGGCGCACCTGCGCGTGCTGGCCATGACGGCCACGGCCACCAGCGAAGACCGCGTGCGCTGCCTGGAGGCGGGCATGGACGATTTCATTTCCAAGCCCATCCAGCCGGCCATGATGTACCAGACCATCGCCAGCTGGCTGCCGGCGCACGAAACGCCGCCGCCACCGGCGCGCAGCCGCGCCGCGCCCGTCTTCAAGACCACCTTGGCGGGCGACCCGCAAGTGATCGACCTGTCCATCCTGGCCAAGTTGCTGGGCTACAACCCGGAGAAGGTGCGCAAATTCGCCTTCAAGTTCCTGCAGACGACGCAGGATGGCTTTGGCGACATCGACGCGGCCCTGGCGCGCGGCGACGTGCACCAGGTGCGCGAACTGGGGCACCGCATCAAGTCGTCGGCGCGCACCGTGGGCGCCCTGGGACTGGCCGAACTGTGCCACAACCTGGAAACCCTGGCGCCGGGCGAACCGGCCGACGAGGCGGAGCGGGCACGGCGCATCGTCACGCGCCTGTGGCCCCTGCTGGAACAGATTACCGAACAAATCATGAATAACACCAGCTTTGCCAATGACGATTAGCCATCGCCAAATTGGGTTGCGGCAAGGTATCGGCATCGACAGCGATGCATATCAACAGAAAGACATGACGATGAACACTGTATCAAACCAAGCAAGCCAGGAAAACAACGAAGCAGGCCTGACGCCATTGCGCGTGCTGCTGCTGGACGACGACGTCTTCATGCTCGACGTGCTCAGCGACATGCTCGAGCAAATGGGCCCGTTCGACATCCGCTGCGAGTCGCACAGCGAACAGGCGCTGGCCACCCTGAAGCAGCACCAGCCCGATCTGCTGATCTGCGACCTGTCCATGCCCGACATCGACGGCATCGAATTCCTGCGCATGGCGGCTGACAATGGCTTCCGCGGCGGCGTGGTCCTGCTGTCGGGCCTGCATTCGGCCGTGCGCCTGGCGGCCGAACGCCTGGCCGTGGCGAATGGCCTGCATATATTGGGCACCTTCCGCAAGCCGATGGAAAGCGCGGAATTGCAGCTCATGGTGAACTTGCAACTGCAGCACACGGCGCGTCTGGCCAGCGCCCAAGCCTGATCGCACAGGCCGGCCGAAAGGGCAGGCACGGCGCTGCGGGCCAGCAGGCATGCGGCTTTGCCGCCCTGCCGGCACACGCGGGGACGATATGCCTCAAGTTTTTCTGCAATAATCGCCACGCTTTGAAAAAATGGGTTATTATTTCAGCCATCCCCGCCTGCATACCTCTGGTCGCACCTTCCAAGAACATTGAAGTCGTGCCCATTGCCCCCATCTGCTAGCTGCACTCCAGGAAGCATGGATGGCGAACCAGCGTATGGTTAATTCCAGGCATTATTGATCCCACCCTCATTTGAGGAAAATATGAGCGAAAATATCAAACACATTAGCGATGCATCTTTTGAAGCAGACGTCCTGAAGTCCGAGTTGCCAGTACTGGTCGACTTCTGGGCAGAATGGTGCGGTCCCTGCAAGGCCATCGCCCCGATCCTGGAAGAAGTGGCCAAGGAATACGCCGGCCGCATCCAGATCGCCAAGATGGACGTGGACGCCAATCAGGCAGTGCCTGCCAAGTTCGGCATCCGCGGCATCCCGACCCTGATCCTGTTCAAGGATGGTGTCGCAGCTGCTCAAAAAGTGGGCGCCATGGCCAAGGGCCAGTTGACCGCTTTCGTCGACAGCAACATTTAATGTATGATGGGCAGCGCTGCGCCCGCAGCGCCGCCTGACTGGAACGACCGGGAAGCGCCTTTGCCTCATTCGTGCACAGCCTTCCCCAATAATTAATCAACGCCACGCAGTCCCCTCCCCTACCTTTACATCCCGTCTCGGGACACTCAACACATATGCATTTATCCGAACTAAAGGCCTTACACGTATCCGCCCTGCTTGAGATGGCGATCGGTCTTGACATTGACAACGCAGCCCGCTTGCGCAAACAGGAGCTGATGTTCGCTATCCTGAAAAAACGCGCCAAGTCCGGCGAACAGATTTTTGGCGACGGCGCCCTGGAAGTGCTGCCTGACGGCTTCGGCTTCCTGCGCTCGCCCGACGCCAGCTACATGGCGTCCACCGATGACATTTACATCTCCCCTTCGCAAATCCGCCGCTTCAATCTGCACACCGGCGATTCGATCGAGGGCGAGGTACGGACCCCGAAAGATGGCGAACGCTATTTCGCATTGGTCAAAGTCGACAAGGTCAACGGCGAATCGCCGGAGATGTCGAAACACCGCATCCTGTTTGAAAACCTGACGCCGCTGCACCCGAACGAGCCGCTGCGCCTGGAACGTGAAATGAATGGCCAGGAAAACATCACCGGCCGCATCATCGACCTGATCGCCCCGATCGGCAAAGGCCAGCGCGGCTTGCTGGTGGCATCGCCGAAATCCGGCAAATCCGTGATCCTGCAGCACATCGCCCATGCGATCACGGCAAATCATCCGGACATCACCCTGATCGTGCTGCTGATCGACGAACGTCCGGAAGAAGTTACCGAAATGCAACGTTCGGTACGCGGCGAAGTCGTCGCCTCGACCTTCGACGAACCGGCCACGCGCCACGTGCAAGTGGCCGAGATGGTGCTGGAAAAAGCCAAGCGCCTGGTCGAAATGAAAAAAGACGTGGTGATCCTGCTCGACTCGATCACCCGCCTGGCGCGCGCCTACAACACCGTCATCCCTGCTTCCGGTAAGGTGCTGACCGGTGGTGTCGACGCGAACGCGCTGCAACGTCCAAAACGCTTCTTCGGCGCCGCGCGCAATATCGAAGAAGGCGGCTCGCTGACCATCATCGCCACGGCACTGATCGAAACGGGTTCGCGCATGGATGACGTGATCTTTGAAGAATTCAAGGGTACCGGCAACATGGAAGTGCATCTGGAACGCCGTTTGGCCGAAAAACGCGTCTACCCGGCCATCAACCTGAACAAATCGGGTACCCGCCGCGAAGAATTGCTGATCAAGCCGAACGAGCTGCAAAAAATCTGGATCCTGCGCAAGTTGCTGTACTCGATGGACGAGATCGAGGCGATGGAGTTCATTCTGGACAAGATGAAAGCAACGAAGAACAACGCCGAGTTCTTCGACATGATGCGCCGGGGAGGATGATTTCCGGGGTCAGACCCGACGGGTCTGACCCCAGCCCTCCACTGATCATCCCGCGAAAGCCGCTCATCGAGCGGCTTTTTTATTGCCGTCCGCCCGAAAGCGCTATATAATCGACGGTTGCATTATTTTAAACCCTGGCAAGTGATCGGCAATCGGGTCAAGAAGCTGGACGACCGACGAAGTGCTGTTTGGCTACCAAACTAGAGAGAAGACCATGAAAGTCGATACCCATCCAGAATACCGCGAAGTTGTTTTCCACGATCTGTCGTGCGATTTCAAATTCGTTACCCGCTCGACCATCCAAACCCGCGAAAAAATCACCCACGACGGTAAAGAATACCCACTGGTGAAGATCGAGGTTTCGGCTGAATCGCACCCATTCTTCACGGGCAAGCACAAAATCGTCGATACCGCTGGTCGCGTCGAGAAGTTCCGTCAGAAGTTCGGTTCGGTTGGTTCGAAAACCGCAGTCGCAGCAGGCTAATTTTTGCCGCATTGCGGCAAAAAAGGGCAGCTTCGGCTACCAGAGAAAAGGCAGCCACGGCTGCCTTTTTTGTCTTTGGCCGCTTTACTTTATACTCGCGCATACCCGACGCCATTCGTCGCGTCTTGCCACTATTCTGATACCGATTATCGATGAAGCCAGTCCGCCTTCCCGCCGCTGCCACACTCGCGCTGCCACGATGGGCCTTGTTTGCGCTCGGCCTGCTGTACATCCTGCCTGGCCTGATCGGCCGCGAACCGTGGAAGAACGATGACGCCGCCAGTTTCGGCATCATGTGGACCATGGCGCATGGCGGCCTGAACGACTGGCTGTGGCCCAACGTGGCCGGCCTGTCGCTGCCCGATGAAGGCCCGCTGGCCTTCTGGCTGGGCGCCATTTTCATCAAGCTGTTCGGCTGGATCGACGGCGACGTCTTTGGCGCGCGCATGTCGACCATCGGCATCTTCGTCGTCAGCACCCTGTCCGTCTGGTACACCGCCTTCAACCTGGGCCGCCGCAACGACGCCCAGCCCCTGCGCCTGGCCTTCGGCGGCCAACCCGAGCCGGACGATTTCGGCCGCACCCTGGCCGATGCCGCCGTGCTCATCTACCTGGGCTGCCTGGGCCTGCTGCAGCACAGCCACGACATTACGGCCGAAGCGCTGTACGTGTCCCTGATGGCCTATCTGCTGTACCGCGCCGTGCGCTACGTGGAAGGCCCGTCCGTGCGCAATGCGGCCCTGCTGGGCCTGGCGCTGGGCGGCCTGACCCTCGCGCGCGGCTGGATCACGCCGGCGGCGCTGAGCATCGCCCTGCTGCTGTGCACCGTCTTCCTGCGCCTGCCGCTGCTGCGCAGCGTGCGCCACCTGGCGCTGGCCATCCTGATCGGCGCCGCGCTGACCCTCGTCTGGCTGCTGCCGGGCGAATGGCTGCAACCGTATGGCCATTCGCCGCTGCAAGCGTGGATGGAGTGGAATTGCCGCCAGTTCAGCGCCCCGAGCCTGAAAAGCGTGCAATACTTCTTGCGTGTCGGCATCTGGTTCTTCTGGCCCGCGTGGCCTTTCGCCGCCTGGGCCGTGTATGCCTGGCGCCGCCAGCACCACGTGCTGCACATCGTCGTGCCGCTGACCTTTGTGGCCATGCTGGCCATCCTGGGCCTGTGCCATCCCGATCCCGACCCGAGCCAGTTGCTGCCGCTGCTGCCGCCGCTGGCCGTGATGGCCGCGTTTGGCTTGCTGACCATGAAACGGGGCGCCATCAACGCCATCGACTGGTTCTCCGTGATGGTGCTGACCATCTGCGCCCTCGCGCTGTGGCTGTTCTGGTTCGCCATCTTGACGGGCTGGCCGCCAAAACTGGCGCATAACGCCCTGAAACTCATGCCTGGCTTCAAACCCGAACTGGACTTGCTGGCCTTTTTCGTGGCCGCCTGCGCCAGCGCCGGCTGGGTGGCGCTGGTGCACTGGCGCATCTCGCGCCAGCCGGCCGTGCTGTGGCGCGCCGTGGTGCTGTCGTCTGGCGGCCTGATCCTGATCTGGGTGCTGATCATGACCTTGTTCCTGCCGCCGCTGAACTACAGCAAGAGCTACGCCAGCGTGGCGCACCAGATTTCCGTCCACCTGCCGCCAGGCAGCAAGTGCATCAACAGCAACGTCGGCGCCGCCCAGCGCGCCTCGTTCGCCTACTTCGGCCACCTGCCGTTTGCCAGCGTGGGCCAGCAGCAGTGCGATGTGTTTTTGTTGCAAGACAGCATCAAGGTTCCCGACAGCAAGGAACAACTGCCCGAGCACCACGGCGCGGACTGGATCAAGCTGTGGGAGGGGCGCCGTCCCACGGATGACGTGGAACGTTTCCGCCTGTACCAGCGCGTCAGGTAAGCAGCAAAAAACCGGGCCAGCCCCGGTTTTTTATGTCTGCAAAACAATTACTGTCGACAGGAAAAGTGTTGCTTTAAAATATAGTTAATTACCTAAATTGAACTAAAATTGTTTTTTAGATTATAATGTTGCCTTGCGCGATGGCGGTGTCTTGCTTTCCCGCCCGATTCGTCCCCCAATTCACCATGAGATTGTCCATGAAATCATTTGCTACACGTACCCTGCCGCTCATCAGCGCCGCCCTGTTCGCCTTCTCCTTCAGCGCCTCGGCCCAGGCAACCGTGATCGACCTCGGCGTCGCCAACGGTTATTCCGCCTTCATCTTCGGCAACATCGGCAGCAGCGGCAGCAGCGGCTTCACCAGCGTCGGTGGCAGCATTGCCGCTGGCGGTAATATCTACCTGGACAACTACAACGTAGGCACGAACAAAAAGCCGGGCAGCGCGGCCAACGCGATCGTTGCTGGCGGTAACCTGAACACGGGCTGGGGCACCATCGGTGGTTCCTCCGTGTATGGCGTCAGCAATCCCAACGCCACGCTGACAGCCCCACAATGGTTCCCAACCGGCAACATCAGCAAGGGCAATGCTTCCACCCTGGACTTTGCGGCTGCCCAGCAACAGCTGACGACCCTATCGGGCGACGTTGCCAAGCTGCAATCGAACGGCACCGTGATCTCGCAATCGGGTAACATGACCCTGGTAGGCAATGTCAACGCCGATGTCAATATTTTCAACATTGACGCGTCGAACCTGCATAACCTGACCCTGGACCTGTCGTCGCTGAAAAGCACGGCCAGCATCATCATCAACGGCACGGCCACGAACATCACCATGAGCGGCGGCTTCGACAATTTCGCCAGCTTCGCCAACCGCACGCTGTTCAACTTCGCCAACGCCACCACCACCAGCCTGAACAACGTCGGCATCAACGGCAGCATCCTGGCGCCGAATGCCGCGTTCTCGGGTTCGGGCGACATGAATGGCACCCTGATTGCCAATTCGGTCAGCTCGATCAATTATGGCCATGTCGCGATGAACGGCTCCGGCTTCAACACGGTGAGCGTGTCGGCCGTGCCGGAACCAGGCACCTACGCCATGCTGCTGGCCGGCCTGGGCTTGCTGGCATTCATGCGCCGCCGCACGCCAGCGCGCGCACCGCAAGCCGCGGTGGCCTGAACTTTACGCTGAATCAATAAAAAACACCGGGCCGCGCGAGCGTCCCGGTGTTTTTTTATGTGTCCGCAAAAAAAGCTTATTCCGCGCTCAGGCCCAGATCCGTCGCCACCTGCTGGCGCAATAAATACTTCTGAATCTTGCCCGTCACCGTCATGGGGAATTCCTCGACGAAACGCACATAGCGGGGAATCTTGTAATACGCGATCTGCCCATCGCAAAAGGCGCGGATGTCGTCGCTGGTGGCCTGCGTGCCCGGACGCAGGATGATGCAGGCGCACAACTCTTCGCCATACTTGGCGTCCGGCACGCCCACGCATTGCACGTCGAGCACGCTCGGGTGGCGGTACAGGAATTCCTCCACTTCGCGCGGGTAGATGTTTTCGCCGCCACGGATCACCATATCCTTCGAGCGGCCAACGATGCTGCAAAAGCCGTTGTCGTCGATCACGGCCAGGTCGCCCGTGTGCATCCAGCGCGCCGCGTCGATGGCCTCCGCTGTTTTTTCCGGGTCGCCCCAGTAGCCCTGCATCACGGAATAGCCGCGCGTGAGCAATTCGCCCTTTTCGCCGCGCGGCACGATGCGCCCTTCCGCGTCGATGATTTTCACTTCCAGGTGCGGGTGGACGCGGCCGATGGACGACACGCGCATTTCGCGCGGGTCCTCGATGGCCGTCTGGAAGCTGACGGGCGACGTTTCCGTCATGCCATACGCGATCGTGATTTCCGCCATGTGCATCAGCTCGATGACCCGCGTCATGACTTCCATCGGGCACGGCGAACCGGCCATGATGCCGGTGCGTAAGTTCGACAGGTCGTATTGCTTGAAGTCAGGATGATCGAGAATGGCGATGAACATCGTCGGCACGCCATGCAAGCCCGTGCAGCGCTCGGCCTGCACGGTGTCCAGCACGGCTTTCGGGTCGAAGCCTTCGCCGGGAAACACCATGGCCGCGCCATGCGTGACGCAGGCCAGGTTGCCCAGCACCATGCCAAAGCAGTGGTACAGGGGCACGGGGATGCACAAGCGGTCCTGCTCGGTCAGGCGCATGGCCTCGCCAATGAAGAAACCGTTATTCAGGATATTGTGGTGCGTCAAGGTGGCGCCTTTCGGCGCGCCCGTCGTGCCGGACGTGAACTGAATGTTGACGGCGTCGTCAAACTGCAAGGTAGCGCTCACTTCTTCCAGGTGCGCCAGGTCGGCGTCGGCAATGCCTTCCATCAGGGCGTCGAAGTTGTGCATGCCGGGCGTGGCGGCCGCGCCCAGGCGGATGACGTGGCGCAATTGCGGCAGGCGCGGCGACTGCAGGGCGCCGGCGCGCGAACGGGCAATTTCCGGCACCACGTCCTGCACGATGGCCAGATAGTCGCTGGACTTGAAGCTGGGCGACAGGATCAGCGCGCTGCATTGCACCTTGTCGAGCACGTATTCGAGTTCCGAGCGCCGGTAGGCGGGGTTGATGTTGACCATGATCAAGCCGGCTTTCGCCGTGGCGAACTGGGTCAGCACCCATTCGGCGCAATTTTGCGACCAGATGCCGACCCGGTCGCCCGGCTGCAAGCCCAGCTTCAGCAAGCCGGCGGCCAGGCGGTGCACGCGCTGCTGGAATTCCCGATATGTCCAGCGCACGTTCTGGTGCGCCACGATCAGGGCGTCGTGCTGGCCGTAGCGGGCGGCGATGCCGTCGAGGTAAGCGCCTATCGTTTCGCCGATCAACGGCGTGGCGTGGGCGCCGTGTACATAACTGATTGCTTGCATGCTGTCTCCGGGGTGGGTGGCGCGGCGCGCTCTTGTTATCGTCTTCGATGCAGAAAATTATAGCCGCAACCGCCCCCGCCCTGCGCAGCTTGCTGTAATGTGCAGGCCAGCACACCAGACACTCACGGCACCATGACAGGCAACATGCAGCACCCGCCCGAACAGGGCTTCATCCTGACCCGCCACTGGCGCGACACGCCCGCCGGCACGGAAGTCGATTTCTGGCTGGCAACGGACGCCGGCCCCCGCCACGTGCGCCTGCCCGTGCAGACGGCCGTCGCCTTCCTTCCCATGGAGCAGCAGGAGCAGGCGCAACAGCTGCTGCGCGCCGAGCGCCATGCGGAGCTGCGGCCCCTGTCGCTGTGCGATTTTCACCACCGTCCCGTGCTGGGGCTGTACTGCAAGCAATACCGGCACTTGCTGAAGCTGGAAAAGCAGTTGCGCGCGCAGGGCGTCGACGTCTACGAAGCCGACATCCGCCCGCCCGAGCGCTACCTGATGGAGCGTTTCATCACGGCGCCGGTAACATTCAGCGGGGAAACACTGCAGGAAGTGCAGCTGAAACCTTCGCCCGGCTACCGCCCCACATTAAAACTGGTGTCGCTCGATATCGAAACGACGGCGCATGGCGAGCTGTATTCGCTGGCCCTGGAAGGCTGCGGCCAGCGCCAGGTATACATGCTGGGACCGCCAAACGGCGGCGATGACGTCCTGGACTTCGAACTCGAGTACTGCGACAGCCGCGCACAGATCCTCGAGCGCCTGAACGCGTGGATGGCGCGCCACGATCCGGACGCCATCATCGGCTGGAACCTGGTGCAGTTCGACTTGCGCGTGCTCAAGCAACATGCGGAGCGCTATCAAATTCCCCTGCGGCTGGGACGCGGTGGCGCCGTGATGGAGTGGCGCGAACATGGCGGCAAGCAGGAACACTATTTTGCCGCTGCCGCGGGACGGCTGATCATTGACGGCATCGAAGCATTAAAATCGGCGACGTGGAATTTCTCCTCGTTCAGCCTGGAAAACGTGGCGCAAACGCTGCTGGGCGAAGGCAAGTCCATCGATAACCCCTACCAGCGCATGGCCGAGATCGACCGCCGTTTCCACGAAGACAAGCCGGCGCTGGCCCGCTACAACCTCAAGGATTGCGAACTGGTCACGCGCATCTTCGCCAAGACCGAGCTGCTGACTTTTCTGTTGGAACGGGCCAGCGTGACGGGCCTGGCGGCCGACCGCAGCGGCGGCTCCGTGGCCGCCTTCGAGCACCTGTACTTGCCGCTGATGCACCGGCAAGGCTATGTGGCACCGAACCTGGGCGACGTGTCGGGCGACAACAGCCCCGGTGGCTTCGTCATGGATTCCCAGTCGGGCCTGTACGATTCCGTGCTGGTGCTCGACTACAAAAGCCTGTACCCGTCCATCATCCGCACCTTCCTGATCGACCCCGTGGGCCTGGTGGTGGGCACCAGTGGCGATGAGGCCGATACCGTGCCCGGTTACCGGGGCGCGCAGTTTTCACGCCTCAAACATTGCCTGCCCGCCATCGTGGAACAGGTGTGGCAGGGGCGCGAGACGGCCAAGCGCGAGCGCAATGCGCCCCTGTCGCAAGCGCTCAAAATCATCATGAACGCGTTCTATGGCGTGCTGGGGTCCAGCGGCTGCCGCTTTTTCGACCCGCGCCTGGCTTCGTCGATCACCCTGCGTGGCCACGACATCATGCACCGCACGCGCGAACTGATCACCGGGCAGGGGTATCAGGTGATCTATGGCGACACGGATTCCACCTTCGTGTGGCTGAAAACGGCGCATAGCGATGAAGAGGCGGGCAAGATCGGCCGCGCCCTGGTGACGCATGTGAACGCCTGGTGGGATGCGTATCTGCGCGACGAGTTCGGCCTGGAAAATGCGCTGGAGCTGGAATTCGAGACGCATTACCGGCGTTTCCTGATGCCCACCATCCGCGGCTCGGAAGAAGGCAGCAAGAAGCGCTATGCGGGCCTGGTGGGCAAGCCCGACGGCAGCGAACAGATGGTCTACAAGGGACTGGAAACCGTGCGCAGCGACTGGACGCCGCTGGCGCAGCAATTCCAGCAAGCCTTGTACCTGCGCATCTTCCAGCGCGCCGCCTACCAGGACTACGTGCGCGACTACGTGGCGCGCACGGTGCGCGGCGAATTCGACGCCTTGCTGGTCTACCGCAAGCGCTTGCGCCGTCCGCTCGACGATTACCAGCGCAACGTGCCGCCCCACGTGCGCGCGGCGCGCACGGCCGACGCCTACAACCTGGCGCAAGGCCGGCCACTGCAATACCAGAACGGCGGATGGATCAGTTATGTCATTACGGTGGCCGGGCCGGAGCCGCTGGAAACGCAGCGCTCGCCCATCGACTACCACCACTACCTGACGCGCCAGCTGCAGCCGGTGGCCGACGCGATACTGCCGTTTCTGGGCGACGATTTTTCCCGCCTCGTGTCGGGCCAGCAAAACCTGTTCTGACATGATTCTGCTTACCTGCGCGGCCAAGCTGAGGTAATATCGGCGCCTGCCGAGCCAGTCCGCAGGCGCTGTGCGCCGCGGCAGCGTAAAATACGCCATGGCGAAAGAATAAGAGCTGCACGCAGAAGAAGATGCCATTCCAGACGAGAATCATTCGCAACAGAATTTTCCACTCTGAAATAGCGCATAATTTACAACTATGTTGAACCAGCGGGCAGTAGCATCTGCCCTGCTAATTTTTGAATGAATTGACACCATGACCGAGATCACGTCCTTAAGAGACATCCCGCAAAAAAATATCTTCCGCAAGGGCGACACCTTTGTACTGTTCGGCGAGCTGTTCGGCCGCGGCTATGTGAATGGCTTGCTGGACGAAGCGCGCAAGGCGGGCATGAATATCGTCGGCATGACGGTCGGCCGCCGCGATGAAAACATGGCGCTACGTCCGCTGAACGCGGAAGAGCTGGCCGAAGCGGAAGCCAACCTGGGCGGCCGCATCATCAATGTGCCGCTGATGGCCGGTTTCGACCTCGATGCGCCAGCCGGCGAACCGACGCCGACGGCCCTGCTGGCCGACATGACCCTGAAAAGCTGGCAGGAAGACAAGCTGGACTGGGCGCAGATCGAACGCTGCCGCGAAGCCGGCATCGCCCGCTTCAGCGCGTCCGTGGCGAAAGCCATGGCCGAGCTGGACAGCCTGATTCCTGACGGCAGCAACGTGTATTTCGCCCACACCATGGCTGGCGGCATTCCGAAAGTCAAAGTCTTCCTGGCGATTGCCAACCGCATCTATAAAGGCCGCGGCGAGCGCTTCATGTCCTCGCGCGCCCTGCTCGACAGCGACCTGGGTAAATTGATCCTGATGAACTTCGACGAAGTCACGGCCAATACCCTGCAGCACCTGATCGATGGCAGCGCCGCCATCCGCGCCCGCATCGAGCAGACGGGCGGCCAGGTGCGCTACAGCGCCTACGGCTACCACGGCACCGAGATCTTGATCGACGGCAAATACCAGTGGCAAACGTATAGCAACTACACGCAGGGCCTGGCGAAGATGCGCCTGGAAAACGTGGCCAAGGCCGCGTGGGACAAAGGCATCAAGGCCACCGTCTTCAACTGCCCGGAAATCCGCACGAACTCGTCCGACATTTTCGTCGGCGTGGAACTGTCGCTGTTCCCGCTGCTCGACGCGCTGAAAAAAGAAGGCGGCGGCGCCTGGGCCGAAGAGCAATGGAAAATCTGCCAGGGCTTGCTGGAAGACGGCGTCTCGCTGCAAGACTTGCTCGACCGTATCGCCGCCTACAACGGCGACGCCACCAGCGTGCAGTTCCGCAACTTCGCCGCCTGGCCGATGGACAACACGCCGGAACTGGCCGACGTCATGATCGGCACCTCGGACGACATCACCAAGCTGCACAAGGACCGCAAGGAACTGATCACCGACCACCTGAGTTCCTTGGTCCTGGAAGGCACGGGCCCGCTGATGTTCCACGCCATGTCGGAACCGCAAGCGCCCGTCGTCTGGCTCAACCACGACATCATCGCGCGGCAGCTGAACTCGGTTCACAACTGAGCCTGATGTAGCGCAAATCACCGACGGCCCGGCTCATCCCCGGGCCGTCGGCGTTTCCGGCGCCGCGTGACGTATCCCTTACGCGCGCACGATGGACACGCCGCCATCGGCCAGCAGCGCCGTGCCGGTGGTGAAACTCGATGCCTCGGAAGCCAGGTACAGCGCCGAGCGGGCGATCTCGTCCGGCGTGGCCAGGCGTTTCAAGGCATGCAAGCCCGCCACGAAGGCCAGCGCCTCGGGCGTACTGGCCACTTGCCGCCCTATCGGCGTATCTGTCCCTCCTGGCAACAAGGCATTCACGCGGATGCCCGCCGCGCCATACTCGGCCGCCAGGGCCTTCGTCAAGCCGATCACGCCCGCCTTGCTGGCCGCATAAGCGGCCATGCCGGACATGCCCAGCGTATGGCCGACGAAGGTCGAGGTAAAAATCAGCGAGCCGCCGCCGCGCGCCACCATGGCAGGCAGCTGGTACTTGGCCGCCAGGAAGGCACTCGTGAGATTGGTATCGACCGCCGCCCGCCAGTCCTCCAGGGCAAGCTCCGGCGTGGGGCCCATGGGCCCCAGGGTGCCCGCATTATTGAAGGCGATATCGAGGCCGCCAAAGCGTTGCAGCGCCAGCGCCACGGCCTCTTGCGCGCACGCAGCATCGCCCACGTCGCCGGCGCAGGCGACGGCTTGCGCGCCGCCGTCCGCCAGCTGCGCCACCAGCGCATCGAGTTCCTTCCGCCTGCGCGCCACCAGCACCAGCCGCGCGCCATGGCGGGCGAACAGCCGCGCCGCCGCATGCCCGATACCCGAGCTGGCGCCCGTGATGATGGCGACCTTGTTTTCCAGTTGCAACATTTGATTCCCCTTCAAGTGGTTGAAAGGGAAAAGATAGGCCGGCAAGCCAGGCGCGGCACTCCGCTTCTTGCGCCGGAATCGGCGTATTCAAAGATTCTCAACGCTGCTGCAAAACACACGCAAAGCATAAAACTTGCCAGATTGTGACAAATCAGTGATAATGCGTCTCGCGTTGCCGGGATGGCGGAATAGGTAGACGCACGGGACTCAAAATCCCGCGCTGGAAACAGCGTGCCGGTTCGATTCCGGCTCCCGGCACCACAGAATACTTAGTTGTATCCGATTAAACCCGCCCATCGCCAGATGCTGCGGGTTTTTTATATTGGCGCCCCACCTACCCACTTCGTATCAATAGTGCTGAAACGCACGCAATTGCGTTTGCAGCCATCCGCCTATCCAAACGGCCGCACGCCAAACAGCACGCCGTGCAGCCAGAACGCCAGCAGCAGCCACAACACGCAACCCGCGACGATGGCAAGCAGGGTGCCTGCCATGGTGCCGCCCGGGTAGGCCATGCCGGCCGCGCGGTCGCGCTGCACGGCGGAATACAGATCCACTGACGACCAGACGAGAAAGCCGCCGAACAGCAGCACGTCGGCCATGTTGCCGTTGGCCAGCAGATGCGCGACGGCCCACAGTTGCGTGCCCAGCAGCATGGGGTGGTGCACCAGGGTCTTGATGCGGTTGCGCGGCACATTGGCTGCCGCCAATAAAATCAGCGAGAACAGCATCAGCAGGGCGCTGGCGTGGCGCAAGCCCATGGGCGGCGTCCACAGCACCTGCGGCTGCTGGCGCGCCAGGGCGTAGCCCCAGATGATCAGGCCCAGCCCGGCGAACGCCACGAGCGAATACAGCCCCTTCCAGCGTTTTTCGCCCAGGCGCGCCAGCTGGGCGCTGCGCCAGCCGTCGGCGACGATGCGCACCGAATGCAATCCCAGGAACAGCAGCAAACCGAGTATCAGCACCGTCATCGTCTTCTCCCGCAATCAATACCAGCTATCGAGCCTACGCGACACCGTGAGCGGCGCCGTGCGCGCAGATCAACGTTCTTCGCGATAGTAATCGCAGCCCTCGAACGTGGTGCGCAGCGCCTGCTGCAGCTGGGCGTAGCGCTCGGGCGTCAGGTTGAAACGCACGTCGATCTGGCCGTCGTCGTCCATCTGCATGGCGGCCTCGGCATCCATCTGCACGGACAAACGGTTCGGATGCAAAATCACGGCGTGCATGTGGCCGTACCAGGCGAACTCCTGGCCGCCATATTCGATGTACGGCTCGTCCATGCCCATGGCCACGTCCTGCTCGTCATACTCGTCGGCGCGCTGCAGCATCAGGTAGACGGGCTCGCCTTTGCCGGCGGGTGCGGCCAGGGTGGTGATCAGGGCGTCGTCTTCATTGATAACGGACAACTCGGTGGCGGTAAATCCTGCGGACATGGCGTGCTTTCAACAAATAGGGGGATGGCGCCACCATAGCGCAAAAGCGCTGCGGGCAACATAGCGCGCGGCGAAAAAAACGCGCCGTCACGAAAATCCATCGCCGCCTATAATTACCGCTCCAAACTATTTCCACAGGAGACAGCCTTGACCGCAACATCGCCCTACACCATCCGCCTGGCCATTCCCGCCATCGCCACCTACCAGCACCTGCGCGTCGCCGCCGGCATGAGCGCGAAAACCGCGGAAGCGGCGGCCAAGGGCTTGCCGAATTCCCTGTTTGCCGTGCAAGTGCTGCTGGGCGACGAGGTGGTGGGCATGGGCCGTATCATCGGCGATGGCGGCTGCTTCTTCCAGGTCACCGATATCGCCGTGCTGCCGGCCCATCAGGGCAAGGGCCTGGGCAAGCGCATCATGCGCGAGATCATGCAATTCATCGAGACGGAAGTGCCGCCAAGCGCGTATGTCAGCCTGATCGCCGATGGCCAGGCGCAAGAGCTGTATGCGCAATTCGGTTTCAAGCATACGGCGCCCGTCTCCGTCGGCATGGCGCTGGTACGCTAGTGCCTGCCTGGCTGGCTGCCAGCATGGCGCTGCTGCTGAGCGCCGCCGCCTGGCGCGCCGAGCGCCTGCTGCAGCGGCGCGGGCGCACGACGCGCTGGCTGTGGCTGGCGGCCATCGCCGCGTCCGCCATCGTGCCCCTGGCATGGCTGCCCGGCGTGCTGGCGGCCATGCCGGCGGAACAGGCGCAGCTGAAACTGGGCTGGCTTGTGCTATCGAGCGGCATGTTGCTGCTGCTGGCGCTGCGCAGCGTCTGGCTGCTGTCGCACCAGCGCCGCTGGCAAAAAACCACCTTGCTGGGTACGCCCGTGTACTTGAGCGGCGGCATCGGCCCCTGCGTGGCGGGACTGCTGCGGCCGCGCATCGTGATGCCCGTCTGGCTGCAACTGATTCCGCCCCGGCAGCAGGCACTGCTGCTGGCGCACGCGCAATGCCGGCTGGCCGCGCGCGACCCGCTGCTGCTGGCGCTGGCGTACGCCTTGATCGTGCTGATGCCCTTGAATTTACCGCTGTGGTGGCAGTTGCACCGGCTGCGCTTTGCCATCGAAGTCGATTGCGACGCGCGCATGCTGGCCCGCGGCCACGCGCTGCGCGACTATGCCACCGTCCTGCGCCGGCACGGCCAGTATTATTCGGGGCTGACGGGCGCCTCGCCCATCGTGCTGAACGACCCGCACGCACTGCGCCGGCGCCGCCATCTGATGGCCAGATTTACGCGGAACCAGGCGGCGAACTTGCTATAGTAGCGACAACGCCGCGCGGCGCGCCCGCGACCCCGCCTCCCCCCTTCGAAATCAGAGAGATACCATGCTTTACCTGCTTGCCATCGTGATCGTCATCGCCCTGCTGTATTACGTCTTCAGCGGCCGCACGCCCGCCCAGCCGCTGCACAAGCCGCTCATGTCCGTGCGCCAGTACGTGCCGGCGATCCCTGCCGGCGCACCCGCGCACCACTGGAACGATGCGGGGCGCTTTGCGTCGGAAGTGGAAAACGAATCGATGTACCAACCCGCCATCGCCAAACTGGCCGGCGAGCACGGTTCCGGCAACGCGGAAGAAAAATGCCTGGCCCTGCTCGTCTGCGACGACGCCAACCCGTTCCAGGACAAGGCCATCGCCGTCTTCATCGATGGCCAGCTGGTGGGCTACCTGTCGCACAACGACGCCCTGCGCCTGCACCGCAACCTGGGCCGCATGGACCTGGTGGGCCAGCTGACCTCGTGCGACGCCGTCATCCGTGGCGGCGGACTGTGGAACGGCAAGCGCCTGTCGTATGCCGTGTGGCTCGACTTGCAGCCCTACAACTAAAACCTAGGCCGCGCGCGCCAGCCTGACGGCGCGCGTGGCGATAAAGCTGGGCAAGTATTTTTCAATTTCAAAGCGCGGGTGCGGATGCATTTCCTCGTGGTACCCCGCCAGCACGAAGCCCGCCGCCAGCTGGCCGCCGATCTGGCTATCCAGGCCGTGGCCGAAGATCAGCAGCACGCCGCCATCGGCCAGCACGCGCGCGCATTCGCGCCACACGGGGGCGATATCGGGAACGTACTGGTTCGACACGGGATGGACGATGAGGTCGAAACTGGCATCGGCAAAGCCGGCCAGGTCGTGCATGTCGCCCTGCACGGTGGCCAGCAAAAGCAGGATGCGAATGTAGCATGACGCCAGACAAGGCGTCGAGAAGTGAACTCCCGCCACAGCCAGCGTTGTTGCGTCACACAAGGATGTGCCGGACTGATGGCGCCGGCGCCGATGCAGACCACTGGAAGGGCAAGGAGTTCAATGCCATTATCGCTGTCTGTGCCCCGAGCATATTGATGCATATCAAGCAAATCCGCCTTTTCTGGCGATGACATTGCAAATGACCATGGCGTGTCTCCTCTTGACCCATATCAAGTCCAACAAAAGAAAACCGCCGTCTGACACGGCAAGGCTGGACTTGCCCGTGTTGCCGTTCTAGCCTTGTTGATATCCCGACTACCGAGTGACAACATGGCCTACAAATCCATCCTCGTCCACGCCGACCTGTCGCGCCATGCGCCGCAGCGCATCGCCATCGCGGCGCGGCTGGCGCGCGCGCACCAGGCGCACCTGATCGGCGCCGCCATGACGGGCGTATCGCGCTTCACCCTGGAAAACAACCGCGGCATGCGCGGCGGCGCCGTGGCGGCGCAGATTTCGGCCCTGCACGGTCAGGCGGAACAGGCGCTCGACCAGTTCGAAACGCTGGCGCGCCAGGCCGGCGCCGTCTCGCTCGAGCGGCGCCTGATCGAAGACGATGCAGATGGCGGCATGGCCGTCAGCGCCCGCTACAGCGACTTGACGGTGCTCAGCCAGCACGACGACAGCGAGGCGCTGCCCGGCGCCATGAGCGACCTGGTGCCCTACGTGATGCTGAACGCGGCCCGGCCCGTGCTGATCGTGCCGCGCAGCGGACAATTCGCGCAACTGGACAACACCGTCGTGGTGGCATGGGATGGCAGCATGGAGGCGACGCGCGCCATCGGCCATGCCCTGCCCCTATTGCGCGCGGCGCGCCTGGTGGTGCTGGCCCTGCTGCACCCGCCGGCCGGCCACGCGCAGCCGGCCCGCCACCCGGGCGCCGACATCGCCGCCTACCTGAGCCGCCATGGCGTGCCCGTCGAAGTGCGCCCGGCCGTCGCCACGGGCGACATCGGCGCGGCGCTGCTGGCCATGGTCGCCGAAGTGCATGCGGACCTGCTGGTGATGGGCGGCTACGGCCACGCGCGCTTCCGCGAAATCCTGCTGGGCGGCGTGACGGAAACGGTGCTGCGCCAGATGACGGTACCGGTGCTGATGGCGCACTGACGTCAAAAAGCCGCGCCACCCTTGCGGATGGCGCGGCTTTCAAGCGATAGCTAAAACCTTAGGCTTTGCGCTGTGCCACGGCATCGACGACGCACAGCGCCGTCATGTTGACGATGCGGCGCACGGTGGCCGATGGCGTCAGGATGTGCACGGGCTTGGCGCAGCCGAGCAGGATAGGGCCCACGGCGATGCCGTTGCCGGCGGCCGTCTTCACCAGGTTGTAGGCGATGTTGGCCGATTCGATGTTCGGCATGACGAGCAGGTTGGCGTCGTTCTTCAGTGCCGAATTGGGCATGATTTTCTGGCGCAGCTTGCTGTCGAGGGCCGTATCGCCGTGCATTTCGCCGTCGATTTCCAGGTCCGGCGCGCGTTCCTTGACGATGGCCAGCGCGGCGCGCATCTTTTGCGCCGAAGCGCTGTCGCTGGAACCGAAGTTCGAGTGCGACAGCAGGGCCGCGCGCGGCGACAAACCGAAACGGGTCATCTCTTCGGCGGCCATGATGGTGATCTCGGCCAATTGCTCGGCGTCCGGGTTTTCATTGACGTGCGTGTCGACCATCACCAGCTGGCGCTCCGGCATGATCAGGACGTTCATGGCGGCGTAGACATTGCTGCCGGCGCGCTTGCCCAGCACCTGGTCGATGTATTTCAGGTGCAACTGGGTCGTGCCGAAGGTGCCGCAGATCATGCCGTCGGCGTCGCCCTTGTGGATCATCATCGAACCGATCAGGGTGTGGCGGCGACGCATTTCCAGCTTCGCGTATTCCTCGGTGACGCCCTTGCGGCTGGTCATCGCGTAATAGGTGTTCCAGTAATCGCGATAGCGCTCGTCGAAGTCCGGGTTGATGACGTCGAAATCGACGCCTTGCTTGAGGCGCAGGCCGAACTTCTGGATGCGCGCTTCGAGCACGGGTGGGCGGCCCACCAGGATGGGACGCGCCAGTTTTTCATCGACCACCACTTGCACGGCGCGCAGCACGCGCTCTTCTTCGCCTTCGGCGTAGACGATGCGTTTGAGTTCGGCCGGCGTGGACTTGGCCATCAGGAACAGCGGCTTCATGAAGGTGCCGCTGCGGTAGACAAATTGCTGCAGGCTGTCCGCGTACGCCTGCAAGTCCTTGATCGGACGCGTGGCGACGCCGGAATCTTCGGCCGCCTTGGCCACCGCTGGCGCGATCTTGATCAGCAAACGCGGATCGAACGGCATCGGGATCAGGTATTCAGGGCCGAACGACAGGTTGCTGATGCCGTACGTCGTGGCCACGATGTCGGACTGCTCGGCATGCGCCAGGTCGGCGATCGCGTGCACCACGGCGATTTCCATTTCGCGCGTGATCGTCGTGGCGCCACAATCGAGGGCGCCGCGGAAGATGTACGGGAAGCACAGCACGTTGTTGACCTGGTTCGGATAGTCCGAACGGCCCGTGGCGATGATGGCGTCGCTGCGCACGGCCTTGACTTCTTCCGGCAGGATTTCCGGATTCGGGTTGGCCAGCGCCAGGATCAGCGGGTTCGGCGCCATCTTGCGCACCATGTCTTGCTTGAGCACGCCGCCGGCGGAGACGCCGAGGAAAATGTCGGCGTCCGGGATGATCTCGCCCAGGGTGCGCAGCGGCGTGTCTTGCGCGAAGCGTTCCTTGTCCGGGTCCATCAGTTCCGTGCGGCCCTTGTAGACGACGCCGGCCAGGTCGGTGACGTAGATGTTTTTCAAAGGGAAGCCCAGATCGACGATCAGGTCCAGGCAGGCCAGCGCCGCGGCGCCCGCGCCCGACACGACCAGCTTGCAGTCCTCGATTTTCTTGCCGACGGCTTTCAGGCCGTTCAGGATGGCCGCGCCGACGATGATGGCGGTGCCGTGCTGGTCGTCATGGAAGACGGGAATCTTCATGCGGTCGCGCAGCTGGCGCTCGATGTAGAAGCACTCGGGCGCCTTGATGTCTTCCAGGTTCACGCCGCCGAAGGTCGGCTCCAGCGAGGCGATGATGTCGACCAGTTTATCGGGATCCATCTCGTTGATTTCGATGTCGAAGACGTCGATGCCGGCGAACTTCTTGAACAGCACGCCCTTGCCTTCCATCACCGGCTTGGCGGCCAGCGGGCCGATATTGCCCAGTCCCAGCACGGCCGTGCCGTTGGTGATGACGGCCACCAGGTTGCCGCGCGCCGTATATTTATAGGCGTTCGCCGGATCGATGACGATTTCTTCGCACGGTGCCGCCACGCCTGGCGAGTAGGCCAGTGCCAGGTCGCGCTGGTTGGTCAGTTGTTTGGTCGGCGTCACGCTGATTTTGCCGGGGCGCGGGCACTCGTGATACTCGAGTGCGGCCAAGCGCAATTGTTGACGCAATTCTTCTTTTTTATCAGATGACGAATCCATGCTGTGCTGCCTTCCTGTTTGGTCGATCGGGTGTTCCGGATTTTATCAGACCGATTCTTTCAATTAGCTAGGTATTTTCCGCTAGCCACAGTCTGATATCACGAAAACGCATAACCTAGCATTGTAAGGCCGTCCGGCGGCACAAACGTCCTGAACAGCAAAAACTATCAAATTTTAGATTTCAATTAGTTTTTGTGATCAGTCGCCGGGAGCGCGCCACGGCGGCAGCGCGGCGACGGCGCGCTCGATATCGTCCATCTCGTCCGTGCCCAGGCTCGTGTCGAACGGCGCGGACAGGATGCTGCGCATCCGCGCCAGGCGGGTCGTCGCTTGCTGCGCGTCGATGAAACGCGTCGTCTCCGCGCAATACCGCGCGCGGCGCGCGGCATCGGCGCCGTCATCGTCGCCGTCGGGATAATAATGGCGGCCGATGTGATGCAGCGACTGCAGCAGGAATTCGATCTCGCGCAGGATGCGCAGCGCATCCTCGCCGGACAGCACGATGCGGCGGTTGGCCGGCAGCAGGGACGGCGGCGCGGCCGGACTATTCAAAGTTATCCTCGGTCAGGAAGGCATAGTCGTCATCGATCAGCATTTGCAGATAGGCGTCGAAGCTGTCGGCGATGACCAGGTAGCTATCGGGATCATGCAGGAAGCGCACGACCTGGCCGCAGGTACCGGACGCCGTGGGCGTGAAATCGATATACAGCCGCGACGAGCCGCCATTGTTCATGCAATGCGAAAAACACAGGCGCCGGCCCTGCTCGATGCCGGCGTCGATGCGGGCGTCGATGATGCCGGGATCGTCGTCCAGGTAATGGCCGTAGATGTCGGCGATGCTGCGCTGGTTCGCCTGCCCGTCCTTGAGGATTCGCTCGACGGAACTCAGGTAATACGGATACTCGAACACGTCCGAGCCCAGCATGTATACCAGCACCGTGCCGCCCGCATACTTCTGATAATAGGTGCCGTTGTACTGGCCCAGCAGGCGCAGCAGGCTGTCCGGGCACAGCGGATACGTTTGGCGCAGGCTGGCCAGTTGCGCCGCGCTGGCGCCGCTGGCCAGGGCCAGCTCCGCCAGCGGTTCCGGCGGCAAGGCCTGGCGCAATCCTGTCAAATAGTGGTCGACGATGTTCATGGCCGAAATATAGCAGCTGCCGGCACGCGGCAGGCGCACGCTAACGCGACGGGACCAGCCGCGCGCCAGGCGCGAAACGCACGGCGATCAGCAGCAGCAGCACCACGCCAGCGGCCATCACCATCCACGCCTGAGCCAGGCTGGATGAATGCTGGCGGATCAGGCCGGCGATGAAGGGCATGCTGCTGGCGATGATGTAGCCGCCGCCCTGCACGAATCCCAGCAGCGCGCCGGCACCGGCCGGGTCACGCACGTGGTCCATGCCGACGATCAGCGACAGGGGAAACAGGGCGCCGATGCCACAGCCCAGCAATATCACGGCGGGGAGCGCCAGTTGCGCGGGCGCGACGATCAGGCAAGCCAGGCCGGCCAGCACGGACAGCAAGACGGACAGCAGCAGGATGCGGCGGTCGGGAAAGCGGTGGATGATGCTGGAAATCACCAGTCCCGCCAGCACTTCCACCAGGGTCAACCCGCCCAGCAGCAAGCCACTGTCGGCCGCACTCCAGCCCAGTTCCGTATAAAACGGCGGTAGCCAGGCCAGCACCAGGGTGTACGCGCCCGTGCCGATGCCAAAGAACACCATCAGCAGCCAGGCGCGGGGGCTGCCCACGGGCAGACTGGCGCCCGCGCCGCTGGCCACGTCCACGCGCGAAGCGGCTGCGCGGCGCCACAGCAGCGCAGCCGCCACGGCGGGCAGCGCCCACAGGGCCAGCAGCGCCTGCCAGCCCAGCGACTGCGCCAGCGGCGAGGCGGACGCGGCGGCAATGGCCGCACCGCCCATGATGCCGGTCGTGTAAAACCCCATCAGCTGGCCTGCCCGCTCGGGGAAATGGCGCTTGATGAAAGCCGGCAGCAGCGCCTGCACCAGCGCGATGCCCAGGCCGCCCAGGGCCGCCGTGGCGATCAGGCCGCCGCTGCCATGCAAGGGCCAGCGCAGCGCGCAGGCGGCAGCGATGATGGCGATGCCGATGCCGATGCCGCGCGCCACGCCCAGCCGGCGCTGCAGCTGCGCACCGGCCAGCGCGCACAGGCCCATGGCGAACACGGGCACGGTGGTCAGCAAGCCCGCGTCGGTATTGCTGAGGCCCGTGCTGGCCTGGATGCTGTCAAGCAAGGGGCCGATGGCCGCCAGGATGGGGCGCAGGTTCAGGCCCAGCAGGATGATGGCGGCCACCAGCAGGGCCGAGGAAGCGGAAGAAGAAGGGGAAGCGGCAGGTCGTGCGGTAGGCATGGGATAGTCCTTGCCTCGCTGGGAGGCACATGGTTTAATGCGTCATCAAATATGACTCGATGAAAAGTATCTTAACACAAAGATAGAAATCTATCTTGATGTCAAGATAAATGGATGCCCTATGACAACTCCCCCGCAAGAACACACGCGCGCGCAATTTGCCGCCGCCCAATGGCAGCGCGAGCTGCCGCAGATGGATACGCGCGCCATGCAACTGGCGGGCCAGCTGGGCACGGTGGCGCAACTGATGGCGCGCGACTGGCTCAACCCACTGTTCGCCGAACACGGCTTGCAACCGGGCGAATTCGACGTACTGGCCACCCTGCGCCGCTCGGGCGCGCCCTACCGCCTGACGCCGACGGCCCTGTACGAGGCGGCCATGCTGTCCTCGGGCGGCATGACCAACCGCATCGACCGGCTGGAGGCGGCCGGCCTGATCGAACGCCAGAAGCATCCGACGGACCGGCGCGGCGTGCTGGTGGCCCTGACGCCCAAGGGAGTGGAACTGATTGAAAGATTGGTGGTGCTGCACGTGGAAAACGAGCGCGCCATGCTGTCGGTGCTCAGCGCGGACGAGCAGCGCCAGCTCGACCAGTTGCTGGCCAAGCTGCTGCACGGCATGGCGCAGGCCAAGAAAAGTTAAGAAAGGTCAGGAAAGCAGGCGCGCCAGCTCGCGCAGCGCCGCATGGCCGCGCCGGGCCAGGCGCTGCAGTTCGGCAGGGGCGCGGCTGTCGTAGATGGCCTGGACATGGCGCGCGCTGGCCGCGCGCAGGTCGATATCGCTGTCGCGGTCTGGAAGATGGGCGTCGGGCACGTGCCCCTCGACCAGGGTCAGATAGTAATGCCGGGGCTTGCCGCGCAAGTTGGCGGCAAACTGCAGCACCAGTCCATTTTCGAACAGCAGGGCGCCACTGCGGCCCCCCTGCTCCAGCAGCACGCGAAACGCCGGCAAGGGCCGCCGCGCGGCGCGCAGGAAACCGGCCAGGTGCACCTGATAGCCTAGTTCCAGGCCATTCGCGCCCAGCTGGCCACGCTGCAGATACACCTTGAACGACGCTGGCACGGGCCGCCTTCCCCTGCGGAACAGACGGGCATCTTCGTACAGGCACAACTGGCCGCCGTCGCTGATGGCATCGAAGCCGCGCGCCGCCAGCTCCTGCGCCTCGAAGCTTGCCAGGCCGACGGCTTGCGGGTCGCGCAGCCAGCCATGGTCGAGCCAGGATTGCAAAAGTACGTGAATATCGAAAATGGGCATGGCAAGTTGCTCGGCAGTGGCAAAGACCCGTATTGTAGGCCAGCCTATAATAGCCGGGCCACACCATCACTCAACGAACAGACTACGCCATGGCCCCACACGACGCGCTTTCCGAATTCGACCTGATCAAACAATATTTTGTGCGCCAGCGCCCCGGCCGCGCCACCCTGGGCATCGGCGACGATTGCGCGCTGATGACGCCCGGTGCGGGCAAGCAGATCGCCATCTCCTCGGACATGCTGGTCGAAGGCCGCCACTTCTTTGCCGGCGCCGACGCCCGCATGCTCGGTCACAAAAGCCTGGCCGTGAACCTGTCCGACCTGGCCGCCATGGGCGCGCGCCCCGTGGCCTTTACCCTGGCCCTGGCGCTGCCGCAAGCGGAGCGCGCCTGGCTGGCCGGCTTTGCCGAAGGCCTGTTTGCGCTGGCCGACGCCTTCGGCTGCGAATTGATCGGCGGCGACACCACCAAGGGCCCCTTGAATATCTGCATCACCGTGTTTGGCGAACTGGCGCCGGGCCAGGCCCTGCGCCGCAGCGCGGCCGTGGCGGGCGACGACATCTGGGTCAGCGGCACCGTGGGCGACGCGCGCCTGGCGCTGGCCGGTTACCGCATGGAGCAGGAATTGTCGCCAGCCGACCTGGTCATAGCAGGCGCGCGCATGCACACGCCCTCGCCGCGCGTGGCGCTCGGTTGCGCGCTGGCCGAAGCGGGCCTCGCGCATGCAGCCATCGACATTTCGGACGGGCTGGTGGGAGACCTCGGTCATATATTGAAAGCGTCGCAAGTGGGCGCCACGCTCGATGTCGACGCCCTGCCGGCCGGCCCCGTGCTGGCGCAGCAAGACATCGCCCTGCGCCGCCGCTACACGGCCGCCGGCGGCGACGACTATGAACTGTGCTTCACGGCGCCATCCTCGTCGCGCGACGCCATCGCCGCCCTGGCGGCCAGCTGCGGCACGCCCGTCACGCGCGTGGGCAGCGTCGAGCCGCAGGCGGGCTTGCGGCTGGTGGATGCGGCCGGGCAGCCGCTCGATCTGCAGCTGTCTTCTTTCGACCACTTCAGCGAGTAAGGTCTACCGCACCGCCACCCGCGCCAGTCCCGGCTGGTTCACCATCCAGTAGTGCTGGAAGGCCAGGCGGATGTTGTCGCGCAGCTGGGTGTCGTCCCACGGTTTCGTATAAAAACGGTAGATGGCGCCCCGGTTGATCGAGTCGAGCACGGCTTCCAGGCCCGTGTAGCCGGAGAGGATGATGCGGATGGTTTCCGGGTACAGCTCCTTCACCTTGCTCAGGAATTCCGTGCCGCTCATGCTGGGCATGCGCTGGTCGCAGACGATGACGTGGACCCTGTGCAGGGCCAGCATTTCAAACCCTTCGGCCGGCGTGCTGGCCGTGAGGATGTGATAGCCCTCGGGGCGGAACAGGCGGTGCAGCGACGACAGCACGTTGACGTCGTCGTCGACGATGAGCAGCGTCTGCGCCGGCTGGGCGGCCGGGTCGTGGCCGGGCGGCAGGCCGGCGCCGGCGACGATCATCTGCCCCAGTTCCAGCGCCGGCAGGGCGCGGCTGAAATAAAAGCCCTGGATTTCGTCGCAGCGGTTGCGCCGCAGGTATTCGAGCTGCGGGCGCGACTCCACGCCCTCGGCCACCACGCTCAGTTTCAGGCTGTGCGCCATGCTGACGATGGCCAGCGCGATGGCTGCGTCGTTCGGGTTGCTGGTGATGTTGCGCACGAAGGCGATGTCGATTTTGAGCTTGTCGATGGGGAAGCGCTGCAGATACGCCAGGCTCGAGTAGCCGGTGCCGAAATCGTCGATGGCCACCTTCACGCCGATTTTCTTCAGTTTTCCCAGCACGACGATGGTGCGCTCGGCGTTCGACATCAGCGCCGTTTCCGTCAGCTCCAGTTCCAGCAATTCGGGCGCCACATTGTGCTGCGCCAGCGCGTGCGTCACCTCGCCTTCCAGGTCGCCTTCGGCAAACTGGCGGCTCGACACGTTCACGGCCACGTGCACGGGCCCCACTTCGCTGTCGCGCCACTCGGCGATCTGGCGGCAGGCGGCCTGGATCACCCAGGCGCCCACGCGCACGATCAGGCCCGTGTCTTCCAGTACCGGCACGAATTCGGCCGGCGCCACCAGGCCGTAGCCGGGGCGGCGCCAGCGCAGCAGCGCTTCGACGCCGCTGATGCGGCCCGTGCGCAAATCCACCTTGGGCTGGTAATACAGGATGAACTGCTCGTGTTCGAGCGCATGGCGCAGCGCCAGTTCCAGGTCCAGGCGCGCCAGCACCTGCACGTTCATGCCGGCCGTGAAAAAGCGGTAGCCGTCGCGGCCCGCCTGCTTGGCGCCGCCCATGGCCGTATTCGCGTACTTGATGAGCGTTTCCGGGTCGGTGGCGTCGTCCGGATACATGGCGATGCCGATGCTGGCCGTCAGGGTGGCCGCGTGGCCGCGCAAGTCGAATGGCGCGCGCAGGGCTTCGCGCACCTGGTTGGCCACCGCCACGGCTTCCTGCTGGTTGCGGCTCATGGTGAGTATCAGCGCAAATTCGTCGTTGCCCAGACGTCCCACCGTGTCGCGCAGGCGCACGCATTCGACCAGGCGGTTGCTGAACTGGCGCAGCAGTTCGTCGCCCAGCGCCGCGCCCAGCGTGTCGTTGATGCTTTTGAATCGGTCCAGCGCGATGAACAGCACCACGATGCGCCAGCTTTTTTCCTGCGCCAGTTCGACGGCCTGGGCCAGCGTCTGGTAAAACAGGCTGCGGTTCGGCAGCCCCGTCAAGCCATCGTAATGGGCCAGGTGCTTCAGGCGCTCCTGCGCCTGGCGCCGTTCGCTGATGTCGCGCGCCACGGCGATCAGCAGCAGGCCGCCCGTGCCAGGGGTGCCAGGATAGCCGCCCGCCACGGGCGCCTGCGCATACCAGTGCCAGCCCAGTTCCACGGGCACCAGGCTCAGGTCGCGCCGCACCAGTTCGCATTCCGTCACTTCCGTGGCCAGGTGGGCCGGGCCGCCTGGCAGCGCGGCCAGCGGCGGGGCCGGCGGCGACGGCAGCAAGGTACCGGGCGCCAGCGCCAGCAGTTCGGTGCGCGCATAACCGAGCAGGCGGCACGCGCCGTCGTTGACGTCGACCAGGGCCATGCCCAGCACGTCGACAAGGAAGATGGCGTCGGTGGTGGCGTCCATGGCGCCGCGAAAGCGCTGCAGTTCGGCCGTGCGCTGGCCCACGGTGCGTTCGAGCAAGGTGTTGTAGTGGCGCGCGGTGCGGTGCAGCAGCCGCACCTCGAGCATGTTGCGGATGCGCGTGAGCACTTCGAGCGCGTCGAAGGGCTTGCTGATGAAGTCGCGCGCGCCCGCTTCCAGCGCCGCCAGCTTGGCGTCGGGGTCGGCGGCAATCACCAGCACGGGCAAGTAGCCCTCCAGTTCCAGCGGGCGCAAGGCATCCATCACGTCGTAGCCGCTCATGCCGGGCATCACCAGGTCGAGGATGATCAGGTCGAACTGGTGGCGCTGGTGCAGGCCAGCCACGGCGCGCGCGTCGAGAGTGCTGGCAATGGCCGTGTAGCCGCCGCTTTGCAGCAAGTGCTCGAGCAGGCGCAGATTGACTTCCTGGTCGTCGACGATGAGAACTTTCGCCGCATAGATATCGGCCTGGCTGATCATGGCGCGCCCGTTCCCTTCTGCCGGCGCTGCTGCGCCACATAGGCCAGGGTGCTGTTGATCGCCTCGGTAAATTCATCGAGGTTGATCGGCTTGGTCAGATAGCGGTAGAAACCCAGCGCCATGCTGCGCTCCACGTCGCCCGGCATGGCATTGGCCGTCAGGGCGATGACGGGAATGTGCGCCGTGCGCGGATCGGCGCGCAGCAGTTTCAGCGCGTCCGTGCCGTTCACATGCGGCAGGTTGATGTCCATCAGGATCAGCTGCGGCAGGTGCGTGCGCGCCATCTCGACGCCCAGGCGGCCATCCGTTGCCGTCAGCAGCTGCAATTGCGGGCAGTAGCGCACGATTTCCTCGACCAGGGTCAGGTTGGCGGGATTGTCTTCCACATACAGCAAGGTCACGGGGGCGCTGTGCTCGAGCAGCGCGCCGGCCAGGTCCGGCCGTGGCAAGGCCAGCGGGTCGGGCGCGGGCAAGGCATCGACTACGCGCAGCTCAATCCAGAAGGTGCTGCCCTCGCCGGGCGCGCTGGTCACGCCGATGCTGCCATCCATCAGCTCCACCAGGCGCTTGGTGACCACCAGGCCGATGCCGCTGCCTTCTTCCGTGCCGCCTTCCTGCCCCAGCCGGTTGAAAGGCTGGAACAGCAGCGCCACCTGTTCGCCGTCGAGGCCCACGCCCGTGTCGCGCACGCTGATGCGCACCCGGCCGCCGGCCTGCGGCGCGCAAGCGATGGTCACCTGCCCCTGCTCGCGGTTGTACTTGAGCGCATTCGACAGCAGGTTCAACAAGATCTGCTTGAGGCGCGTGCGGTCGGCCAGCACGTTCAGGGGACAGGTGTCGGGAAAGGTCATGCTGATGCGGCGCTGGCTGGCCAGCGGCGCGATCATGTCGCGGCATTCCTGCAAGATGGCGTCCAGGCCCACGGGTTCGAGCGACAGGCTGACGGTGCCCGATTCCACCTTCGCCAGGTCGAGGATTTCATTGATCAGGGTCAGCAGGTGGCGCCCCGATTTCAGGATATGCCCGGCGAACTCCTTCTTTTGCTCCAGGGTCGATGGCAGGCGGTCGGAACTGAGGATTTGCGCGAAGCCCAGGATGGCGTTGAGCGGCGTGCGCAATTCATGGCTCATCGACGAGAGGAAGGCCGACTTGGCATAGTTGGCGCTGCGCGCCTCTTCCATCGCCATGGCCAGTTCGCCATTCGTCATTTCCAGCTGCATCGTGCGCTCGTGCACGCGCACTTCCAGCTCCTGGTTCAGACGCATGACTTCCTGCTGCGCCTCGGTGCGCTGCTCGCCTTCGCGCGCCAGCTCGCCGTTCGAGCGCTCCAGTGCCTGCGTGCGCAGCTCGATCTCGGCCAGCATCTTGTTGAAGGAATCGACCAGCTGCGCCACTTCGTCGACGCTGAGCTTGCGCGCGCGGCGCGAATAGTCGCCCGTCTCGATCACTTCACGCGCCACGTCGGCGATATCGAGAATGGGTTGCGTGATGACGAAATCGAGGCGGCGCAGCAGCAGCAAGGCCACCAGCAGCGCCAGCACGGTCACGCTCAGGGCGATGGTCAGGTAATCGGCCGTGCGGCCGGCCAGCTCGTAATCGGCGCGCAAATACACGGTGCCCAGCAGTTCGCCATTGTCGACGATGGGCTTGAACAATTCGACAGATTTTCCCGCGATGCTGACGCCTTCCTCGCCCACCTGCGCCGGCAGCTCGCCCACCTGCTGATGCGCGCGGTAGCTGGCGAACAGGCTGCCATCGGCCTTGTACAGGGCGCCGGCCGTCACGCGCGGGCGGATGCGCATCAGGTTGAGGTTTTCCAGCGCCAGGCGCTCGTCGTCGAAGGCCAGCGCGGCCGAACTCATGTGCCCCAGCAGCTCGGCCTGGGTACTGATGTCGGCCACCAGGTTGCGGTGGTAGGCGCGCAAGTCGTAGACGACGATGGTGCCCAACGAAATGACGAGCGCCACCAGGGTGGTCAGCAAGACCACCGACATCAGCTTGTGGCGGATGGAACGCAGTCGCATCATGGTCAGGCGCCCCCCGTCTGCACGCGGTAGGCGGCCAGCAGCATGCGCGCACTGATGCGGATATGCGCCTGCGCCACGGGCTTCAAGGCCACGTCGAAGCGCACCTTGTCGTCGGCCATCACAAAATTGATCATGCTGCCCATCGCGTAGACCTCATCCGAATCGGATACCGTCAGCAACGCCAGGCCACGGCTGGCGGCCAGCATTTCCTGCAGCGCCGTTTTCTCCAGCGCCCCCAGGTACAGCACGTGCAGCCCGGCCAGCGCTTCGCCGCGGCGCACTTTTTTCACCTGCACGGCGCGGCCGTGGACGCTATGCCCGGCCACGCTCTGTTCGAGCTGCTCGGCCAGCGCATCGGCGCCGGCCACGCCGATCACCAGCGGAGAGTCGGGCCGGGCAAAGCTGCCGTCGGGCCATTCGACATAGCCGGCAAACTTGTACAGATACCCGGCCTTGACCTGGCGTTCCAGCTCCCCCGGCACCTGCGCCCGCGCATCGATACACAGCACGCCCAGGAGCAGCAATAGCCACTCCCAGTGGAGAGAGCGGCGGGCAGCGCCGCGCGCGGGGCGGCGCAGGGGGCCAGGATGACGCCACCAGGTCCAGTTCAGAATTGCCATGACAACCGAGTAAAGATATTGCAATACGAAGGCGCGGCACCATGCCGCTTGCCGGTTCGGGCGATGCGCACCAGGGTGGCGCAGCGACAGAGCGCCTGCCGGCCCGAAGTGGTAGCAAATGTATAAAAGAGTGTACGCATTTTCGCTGTGACCGGGGAAAGTTTCTTTTACCGTTGGCCATGCTACAGTCTTGCCACCATTTTCACCGCATGCAGGAGTCAACCATGAGCAACGAACTCGTCCCCCTCTCCACCGCGCTCGGCCTGGCCTTGCAGGCGAAGGGCTTGCTGCTGGCCACGGCCGAATCGTGCACGGGCGGCGGCGTGGCGCAGGCCGTCACGGATATTTCAGGCTCGAGCGCCTGGTTCGAACGGGGGTTCGTCACCTATTCCAACGGGGCCAAGACCGGCATGCTGGGCGTGCCCGCCGAGCTGATCACCGCCCACGGCGCCGTCAGTGAGGAAGTGGCCGCCGCCATGGCGCAGGGCGCCCTGGCCCACAGCGAAGCCCAGGTGACCGTCTCGACCACGGGCATCGCCGGCCCCACGGGCGGCGTGCCGGGCAAGCCCGTCGGCACCGTCTGCTTCGGCTGGGCCTTGCACGGGCACGTACAGACGCAGCGGCTGGTGTTTGCGGGCGACCGCCAGGCCGTGCGCGAGCAGGCCGTGGCGCACGCCCTGCGCGAACTGCTGCGCTTTATCCAGTAGCGTCGGCGATGCAGGCGCGGTCGCGCCCCGCCTGCTTGGCCGCGTACAGGGCGCTGTCGGCGCGCATCAGCAATTCGTGGCGGCCTGCGCCATGGCGCGGATATTCGGCGATGCCGGCCGAAAAGGTGCAGCCGGACAGGCTGTGCGGCGCCTGCCGGATCAGCAACTGGCGGTAGCGCGCGGCGATATCGTCGATCTTGTGCGCGGCGATGAGGCTGTCTGCTTCGCGCAACAGCAGGCAGAATTCCTCGCCGCCATAACGGCACACCATGTCGCTGCCGCGCAGCTGGCCCTCCACCAGGCGCGCGAACTGGATCAGCACTTCATCGCCAAAATTATGCCCATAGGTGTCGTTGACGCGCTTGAAAAAATCCAGGTCGATGATGGCGAGGGCCATGGGCGCATCCGCGTCGGCTTCGTGCAGGATGGCATTGAGGCAGGTTTCAAAATGGCGGCGGTTGTACAGGCCTGTCAGGTGGTCGCGCATGGCCTGTTCCTTCAGGCTGTCCTGCAGGGAATTGACATGCAGGATCTGGTGCGCCAGTTCGCGGTTCAGGTGCTCGAGCTTGACGTTTTCCGATTCGCGCGCCGCCTGCAGTTCCAGCGCCTTGTCGCGCTCGGCTTTCAGGCTGTGCATTTCCTTTTCCAGGTTGCGCATCAGGCTGCGCGAGGCGCGCGCCGACTTGCTGCTGGCCTCGTAGGCGGCCTGGTATTGCTGCAGGAAACCATACGCGGCCTGCCATTCTCCCAGCTGGGCATTGATATCGGACAAGCCGCGCAAGATCTGCTGCTGGTGAAACGGATTGCGCGTCCAGCTCAACAGGCTGTGCGCCTGCGTCAGGGACGCCAGCGCCTGCGCCGTCTGGCCCGCGTGCAGGTCCAGCTTGCCGCGCACCAGCCACGCATGCATCTGCTCTTCCAGGTCCTGGCCGCGGCGCGCATATTCTTCAGCCCGCAACAGCAGTTGCAAGGCGCTCTCGGGCTGGCGCAGCAGGATGGCGGCGTGGGCGGCGATGCAGAACAGGAAGGCGCGCACGGCCAGGTCTTCTTCCGGCCACTCGTAAAACGGCTCCACCAGCGCCAGCGCCTCGGCAGGCTTGCCCGTGGCTAATAGACACATGGCCAGGTTGGCCGAAACGATGGTTTGCTGGTACTTCAGTTTTTGCGTGCCGATGATCTCGAGCGCCTCGACCAGCAGGGGGATCGCGTCTTCGTCGTTGCCCAGGTCATGCTGCGACGACGCCAGGTTCGACAGGCTGTTGACCCGGTGCGCGGGGCTGCCGAAGCGCTCGGCGATGTCGAGCGCCAGCAGGAAATTGCGCGGGCCGTCCTGCGTATCGCCACGGTTCAGGGCATCGACGCCCAGGCGCGCGTACAGCATGAACTTGTGCAGCGAGTCGGGGATCTGCGCGGCCTGGCTGCGCGCCTTTAGGAAATGCTGCTCGGCATCGGCAAAATCACCGCGCCGGCTCGCATACGCGCCCTGCAGGGCGGCCACTTCCATGCCTCCTTCCAGGTCGCCGCTGTGCTGGAAATACGCGCCCAGGCGCTGGCACGATGGTGCGGCCTCGCCCGCGTAATACGCCAGCCAGCAATGATTGAGTTCCGCATACGCGCCGCCGCGCGCATACTGTTGTCGTTGCGCTGCCGCCAGCGCCATCTGCGCCAGCCGGCGCGCCTGGCGGCGGTTGCCGACCAGGCAAGACAGGGCTTGCTGATTCAGACGGTCAATGTCGGCTTTGTCGAGACTGGAGATGGGCACTGCATCCTCGTTCACACTCTGGGGTGGAATTTTTCACACAAAACTTGCTCTGTATCAATGGTATCCTGATTAACATCATAACCAGATTCGCTGTTCCACATGGCATATTTGCAAAGGATTGTGGTAAAAATGCCAGTCGTGGCCTGGCCGGGCGCCTGCGCCGCCGTCACGGATCTTTGATTGTCACTGACGCAACAACTTGGAGTAGTCGCAATGCAAAACACGGTACATTTCATCCTGCAGGGCAAGGGCGGCATCGGCAAGACCCTCGTCTCGACCCTGCTGGCCCAGTGGATAGGCGGCAAGGACGACACGCCTTTGCGCTGCTATGACACCGATCAGGAAAACGCCACCTTTTCGCGCTACAAGGCGATGAACGTCAAGCACGTGCCCGTGATGACGGATGCGCGCAACATCGACCCGAAACGCTTCGACGCGCTGATGATCGACATCCTCGACACGGACGGCAACTGCGTGGTCGACAATGGCGCGAACACGTTTTCGCCGCTGATGGGCTACCTGCTGGAAAACGACTGTTTTTCGCTGCTGGAAGAATCGGGCCGCAAAGTCTACATCCACACCATCGTCGGTGGCGGCGATACCTTGCACGACACGGCCACGGGCTTTGTGGCGACGGCCCAATCGACGACCGTGCCGCTGGTGCTGTGGCAAAACGAACACTTCGGCCTGCTGCAATCGGCGTCCGGCAAGCAGTTCGTCGACTCGCAGTCGTATGCCGACAACCGCGCGCGCGTCAAAGGCAGCATTACCTTGAGCCAGCGCAATCCCGACACCTTCGGCGCCGACGTCAAGAAAATGAACACGGCGCGCCTGACGATGCAGGAAGTGCTGCAGAACGACAAGTTCAACATCATGGAAAAGCAGCGCATCAAGGTCGTCTACCGCGACATCTTCGAACAGCTCGACAAGGTGCAGTGGTAGATGGACCCGCACAAACTGCGCAGCCACGTATTTGACAAGACCGGCATCAAGATCGACGTCGATGACCCGATATTCGCCCTCGTGGCGCTGAACGAAGCGGTGCTGGCGGAAACCGTCGAGCGTCAGCTGGCCCTGCTGGACGCCGCCACGCAGGCGCTGGCGGCGCAGGCGCGCGCGGCGGGCGGCTTGCCGGCGCTGCCGGCGGCAGCCATGGCCCAGCCTGTACCGGAAGCGCCCTTGTCCGTCCCTTGGTTTTCTCCACGCGAATGGCGCCTGCTGGGCGCGGCCGCCATCGTCTCCATCGCCAGCGCGCTGCTGGTGCTGGGCGGCGCGGCCCTGCTGTATACACTGTAGCACCGACCGTAGCACCGTCGCGCTGCGCCAGCCACGAGCGAGCCGCAGCGTCTTCTCCACCTACCCTGGAAGCATGCATGAAACCGATCAAACTGCTGGCCCTCCCCGCTCTGCTGCTGTCGCTGTACGCCGCCCCGCTCACTCTCGCCCACGCCGCCGATGCGGCCGTCAGGACGGGCGCGACGTCCGTGCCGAACATCGCCTACGAAAAATACACCTTGCCGAATGGCCTCGACGTCATTCTCGTGGAAGACCATAAGCTGCCCGTCACGGCCGTCAATATCTGGTACCACGTGGGTCCCGCGAATGAAGCGCCGGGATTGACGGGCTTTGCGCATTTGTTCGAGCACATGATGTTTGCCGCCACCAAGCACGTGCCGCGCGGCATGGCCGACCAGTTGCTCGAAGGCGCGGGCGCCACCGATTCGAACGGCAGCACGGATTTCGACCGCACCAATTACTTCGACACGGTGCCGTCGAACCAGCTGGAACTGGCCCTGTGGACGCATTCCGACCGCATGGGCTACCTGCTGGACGTGCTCGACCAGACGGCGCTGACGAACCAGCAGGACGTGGTGCGCAACGAGCGCCGCCAGAGCGTGGAGAATGCACCGTACGGCATCGTGCAGGAAGCCCTGTACCACCAGCTGTTTCCCAAGACCCACCCGTATTACGCCAGCGTCATCGGTTCGCACGCGGACATCCAGAACGCGAAACTGGCCGACATCAAGGAATTTTTTACCAAATATTATGGCCCCAACAACGCCAGCCTGGTGATCGCCGGCGATATCGACAAGGCGAAGACCAGGGAACTGGTCAACAAATACTTCGGCAGCTTCAAGAGCGGCCCGGCCGTGCCGAAACCCGATGTCGTGACGCCGCCCATCACGCAGGAACGCCGCATCGTGGTTCAGGACCGGGTCGAATTGCCGCGCGTCTTCATGGCCTGGCTGACGCCGTCCGCCTACACCAGGGATGACGCGGAACTGTCGATGGCCGCGCACATCCTGGCCGGCGGCAAGTCCAGCCGTTTATACAAATCCCTCGTGTACGACAAGCAGATCGCCCAGGACGTGGGCGCCAGCCAGGGCTCGAACGCCCTCACCTCCATCTTCACCATCGACGCGACGGCGCGCCCGGGCCACCAGCCCGAGGAAATCGAGCAAGCCCTGCAGGCGGAACTGGAGCAATTACGCGCCAAGGGCCCCACCGAGAAGGAACTGGAGCGGGCGCGCAACAGCATCGAAACCAATATGCTGAGCCAGGTGGAAAAAATGGGCGGGCGCGGCGTGGCCAACTTGCTCAACGAATACAACCAGTACGTGGGCGACCCCGGCTACCTGGCCAAGGATATCGAGCGCTACCGCCAGGTGACGGCGGCCGGCGTGCAGCGCGCCGTGGATACCTATCTGAAGAACCAGTCGCGCGTCGTCGTCTACGGCGTACCGGGCACGCCGGACCTGGGCGCGGAAGTGCCGACGCCGGCGCCAGGCAAGGTCAAGCCTGCGCCAGGCACGGCCATCAATGCGGACGAGCCATGGCGCAATGCCGTGCCGAAGGCCGGTCCCGCGCCAAAAATCGTGCTTCCGCAAGGAAAGTCGTTCACCCTGGCGAACGGCCTGACCGTGATCCACCACTACAACGGGGCTGTGCCGCTCGTGGCCAGCCAGCTGGTCATCAAGAGCGGCTCGGGCGCCAATCCGCTGGCGCAGCCGGGCTTGTCGAGCTTTACGGCGCAATTGCTGCAGGAAGGCACCAATACGCGCAGCGCGCCGCAAATCGCCGACGACGTGGCGCAGCTGGGCGCGCTGCTGAGCACCGGCTCCAACACGGATGCCTCGTTCGCCCAGCTGACGTCGCTCAAAGCCACGTTCCCGCAAGCGCTCGACGTGCTGGCCGACGTGGTGCTGCACCCGCAATTCCCGCAAGAAGAGGTGGAGCGCCAGCGTGCCAGCCGCATCGGCCAGCTGGCGCAGCAGCGCGAAAACGCGGGCGCCGTGGCCGCGCGGGTAGAAGCGGCGGCCCTGTATGGCCCGCAGCATCCGTATGGCTACATCCAGCTGGGCACGGAAGCGGCCCTGAAAGCGGCCAGCCGCGCCGACCTGCAAGGTTTCTGGCAGCAACATTACCTGCCGAACAATGCGGCCCTGATCGTCTCGGGCGATATCGGCGAAGCGCAATTGAAGGCGCTGGCCGAAGCCAAGTTCGGCAGCTGGAAGGCGGGCGCGGTGGCGCCGGCCGTGGCCGCCGTACCGCAGACGACGAAGGCCAAACTGATTTTGGTCGACAAGCCGGGCGCGCCGCAAACGGCCGTGCGCCTGTCCGTCATCGCCGTGCCGCGCGCCACGCCCGATTACGCGCCGCTGCAAGTGATGAATGCAGCGCTGGGCGGCTTGTTTACCAGCCGCCTGAACACCAACTTGCGCGAAGAAAAGGGCTATACGTATGGCGTGCGCTCGCAATTCCAGTACCGCAATCAGCCTGGACCGTTCTCGATTGCCGCCAGCGTGCGCACCGATGTGACGGGCCCGGCCGTGTCGGAAACCGTCAGGGAAATCCGCGCCATGATCGCCAAGCCCTTGGCTGGCCAAGAACTGGCAAATGCGCGCAATTCGCAAGTGCTGTCCTTGCCGGGCCAGTTCGACACGAATGCCAGCATCAGCGCCAGCATGGCGAACGCGTATATCTACGGCCTGGGCCTCGACTACTACGCGACCCTGCCGCAGCGCTTTGCCAGCGTGACGGACAAGCAGGTGCAGCAGGTGGCAAAGAAATACCTGCAGCCGGAAAAGCTGATCGTCATCGGCGTGGGCGACAAGGCGAAGATCGCCCCGCAGCTATCCAAACTGACACTGGCGCCGGTGGAATTGCGCGACGCGGAGGGTAACGTCAAGTAATCAGGGTTAGCGGCGCTTGAACAGCGCCGCTTTATCGACCAGCGCCGCGATCGCCACGCCTGCCGTGTAGGCGATCAAATCACCCCAGCCGAAGGTGGAGCCCAGCACCAAGTGCCCCAGCGGATGCGCGCGCAGCGCGACGAGCCACGGCGCCTGGACCAGCTGGCCGAACTCCACGCCAAAGCAGATCAGCAAGGACCACAAGGCCAGTTGCCACGTGCGCATGCGCGTGGCAACGATGCCCAGCGCAAAGACGATCATCATGGCCCACAGGGCGTCGCCCGGATATTTTCCCCATGCAGCGGGAAGGAATTGGGGATAGGCGCGCGAGGCCAGGCCCAGCGCGATGACAGCCACGGTTGCGCCCACCTGCAGCAGGCGGCGGCGTTCAGGTTTTACCAGGAACATATTTCCATTCAAAGGCACAATACGGGCCGAACCATTGCGGCCCGTCCGATATTGTACTGCGCGGCCGTGTCCGCCTGTAGCCTATCGCGCCTGGACACGCTCAGCCCAGGTCGACGTGCTGCGCCAGGAAATCGAGAAAAACGCGCACGCGCAGCGGCACATGCCCGCCTTGCCCCACGAAGACGGCATGCACTTCCTCGCTGTCGCCCGGGTTGAACGCTTCCAGCACGGCCTGCAAGCGGCCGGCCGAAATATCGCCGCGCACCTGGAAGGCGGCCAGGCGCGCCAGTCCCAGTCCCGCCAGCGCCAGTTGCCGCAAGGCTTCGCCATCGCTGGCCTGCGCATTGCCCGTCACCGGCACGACGATGTCGCCTTCAGGCAGGCGCAACGGCCAGCCCGAACGGGCGCGCGCGTAATTGGCGTCGAGCAAGTTGTGCGCTGCCAGCTCGGCGGGCGCCAGCGGCGTGCCGCGCCGCGCCAGGTAGCCTGGCGCGGCCACGATCGCCATGCGCGTCTGGCCCAGCTTGCGCGCCAGCAAGCCAGAACTTTTCAGGGGACCGGCCCGCACGGCCACGTCCGTGCGCTGCTCGAGGATATCGACCACTGCATCCGTGAGCACGATGTCGAGCGTCACCTCGGGATAGCACTCCAGAAACAGTGGCGCCAGCGGCAACAAAAAATGCTGGCCGAACGGCACATTCGCATTCACCCGTATTTTGCCGCGCGGCACATCCTGCGCGCCCGCGCAACGCTCGGCCTCGTCCAGCGCCGCCAGCACCTGTGTTCCCCGTTCGTACAGGCCGCAGCCTTCGGCCGTCAGCTGCAACTGGCGCGTGGAACGGTTCAGCAATCGCGCGCCCAGTCGCTCTTCCAGGCGCGAAACGAGCTTGCTGACGGCCGAGGGCGTCATGCCGCAGGCGCGCGCGGCGGCGGAAAAACCGCCCAACTCGACGACGCGCACAAACACTTCCAGCTCGCCGGAACGATTCACTTCCAGTCTGGCCATTGTGAATTCAACTCATAAATGTTCTTCGATGAGATAGTCTAGTGCATAAATGGCTTTGCTTTCATCATGCGGACATTCCCCTTGATGAAGCGAGCCGCCATGCAACGATTTTCCATCCTCCCCGCCGCCCTGCTGAGCCTGGCATTCGGCACCAGTCCTGCCCAGGCCGCCGATACAGGGACCGCCTGGCTGGCCAGCTGGACGGCCAGCCCGCAAGCCGTGTGGAGCAGCGACTTCCTCTTCCCATCCAACGTACCCGCCGTGCTGCAAGCGCAGACCGTGCGCCAGGTGGCGCGCCTCAGCGTCGGCGGCCCGCGCGTGCGCATCGTGCTGTCGAATGCGTACGGCAAGGTGCCGCTGCGCATCGGCGCGGCCACCGTGGCGCTGGCCGCTTCCGGTTCCGCCATCCAACCCGGCAGCCTGCGCACGCTCACGTTCTCCGGCCAGACAGCGGCCAGCGTGGCGCCGGGCGCGCCCCTGGTCAGCGACCCTGTCGAGCTGTCCGTGCCGGATCTGGCGCGGCTGACGGTGAGTCTTCACCTGCCGCAAGCCAGTCCCGTCTCCACGTTTCACTGGGATGGCCGCGAGACGGCGTGGATCGCACCGCATGACCAGACGCGGGCCGCGCGCATCGATGGTGCACAAGCTGGCGTGCAGACCACCACGGCGCGTCTTTTACTGAGTGCCATCGAGGTGGAAGCGGCGCCAGCCGCGCAAGCCGTGGCCATCCTCGGCGATTCCATCACCGATGGCGCCAGCGCCAGCCTGGGGATGGATGCGCGCTGGCCCGATTTCCTGGCCGAACGCCTGGCGCCGCAGGGCGTGGCCGTGATCAATGCGGGCATTTCCGGTGGCCGGCTGTTGTCCGACGGCATGGGAGACAATGCCCTGGCGCGCTTCGAGCGCGACGTGCTGGCGCAGCCGGGCGTGCGCACGGCAGTCGTCTTGTTGGGGATCAATGACATCAGTTGGCCCGGCACGGCGTTTGCGCCGCGGGCACCACGACCCACCCTGGAGGAATTGACCAGCGGCTACGCCCAGCTGGTCGCCCAGGCCCGCAGCCGCGGCGTGCGCGTGGTCGGCGCCACCCTGACGCCGTTCGCAGGCGCCCTGCCCGGCACGCCCCTGAGCGATTATTATCAGCTTGATAAAGATGCGCTGCGCCAGCAACTCAATGCGTGGATACGCGCCAGCGGCACGTTCGACGCCGTGCTCGACTTCGATGCCTGGGCGCGCGACCCGGCCCATCCGCTGCGCCTGCTGCCCGCCTACGACTCGGGCGACCACCTGCACCCGGGCGACGCGGGCAACCGGGCGCTGGCGGAAAGGATAGCCCTGCCGCTGCTATTGAATCAGTCGCCCAGGCCTGCGTACAAGGCCGTGCTCAAGTAGCGCTCGCCAAACGACGGGATGATGGTGACGATGGTCTTGCCCGCGTTTTCCGGGCGGCGCGCCACTTGCAGGGCGGCCCACAGGGCGGCGCCCGACGAGATGCCGACCAACAAGCCTTCATCGCTGGCGGCCAGGCGCGCCGTGGCGAACGCGTCGTCGTTCTTGACGCAGATGATTTCGTCGTAGATGGCCGTATTCAAAATCTGCGGCACGAAACCGGCTCCGATGCCCTGGATCGGATGCGGCCCTTTCGTGCCTTTCGACAGCATCGGCGACGCTTCCGGTTCCACGGCGATCACTTGCACGCCGGGCTTGCGTTCCTTCAGCACTTCGCCGATGCCCGTGATCGTGCCGCCCGTGCCCACGCCGGCCACGACGATGTCCACTTGCCCATCCGTGTCGCGCCAGATTTCCTCGGCCGTCGTGGCGCGGTGGATGGCGGGGTTGGCGGGATTGTTGAATTGCTGCAGCATCAGGTAGCGCGGGTCGGCCGCCACCATTTCCTCGGCCTTGCGGATGGCGCCCAGCATGCCTTCGCTGCCCGGCGTGAGCACCAGCTCGGCGCCATAGGCGCGCAGCAGGATGCGCCGCTCGCGGCTCATGGTATCGGGCATGACGAGGGTGCAGCGGTAGCCGCGCGCGGCGCAGACCATGGCCAGCGCGATGCCCGTGTTGCCGCTGGTGGGCTCGACGATGACGGTATCGGGATGGATCTTGCCCGCAGCTTCGGCCGCGACGATCATGGACAGGCCGATGCGGTCCTTGACGCTGTGCGCGGGATTGTAGAATTCGAGTTTGGCCAGGATGGTGGCCACACTGCCGGCGGCGATGCGGTTGATGCGCACCAGGGGGGTGTTGCCGATCAGTTCAGTGACGTCGTTGGCGATGTTCATGGAAGGAATCTCCGCTATTTCAAGAAACCCCAGTCTACCGCTTTTAGCGGCAGCGCGAGCATGCGCCGCCGCCAAAGTGACCAATTACTTCACGTCCAGCAATTCCACGTCGAAGATCAGTGCCGAGTTCGGCGGAATGTCGCCATTGCCGGCGCCACGCGGACCATACGCCAGTTCGCCCGGAATGATCAGGGTGCGCTTGCCGCCCACTTTCATGCCAGCCACGCCCTGGTCCCAGCCCTTGATGACCATGCCCTTGCCGAGCGGGAAGTCAAACGGGCCACGGCCCACGGAGCTGTCGAACTTCTTGCCGCGCGAATCTTTCGCCAGCGGACGGTACAGCCAGCCCGTGTAGTGCACGGTGACGGTATTGCCGACGGACGCTTCCTTGCCCGTGCCGACCTTGTTGTCGATCAGGATCAATTTATCGGCGACAGGGCCGGGGCTCAGCGATACGGCGGAGGCGGGAACAGGCGCTGGCGCCTGTGCCTGCGCCAGCGACGCGGCGACGGAGCAGATCAGGGCAAACAAAACGGAGCTACGCGTCATGATGGTTTCTTTCATTGAGTTTCGGTGAGATGCCTGCAGTCCAGATAGCGCAGGGACAACAATAATAGCAAACCGCTGCCCGAAGTTGAAAACCCTGTCACAAGACTTACACTTTTCACGCCCGCTGCCGGCATGGACTTAGACCAGGTCCGGCAAGGCTGAAGCCCCGGGCTGGCGCAAGCTTTTCAGCACATGCGCGGCCGCCACCATGCCGAAGCTGGCCGTCACCACCACGCTGGAACCGAAGCCGGCGCAATTCAAGCCCGTCACGCCGGCCGCCGTGCCGTCAATGGCGCACGCTTCCGCGCTCTCGGGCGTGCTTAACGGTTCCATGGAAAACACGGCGTCGACATTGAATTTGTTTTTCACGCCACGGGGAAAACCATATTCGGTGCGCAACAGTTTTCGCACGCGCTTGAGCAGTGGCTCCTGTTCCGTTTTCGACAGGTCGCGCACGGCGATCAGGGTCGGGTCCGTCTGTCCGCCCGCGCTGCCGATGGTCAGCATGGGGACATTGCGCG
Organism: Janthinobacterium sp. JF4; assembly: GCF_059617925.1. Lineage (NCBI taxonomy): Bacteria > Pseudomonadati > Pseudomonadota > Betaproteobacteria > Burkholderiales > Oxalobacteraceae > Janthinobacterium > Janthinobacterium sp. JF4. The sequence continues at coordinate 97,229 of NZ_JCAQAV010000003.1, read as the reverse complement.
CGCGGCAATACGCGATCACGGCCGCCTTGGCCTTGGCATTGTCGATGGCGTCGACCAGATAGTCGAAATCGCGCCCGCCCAGCAATTGATCGAGGTTATCGGGGGTAATGAAATCCTCGATCTGCGTCACCTGGCAGAACGGGTTGATCAGTTCGATACGTTCGGCCAGGGCCGTGATCTTGGCCTTGCCGATGGTGTCGCTCATGGCCTGGATCTGGCGATTGATGTTCGATTCGGCAACATTGTCGAGGTCGATCAGGGTCAGGCGGCCGATGGCGCTGCGCGCCAGCGCTTCGACGATCCAGGAACCGACGCCGCCCACGCCGATCACACACACGTGGGCAGCGCGGAAGCGCGCCAAAGCGGGCGCGCCGTACAGGCGGGCAATGCCGCCGAAACGGCGCTCAAAATCGATCTCGGTCAAGTCCATGGAAATTAGTTCATTGGTGGAGGTATGCATGGCGCCATTTTAACGGACACTGCGCTGGCGGATATTCTAAAATAGCCGAATTGACACAGCGACAAGCCGCACTGTCGCCACGCCCCCACACCGCCCACCACGAGAACTCGCCATGACCTCTCCCCTGTTCGACTCCGTTCCCGGCTTTGACCAGCCCATCGCCGTGCTCAAGCATTGCCACGACAAGATCCGCAAGCAACTGACGACCTTGCAAAACCTGCTGGGCCACCTGGCGCAGCACGGCAACACGGCAGACGCGCAGCAGGCGGCCAAGGCCGTGTTGCAGTACTTCAATAAAGCCGCCCATCTGCACCATGACGATGAAGAACAGGACTTGATGCCCATGCTGCAGGCGACGGCCACGGGCGACGATGCCGCCCTGCTGGCCACCCTGGTGCCGGAAATCCTGGCCGACCACCAGCGCATGGACCAGGCCTGGCTGACCCTGCGCCCGGAACTGGACGCCATCGCGGCCGGCACGGGCACGCAGCTGTCCGCCGATGGCGTGCGCGACTATGTCGCCGCCTACCAGGCCCACATGACCAAGGAAGAGGGACAACTGGCGCCCATGGCCAAGCGCCTGTTCAGCGCGCAACAGATGGAACAGCTGGGCACGGCCATGCAACGCCGCCGCGGCATCGCGCCCGATGCGCCAGAAGCCCCAGCAGCGCCGGACGCGGCCGCCGTGCTGGCGGCCATGCGCACCGATTACGTCCAGTCCAGCCTGAGCGAGACGGACGTGCTGGCAGATCCCATCGCCATGTTCCAGAAATGGTTTGCCGAAGCCCTCAACGCGCAGGTGATGGAGCCGAACGCCATGGACTTGGCCACCGTCACCCCCGATGGCAAGCCCAGCTCGCGCATCGTGCTGATCAAGCAGTTCGATGAACGGGGCTTTACCTGGTACACGAATTACCACAGCGACAAGGGCCAGCAGCTCGAACACAATCCCAACGCCGCCCTGCTGTTCTTCTGGCGCGAGCTGGAGCGGCAAGTGCGCATCGAGGGCACGGTGGTAAAAACCACGGCGGCCGAGAGCGACGAGTATTTCAATGTGCGCCCCCTGCAAAGCCGCCTGTCGGCGATTGCCTCGCAACAAAGCGCGCCCATCGACAGCCGGGCCACGCTGGAAAGCCATTACGCGGCCGTGGTGGCCGCCGTCGGCGACGCACAGCCGCCGCGCCCGGCCCACTGGGGCGGCTACCGCCTGCAGCCGGAACGCATCGAATTCTGGCAGGGGCGCCGTTCGCGCTTCCACGACCGCATCGTGTTTACGCGCGGTGCTGACGGGCAATGGAGCATGCAGCGCTTGCAACCCTGAGCAGGATAAGCACGTCAGCGCAAAGCGGGCTGGTCAATATGGGTGTAGGCTATGAGGGTAGAAGTTACTAAATGACATTGTTTCTCAATTTGCGGCTGCCACGGCGACCGCTGCATTGGAGGCTATTTTGTTTGTACAAAACCAACTCAAGTCCTGGATCGCCAGCATCCGCAGCAAGACCGCCTTGCCGCTCCGCATAGAATTGTGGAACGGCCAGCATGTCGACCTGTCCAGTGAAGCACCCAGGGTCACGATCCGCCTGCCGACCGTCGCCTCGGCCCGTTATCTGCTGAACCCGTCGCTGGCCAATCTGGGCTCGGCCTACGTGGAAGGCAATATCGAGGTCAAGGGCACGGCGATGGACATGATTGCCATCTGCAATGCCCTGGCGCGCAATACCTTGAAGCCGGAAGGCAAGCTGGCCCGCATCGTGCGCAGCTTTACGCACGACAAGAGCAAGGATGCCGAAGCCATCCGCTACCACTACGACGTGTCGAACGCGTTCTATGAACAGTTTCTCGACCCCGCCCTCGTGTATTCCTGCGCCTACTTCGAACATGGCGATGAAACCCTGGCGCAGGCGCAAGTCAAGAAGATCGACCATATCCTGAAGAAAATCCAGTTGCAACCGGGCCAGACCCTGCTCGACATCGGCTGTGGCTGGGGCGCGCTCGTCATTCGCGCCGCGCAGCAATATGGCGCCCGCTGCGTGGGCGTGACCCTGTCGGAAAACCAGTACGCGCTGGCGCGCGAGCGCGTGGCGGCGGCGGGCCTGGCCCACCTGATCGATATCCGCCTGCAAGATTACCGCGACGTGACGGGCCAGTTCGACCGCATCACCAGCGTGGGCATGTTCGAGCACGTGGGTCTGAAGCATTTGCCCGACTACTTTTCCATCATCAATAAACTCCTGGCGCCCGATGGCATGGCGATGAACCACGGCATCACCTCGACCGACCCGGAGAATGGCGAAACGCCGTATGGCGGCGGGGAATTCATCGAAAAATATGTGTTTCCGCACGGTGAGCTGGCACACATCGGCAATGTGCTCAAGACCATGCAGCAAGGGGGGCTGGAAGTGCTGGACGTGGAAAACCTGCGCCGCCACTATGCGCGCACCTGCGCCCTGTGGACAGAAAATTTCGAAGCCCATGCCGAGCAGATCCGCCCGCTGGCGGGCGAACGGCGCTTCCGCATCTGGCATGTCTACCTGGCTGGCTGCGCCTATGCCTTCGAGCAAGATTTGATCAGCCTGTACCAGATCGTCTGCGTGAAGGCGGGCCGGCGCTCGTCCACCCTGCCCTCGTCGCGCAACTACATGTATGCGCACGAGGCCAAGCCGGCGCCCGTGCTCGCGACCTGACGGGCGCGCGGCGCCGGGGACTGCCTCACTTCAGGCGCCCCGCATACATGGCGCGAAATTTCTCCACCTTGGGCACGACGACCAGGGCGCAATAGCCCTGCAGGGGATGCTGCTCAACATAATTCTGGTGGTAATCCTCGGCCGCATAAAAGGTGGCTGCCGGCGCCAGCTGCGTGACGATGGGCGCATCCCACACGCCGGCCATTTCGGCCAGTACCTTGCGCGCGACCTGCTCCTGCGCGGGCGACTGGTAATAGATGACGGAGCGAAATTGCGTGCCGACATCATTGCCCTGCCGGTTCAGGGTCGTGGGATCGTGCAGGGTAAAAAAGATTTCCAGCAAGTCGTGGTAAGCGATGACGGCAGGATCGAATTCCAGGCGCACCACTTCCGCGTGGCCCGTGTCGCCCGCGCATACCTGTTCATACGTGGGATGGGGCACGCTGCCGCCCGTGTAGCCGGACTCGACGCGCGTCACGCCACGCACTTGCGCGTACACGGCGGCCAGGCACCAAAAACAGCCACCGCCGAATACCGCCACTTCCGTCTGTTGATGCATGATGCCCTCCCACAACGCCTCTGCGACGTATCATTTCACCACTGTAACGTAAAGTGCCACGGCCTGCAGCGCCGCTTGAAACGGCGCGTGAGGCACCGCACATCAGGGCATGCCGGCCACGATTGCGCTGGCGCGGCCGATTTTTGGCATAATGTCAGCAAATAGACAGGTCACCCATGAACACACGCTCTCCCCGCGCGCCAGCGCAAGAATTCGATACGACACATTTCCGCCAGGCATTGTCGCAGTTTGCCACCGGCGTGACGGTGATTACGACGCGCCTGGCCGACGGCAGTTTCCGTGGCTTGACGGCCAGTTCCTTCAATTCCGTCTCGCTGTCGCCGCCGCTGGTGCTGTGGAGCCTCGGTTCCGTGGCCAACAGCATGCCCATTTTCAGCGGCAACTCGCATTACGTCATCAATGTGCTGGGCGCCGACCAGGCGGAACTGGCCACGCGCTTTTCACGCCGCACACCGAACCCCTTCGACGACGTCGAATACGAACTGTCGCGCACGGGCCAGCCCATCCTGAAAGGCGCATCGGCCTGGTTCGAATGCCACAACCGCAGCCGCTATCCGGAAGGCGACCACGTCATTTTCGTGGGCGAAGTGGAACAATGCGCGTTTGCCGCGCAGCCGCCCTTGATCTTCCACAATGGAAAGTTCAATACACCGCCAGCCTGAGCGGGAGCGGGAACGGGACCAAAAAAAAATCCGCCGAGGCGGATTTTTTGTTTTACAGGGTAAAGTTATACCCGATGCTGATACTCACGGCAACCGGGTCGAGCTTGATGTCCTGCGTCTGCCCCGTCGAAAATTTCGCCCTGGTTTTCAGGTAGGTCTTGACCACGGCCACGTCGGCAAACCAGCGCTCGTTGAAGGCCAGGGTGCTGCCGACCACCAGGCTGCCCGCCAGCTTGTTATCCAGGCGGTAGGTGACCGGCGATCCACCCGGATCCAGCAAAGCCGTCATCTGGCCCGAGCCTTTTTCCTTCTGGAAATAGGCATACGTCAAGCCCGCGCCCACGTAAGGGCGGATCATCGCATTGGGCTGGAAGAAGCGGTACTGGATGAAAGCCGTCGGCGGCAAGGCTTCCGCCGTCCCCAGCTTGCCCGTGCCCTTGATGGAGCCGTCGCCCATCAGGTCATGCTTGTACGGCACACCCAGGATCATTTCAGCGGAAACATTGTCCGTGATCATGTAGGCAAAGGTCAGGATGGGCTTGGTATCGGACTTGACGTCGGCTTTCGTGCCCGGCAGCGCCGGCGCGGAAATGTCGCCACTGTCCACGTGCGGCGTGATCTTGTTGAGGCCGGCTTTGGCCATCCAGGTGCCTGCGCTTTGCGCCGAAGCGCCCGTCGCCATGGCCATCGCGGCGGCCGCAGCCAGCACGCGTACAGCGGTATTCAAACGATTCTTCATCTTGTCTCCTGATCATTATGTGCGGATAGCCGGGCTATCCAAACTTGTCGCTGCCAGCGCCAGCCACGTCGCGCAGACGTTGCTGGCGCGGCCATCCCTTACAGCCAGCCCCGCACGACCATGTCCTTGGCCACATAACGGGCCAGCAACAGGTTGTTGAACGGCGTAGGATGCACATCGTCAGCATACGAGTAATGGCTGACGTCGCCCGCTTTCAGGTTCGTGCCATTGCACACGAGCGAGCTGCCGAGGATATTGCCTGGCGCGCTCAAGTTGCACGCCGTCTCGCTGACGTTGGTCAAGCCATACGGGCCAGGGTTGGTGCCCTGGTCATGGCTGACGGCAAACACGTCGACCAGCAAGACTTTCGCATTGCCGTTCAAGCCGCTGCTCAATTCGCCATTGAAGGCGCTGACCATGGCATTGATGAGCGCTTTCGTGTTCGCATCCTTGCCCAAGCCCGATGGCGTACCGGCCACGTCCGGCAGGTTGTTGACCACCACATAGTTGGCGCCCTTGGCGATGATCTGGTCCTTGACCAGCGCCACCAGTTCGGTGCCCGCCTGTTTCATGGAGGCAACCAGCAACGGGCCCTGGGCCGCAGCGTAATCGGCACCGGCCTTGGCGCCGGCCGCGTTGCCCGTCACGGTCGCATCGGCTTGCGCCTTGGCGACCAGCGGACCGTACACGGCAGGCGAAGCGACGGCTGTATTGCCAGCCATCACGGCCGCTTGCACGGCGGCGCCGACGATGGTCGCCGACGTGGCGCCAGGCGCCGCGCTGGCCGTCTTGACGGCGGCGCCGATGGCAGCCGCTGCCGTGGCAGGATTGGTGGCGCCGGCCGCCAGGGCCATGGTCAGATTGGTGGCGAAAGCCTGGGCGCCAGCCGTCGCGCCGGCAGCCTGGCCGGCGGCGGTCGCCCCCGCCTGCAATACGCCCAGCTGATACAGCACATCGTTACCGCCCGCCATCACGAAGACGGCTTCCGTGCCGCTGAACTTGCCGCCAGATGCGGCCAGGTGGTTCGCGATCTGCGTCACCACGGGCACCGTCAGGGCGCCCAGCTCACTACCCGTCAGCTTGTTGTTCGGGCCGACCGGATTGGTCACGCGCGAGCCGCCCATGGCGTAGCCGAAGCAGCCGGCATGCTTGACGCGCGGCACGGCCAAGCCCTTCGCCGCATTGCCTTCCAGGCCGGTCTCGGCGGCGCATGGCTTGGCCAGGCCGAATTGCGCGGCCAGGTGCTCGGTCCAGTTCTTGCCCGTCAGTTCAGGATTGATCTTGGTATTGTCGCCATTGATGGTGAATTTGCCACCACCGCTCGCCGCCACCGTGCCCACGGCATACGAGCCGACATCGGACAGGCTGTCGCCGAACGACACCTGCGCCGTGTATTTGACTTTCAAGGTTTGATCACCGCCACTGGCGCCGCCGCAACCTGCCAGGACAGCCGCAGCCAGCACGGCCAGCGCGAATTTTGTTTGATGCATTTTGTCTCCTCGGTCTTTTTTTCTGGTTTCTAAACGAACGGGCGTGCTATTCGCTACCCAACTAATATGCCATCGTTCCTCGGGCTTGTATAGAAAATATGCTTTAAAAATCAACGAAATAACAACACCGCCGGCGCCCTGTCACGAGCGGACGATCAACTGGATTATGGGGGTTTTACTATGTTTCGTGGCGAGCATCTCTATTGCGCTGCATCAAGAAAAAGCCCCTTGCGGGGCTTTCTTTAGACGGACAGGAATTGCTGCAAGATACCACTTGAGCCGAATGCGGCACGCCGCAAACGGTCATTCACGCCCAGCCATGCGGGGCCGGTGGGCGGTGCTTCGACGAGGATCAGCTCGGCGCCGACCTGGTCCATTGTGCGCAGCGAGGCATACAGCGCATGCGCGTAATTTTCCGGGGTCGCAGCCAGGCGCACGCTGGCGCTGGCCGGCGGCAGATCCGAATAGTGGATCAGGGCCACGCGGCGCCCGTCATTGAGCAGGCGGTTCAAGGTGGCGCGCACGTCGTCGCTGTGCTGCATCGCAACAGGCGTGTGCGGTGCATAGTGCGATTCCAGGGTGCCCGAGGCGCGCGGCGCCGCCGCGTCCGCCACGGCCGGTGCGCGGCCAATGACGGCGGCGATCTGCTCGCTGCTGATATGGCCGGGACGCAACAGCACGGGACCGTGTGTGGCCAGGCGCGACAGGTCGACGATGGTCGACTCGATGCCCACGTCGCTCTGCCCGCCATCGAGGACCAGGCCCAGCAAGCCGCTGGCGAGTTCCGCCGCAAATTCATCGCGCACGTGCTGCGCAGTGGTCGGGCTGACATTGCCGAATTTGTTCGCCGACGGCGCCGCCAGGCCACCCTTGCCGCCCTTGAAAGTGCGTAGCAATGCGATAGCCACCGGGTGCGACGGGCAGCGCAAGCCCACCGTATCCTGGCCGCCGGAGACGGCGTCGGGAATATGCGCGGCGCGCCTGACGATCAGGGTCAGCGGACCGGGCCAGAAGGCGGCCACCAGTTGCTGCGCCTCGGGCGGAAGATCATCGGACCAGTGCGCCAGGTCGGCGCCGGGCGCCACGTGCACGATCACGGGGTGGTCCGAGGGACGGCCCTTGGCTTCGTAGATGCGCGCCACGGCGGCCGGGTTTTCCGCATCGGCGCCCAGGCCATACACCGTTTCCGTCGGGAAAGCGACGAGGCCGCCCGCTTCCAGCACGGCAGCGGCCGCCGCCAGATCTTGTGCAAGTACGCTCACGGCGCGATTCCCAGGATCCGGCAAGCATCGCGCAGACGCTGCTGTGCCTGCGGCAAGGTGGCGGCGATGAAGGTCAGGTGGCCCATCTTGCGGCCACGGCGCGGGTCGTCCTTGCCGTACAGATGCAGGCAAGCGCCCGGCAGCGCCAGCACCTGGTCCCATGCCGGTTCACAGGCGGCATCACTGTCGTCGGCAAACCAGGCGTCGCCCAGGATGTTGAGCATCACGGCCGGCGAATGCTGGCGCACGTCGCCCAGCGGCAAGCGCGCCATGGCCCGCACCTGCTGCGCGAACTGGCTGGTGACACAGGCGTCCATCGTGTAGTGGCCGCTGTTGTGCGGACGCGGCGCCATTTCATTGACCACCAGGCTGCCGTCGTCGAGCACGAAAAATTCGATGCACAGCACGCCGACATAGCCGAGTTCGGCGACCATGGCTTGCGCCGCCCGCTGCGCCCTGGCGGCGCAGTCGTCCGACACGTTCGGACCCGGCACGGTGGTGGTAAACAGCACGCCGTCGCGGTGCACGTTTTCGGCGATCGGATACACGACCGATTCGCCGTCCACGCCGCGCGCCGTCAACACGGACACTTCATACGCCAGCGGCAGCATTTTTTCCAACAGGCAAGTTACTTGTCCCATTTCCGCGAAGGCGGCGCGCACCTCGTCGCGCGTGCGCACGCGGAACTGGCCCTTGCCGTCATAGCCCATGCGCACGGTTTTCAAGATACCCGGCAGCAAGTCGTCGCCGATGGCGTCAATATCGGCCTGCGTGGCGATCACCATGTGCGGCGCCGGCAGCACGCCCGATTTGCTTGCACAGTCGACAAAGAAACGCTTTTCCGCGATACGGTCCTGCGCCACCGACACGCCGTGGGCATCCGGTGCGACGAAGACGTGGTTGGCCAGGCGCGACAGGCTGCCGGCCGGCACATTCTCGAATTCCGTGGTGACGGCCAGGCATTGCGCCGCCAGGGCGTCGAGGCCATCCGCATCATCATATGCGGCATGGACGAGGCGCTGCGCCACCTGCCCCGCAGGGCAGGCATCGGACGGTTCCAGCACAGCTACCTGATAGCCCATGCTCTGGGCGGCCTGGGCAAACATGCGGCCAAGCTGGCCGCCGCCCATCACGCCCAGCCACGCCGGTGGATGGGCGGCGGGCAGCAATGGGGAAGTCGATTTACTATTCATTATTTTTCAAACACATTAATCAGGCAAGACCATGGCCTTGGCGGCGGCCGTTTGCGTGGCACGGAAGGCTTCCAGGCGCTCGGCCAGGACGTCGTCGTTGGCAGCAAGCATCGCCACCGCCGTCAGCGCCGCATTCGCCGCGCCCGCTTCGCCGATGGCGAAGGTGGCTACCGGCACGCCCTTGGGCATTTGCAGGATGGACAGCATGGAATCTTCGCCGCGCAGGTATTTCGATGGCACGGGCACGCCCAGCACCGGCACGATGGTCATCGCCGCCACCATGCCAGGCAAGTGGGCGGCGCCGCCGGCGCCGGCGATGATGGCGCGCAAGCCGCGCGCGCGCGCGCTTTTCGCGTATGCATACATCTCGTCGGGCATGCGGTGCGCGGAAATGACTTGCGCTTCGTACGGCACGCCAAACTGTTTCAGGATGGCAACCGCATTCTGCATCACGTCCCAGTCCGAGGACGAACCCATGATGACGCCGACCAGCGGCTTATTTTGCTCGCTCATCTCAAGCCTTCAGCTTCTCGCCCGTCAGGCGTTCGATGGCTTCGAAATACTTGGCCTGGGTTTTTTCGATGACGTCGGCCGGCAGCGCTGGCGCCGGTGCGGTCTTGCCCCAGGTCAGTGTTTCCAGGTAGTCGCGCACGAATTGCTTGTCGAACGACGGTGGCGAAATGCCGGGCTGGTAGGAATCGGCAGGCCAGAAGCGCGACGAGTCGGCCGTCAGCACTTCATCCATCAAATGCATGACGCCATTGTCGTCCAGGCCGAATTCGAACTTGGTGTCGGCGATGATGATGCCGCGCGTGGCCGCGTATTCGGCGGCCGTCTTGTAGAGTTGAATGGCGACGTCGCGCATCTTGGCGGCCAGGTCGGCACCGATGCGCTCTTCCATTTCCGCAAAGCTGATGTTTTCATCATGCTCGCCCAGTTCGGCCTTGGCTGCCGGGGTGAAGATCGGCTCCGGCAGTTTTTCCGCCTGTTGCAGGCCGGCCGGCAGCGCGATGCCGCAGATGCTGCCCGTGTCCTGGTAATCTTTCCAGCCCGAACCGATGATGTAGCCACGCACGACTGCCTCGACCATGATGGGTTTCAAGCGCTTGGCCACGACGGCGCGGCCCTTGACTTGCTCCACTTCATCGGGCGCCACCACGGATTCCGGCGCCACGCCGGTCAGGTGGTTCGGCACGATGTGGCCCAGTTTCTCGAACCAGAAGTCGCTCATCTGGTTGAGCACCTTGCCCTTGCCGGGGATAGGCTCGTTCATGACGACATCGAAGGCCGACAGGCGGTCCGTGGTGACGATCAAAATCTTGTCGTCGCCAACGGCGTAGTTGTCGCGGACCTTGCCGTGGCCCAGCAATGGCAGGGAGTGGATGGAAGTCTGATAGAGGCTGTTCATAGCGGGGGAATAGTTGGATGATACGAAACCGGCAGGCAGGGGATGCCCGCCGGTCGAGAAAATCGGGCACAAGGATACGCTGTATGCGCATGCCTGCTGCCCGTTCCAGACAGAATTTTACTTCACAATTTGCGACAGCTCGCCGGCCTTGTAGCGCTCGGCCATTTTTTCCATCGTGATGACCTTGATTTTCGAGGCCTGGCCTTCGCAGCCGAATGCCTGCATGCGGGCGCGCACGATTTGCTCTGCAGCAAGACGGGCCGGCTTCAGGTAGTCGCGCGGGTCGAATTTCGACGGATTCTCGAACAGGTATTTGCGGATCGCGGCCGTCATCGCCAGGCGGATGTCGGTGTCGATGTTGATCTTGCGCACGCCGTGACGGATGCCTTCCTGGATTTCCTCGACGGGCACGCCGTAGGTTTCCTTCATGTCGCCGCCGAATTCGCGGATGATGGCCAGCAATTCCTGCGGTACCGACGAAGAACCGTGCATCACCAGGTGGGTGTTCGGGATGCGCGCGTGGATTTCCTTGATGCGGTCGATGGCCAGGATGTCGCCCGTTGGCTTGCGCGTGAATTTGTAGGCGCCGTGCGAGGTGCCGATGGCGATCGCCAGGGCGTCGCACTGGGTGCGCTGCACGAAGTCGGCCGCTTGCGCCACGTCCGTCAGCAGTTGTTCGCGCGTCATGGTGCCGTCGGCGCCGTGGCCGTCTTCCTTGTCGCCCTTCATGGTTTCCAGCGAACCGAGCACGCCCAGTTCCGCTTCCACCGTCACGCCGATGGCGTGCGAGAATTTCACCACTTCACGCGACACTTCCACGTTGTATTCGTACGATGCAACCGACTTGCCGTCCGCTTCCAGCGAACCGTCCATCATCACGGACGTAAAGCCCGAACGGATGGCGGCCATGCAGACGGCTGGCGACTGGCCGTGATCCTGGTGCATGACGACGGGGATGTGCGGATACGCTTCGACGGCGGCGTCGATCAGGTGGCGCAGGAAGGCTTCACCGGCATACTTGCGCGCGCCAGCAGACGCTTGCATGATCACCGGCGAGTTCAAGGCATCGGCGGCGGCCATGATGGCTTGCACTTGCTCCAGGTTATTGACGTTGAAAGCAGGAATGCCATAACCGTTTTCGGCGGCATGGTCCAGCAGTTGACGCATGGATACGAGAGACATGGTAATACTCCAGATAACAATAGAAACCGTTGCGGCGCTTCGCGGTGGTCAGTAACCGCGCCGGCGCCTGAATTCTTGGGTCTTAGTCGAATTCGCCTACCTTCACAATTTTCAAGGCATTCGTTCCACCCACCTGCCCCATCGGCTCGCCCCAGGTGACGACGATCATGTCGCCCTTTTTGACGATGCCCTGCGCCACCAGCAGCTCTTCCGCCTGCTTCAGCACTTGCGCGCTGGGGGCGTTCTGCATCAGATGATACGCCCGAACATTGCGGTACAGCGCGGCTTTGCGCAAAGTCGTCACACTGGGCGTGAGCGCGTAGATCGGCGTGTCGATACTGTGGCGGCTCATCCACAAGGCGGTGGAACCGGATTCCGTCAGCGCCACGATGGCTTTCACGCGCAAATGGTGGGCCGTAAACAGGGCGCCATACGCGATCGACTGGTCGATGCGGGTGAATGTGACGTTGAGGAAATCGGCATCGAGCTTGTTGTATTCGGACTGCTCCGCTTCGACGCAGATGGCGGCCATCATTTCCACCGTCTCGATCGGGTACTTGCCCGAGGCCGTCTCGGCCGACGTCATGACGGCGTCCGTGCCATCGAGCACGGCATTGGCCACGTCGGACACTTCGGCGCGGGTCGGCACGGCGTTGACGATCATCGATTCCATCATCTGCGTGGCCGTGATGGCCAGCTTGTTCGACGCGCGCGCCATCTTGATCATGCGCTTTTGCAAGGCCGGCACGGCCGCATTGCCCACCTCGACTGCCAGGTCGCCACGGGCCACCATGATGCCGTCAGACGCATCGAGAATTTCCTGCAGGGCAGGAATGGCTTCCGCCCGTTCGATCTTGGCGATCATCATCGGCTTGTGGTGGTACGCTTCGCCCGCGATATTGGCCAGCTGGCGCGCCATTTCCATGTCGGTCGCGCATTTCGGGAAGGAAATGGCCAGATAGTCGGCCTGGAAACTCATGGCCGTCTTGATATCTTCCATATCCTTGGCCGTCAGGGCCGGCGCGGACAGGCCGCCGCCCTGGCGGTTGATGCCCTTGTTGTTCGACAACTCGCCGCCAATCTTGACGGTGGTGTGGATTTCGCTGCCGTGGATGCGCTCGACGATCAGCACAATGAGGCCGTCGTTCAGCAGCAGCACATCGCCCTTGTGCAGGTCGCGCGGCAGGGCCTTGTAGTCGAGGCCGACTCTTTCCTGGTTGCCCAGTTCGCCGTTTTCTCCCCACTTGGCGTCGAGGATGAAGCGCGCGCCCGCTTCCAGCTCGATGCGCGTGTTTTCAAACTTGCCGACGCGAATCTTCGGCCCCTGCATGTCGGCCATGATGGCCACTTCGCGGCCGCACTCGGCCGCCGCCAGGCGTACCAGCGCCGCGCGGTCGATATGGTCCTGCGCCTTGCCGTGGGAAAAATTCAAGCGCACCACGTCGACACCCGCGCGTATCATCTTCACCAGGATATCGAAGTCGGTGGAAGCGGGGCCGATTGTTGCTACGATTTTTGTACCGCGTGGCATAGGAGTCCTTGTGCGCGAGCGAAGGTGAGCAAGACCTGGCGGCTGAACCGCCCGGCAAGGTAAAAGCGCAGCGATCAGGCTGCGCTTGGTACTGAACTGCTGACTGCAGCGCCTTAAGCGGCGCGTTGCATGAGGATTTCCACTGCTGGGAGAGTCTTGCCTTCCAGGAATTCCAGGAAAGCGCCGCCGCCCGTCGAGATATAGCTGATTTTATCGGTAATGTCGTATTTGGCAATCGCCGCCAGGGTGTCGCCACCGCCAGCGATGGAAAACGCTTTCGACTCGGCAATGGCCAGCGCCAGGGTCTTGGTGCCGTTGCCGAACTGGTCGAACTCGAACACGCCCACGGGGCCGTTCCACACGATGGTGCCGGCGGCAGCGATTTGCTGCGCCAGCAGGGCCGCCGTTTTCGGGCCGATATCGAGGATCATGTCGTCGTCCGCCACGTCGGCCACGTCCTTGACGGTAGCCACAGCCGTTGGCGAGAATTCCTTGGCGCACACGACGTCGACGGGAATCGGCACTTGCGCGCCGCGCTTGGCCATGATCTCGATGATGGCTTTCGCTTCCTCGACGAGTTCCGCTTCGACCAGCGACTTGCCCACGTTCAAGCCGACGGCCTTCATGAAGGTATTGGCGATGCCGCCGCCGACGATCAGATTATCGACCTTGTCGGACAGGGCTTTCAAGATGGTCAGCTTGCTCGATACTTTCGAACCAGCAACGATGGCCAGCAGTGGGCGGGCCGGGGCGTGCAAAGCTTTGCCCAGTGCATCAAGTTCGGCGGCCAGCAGCGGGCCGGCGCAGGCGACGGGGGCGAACTTGGCGATGCCGTGCGTGGACGCCTCGGCGCGGTGGGCCGTGCCGAACGCGTCATTGACGTAGATGTCGCACAGCTTGGCCATTTTTTGCGCCAGTTCATCGCTGTTTTTCTTTTCGCCCTTGTTGACGCGCACGTTTTCCAGCAAGACCACCTGGCCGGCAGCCAGGTTTTCCAGGCCGGCGCCATCGACCCAGTTTTGTTTCAGTGCAACTTCCTGGCCCAGCAGCTCGGACAGGCGGGCGGCCACGGGCGCCAGGCTGTCGGCCGGCTTGAACTCGCCTTCCGTCGGACGGCCCAGGTGCGACGTCACCATCACGGCCGCACCAGCGTCGAGCGCGGCGCGGATGGCCGGCACCGAGGCGCGGATGCGCGTATCTTCGGTGATCTTGCCACTGTCATCTTGCGGGACATTCAGGTCGGCGCGGATAAACACGCGCTTGCCTTGCAATGCATTTTGGGCGATCAAATCTTGCAAACGGATGAAGTTGAGAACAGCTGACATGGCGATCCAGATGACGAGTGGAAGGAAGTGCGCTATTTTACCGCAATGACCAGAGCAAATCCCCGATTTGTCCTGCTTTACTGAAAAACATGCAACAGTCGCAAGCCCGTGAAAACCAGCATGCCGAACACGATGGTTTGCAACATATTGCGGCGGATCACAAAAAAGAGCGTGGCGGCAATCCCCGACAAGAGTTTCAAATTCGACAATTCGAAGTGCACTTGCTGCCCCTCCATCAACATGTCGGGCGCGATGATGGCCGCCAGCGCGCAGGCCGGCGCATAGCGCAGCATCTCGCCCACGCGGCGCGGAATGGTGATGTGATGGCCGACCAGCCAGAAGGTGCTGCGCGTGGCGGCCGTTGCCACCACCAGCACGGCGATGGCGATCCACACGTCGGCCCTGCCCCAGTCTATGCCGTCAATCATGGCGTTTTGTCCATTTCTCTGTCAACTCTTCCACGGCCATGGCGCTGACCATGCCCACCACGACGGCCACCAGCAAGCCCAGCTTATACGGCAGGCTGAAGGCCAGCACGGCCACCGTGCCCGCCACCAGCACGCCGCACAGGGCCGCGCGGCTGAGGATCAGCGGCACCGTCACGCACAGGATCGCCAGGGTGCCCGCAAAACCAAGCCCCCATTCGGCCGGCACGACGGCGCCCAGTACGATGCCGATGAAGGAACCGATTTGCCAAGCCAGCCAGTTGGGGTAAATCAAGCCTTTCAGGAAAGGCAGCTTGGCCGGGTCCGGCGTTTCATGCGGGTAACGCTGCAGGAACAGGCCCACCGTGATGTCGCCCGCCACATAGCCGAGCGCAAAGCGCTGGCGCCATGGCAGATGGGAAAAATGGGGCGCCAGCAGCACGGAAAAGATGACAAAGCGCAAATTGACGACGAGGGCCGTGGCGAAGATCACCCACACGGGCGCGTGCGCGGCCAGCAGGGGCAAGGACGCGAGCTGGGCCGAGCCGGCAAAGACAAACAAGGTCATGGCCCCCGCCTGCGCTACAGTCAGGCCGCTTTTCACCATGGCCACGCCCACCACCATGCCCCAGGCGGCAATGCCCAGCAGGGTGGGCCCGCCCAGGTTCAGGCCGGCGCGCCAGGCGTCTTTCAGCACGGCATCGTCGCTGGCGGCCGGGACGGCGTTCACGCGGGTGTTCATGCGAGACCCCGGCAGGCTGAGTGTGGTAACTGCACAACAATGGTGCATGACGACAAGGGCGGCAACGGTAATACCGGCAAGGCAAATCCAGTCAGTGTGGCGCTGCAGCTGCCATATTTCCGCAAAAACCCGCGCCGCAGCCGAAGATGATCGAGCCGACATTTTAGCCATGATTTTTGCTGTCTGCCTGAATCCGTTAAAATCGTGCTTTTGGCAGCAGCCGACTTCCTTCCATACAGCCTCACGGAGCATGACAAGATGACAAAAACCACCCAGCCAGCGGTCGAACTCGACAGTAAAGACCTGCCAGCCCACTGCCCTAACCCGGCCATGCCGCTGTGGTCGTCGCATCCGCGTGTGTTCCTGGAATTCAACAAGGACGGCATCGCCAAGTGCCCTTACTGCGGCACGGCGTACACCCTGAAGGAAGGCGCCAGCGCCGGCCATCATTAAACTGCCCAGCGGCGCGCCCCCAGCGCGCCGTTTTCATTTACACAGCTAGCTGTACCGATCAAGCCGGAGTCGTCATGAAACGTCTGAAAGAACTCAATGGCAGCGCCGCGGAAGTCGAAGCGGCGTTCTACGATGCCTTGCACCGCGCCGACCTCGAAGCGCTGATGGCGCTATGGGCCGACGATGAAGAGATCGTCTGCATCCACCCGGGCGGCGCGCGCCTGATCGGCCATGCCGCCATCCGCGCCTCGTGGGAAACCATTCTGGCGGGCGGCGGCCTGCACATCGTGCCGGCGCAGCTGCATGAAACGCACAATCTGATGAGTTCAGTGCACACGGTGATCGAAGGCGTCACGCAGGAAGAAGGCGGCCCGGCGCACCTGCTGGCCACGAACGTGTACGTGAAAACCCCGCGCGGCTGGCGCATCGTCTTGCACCACGCGTCCATCGCCCCGGGCGGCGCGCCGGCCGACGCCACCGGAGCGCAGATCCTGCACTGATGTCCTTGCCTCCCATCTACAACGCCCCCTATACCGCCCCGCTCTGGCTGCCTGGCGGCCACGCGCAGACGATTTATCCGGCCGTGTGCCTCGCCAAGCCTGCCGTGGCCTTCCGCCGTGAACGCTGGCAAGCGCCCGATGGCGACTTCGTCGATGTCGACTTGGTCGACGGCCAGCCGGGCCAGCCCTTCGTGGTGCTGTTCCACGGCCTGGAAGGCTCATCGAACAGCCATTACGCGCGCGCCCTGATGGCCGAGGTGGCGGCGCGCGGCTGGTCGGGCGCCGTGCCGCATTTTCGCGGCTGCTCGGGCGAGGCGAACCTGGCGCCGCGCTTCTACCATTCGGGCGATGCGCAGGAAGTGGACTGGATCGTGCAGCGCCTGCGCCCGCGCGCCACGGGCAAGTTTTACGCGGCCGGCGTGTCGCTGGGCGGCAACGCCCTGCTGTGCTGGCTGGGCCAGTCGCAGCACCAGGCAGATTTCATCGATGCGGCCGCGGCCGTGTCAGCCCCGCTGGACCTGGCGCAAGGGGGCAAGGCCCTGTCGTCCGGCGCCAACCGGCTCTACACGCGCATGTTCCTGAACACCTTGAAACCGAAATGCCTGGCCAAGCTGGAACAGTTTCCCGGCCTGTTCGCGCGCGACGCCATGCTGGCCGCGCGCGACTTGCACGCCTTCGACAATGTCGTCACGGCGCCCCTGCACGGCTACCGCGACGCCGACGATTACTGGCACCGCGCCAGCGCCAGGCACGTCTTGCACGACATCACCGTGCCGACCCTGGTGCTGAATGCGCAGAACGACCCCTTCCTGCCCGGGCGCTTCCTGCCGCGCAGCGCCGCACCCAAGGTCACGCTCGAGTATCCGCGCCACGGCGGCCACGTCGGCTTTGCCGCAGGCAAGCTGCCGGGAAGCACGCGCTGGCTGCCGCAGCGCCTGATCCATTTTTTTGAAGGCGGCAACACGGCGCCATCGGCGCCGCAAACCTGTCACGCTGACGCTGCGCACACTCACACGGAAAACGCTCATGGATGAACTCGTCAAGCAGGCCCTGGCCAAATGGCCGAACGTGCCCCACTGCTACGGCTGGCTGAGTCTGGACGCGCGCGGCCACTGGCGCATGCGCGACCAGCATGCGCAGCAGCAACAACTGCCCGGCGACAAGATCGCCCATGCAGCGCTGTTGGGATTTATCAACCGCAATTACAGCCAGGACGAACGCGGTTGCTGGTTTTTCCAGAACGGCCCGCAGCGTGTGTATGTGAACCTGGAAGCGACGCCGTACATCGCCCGCAGCGATCCGCAGCACGGTTTTGTCTTGCAGACGGGCGCGCCGCTGGAACAGATCGAGCAAGTGTATTGGTGCGACAACGGCATGCTGATCTTGCGCCAGGGCGACGTCGTGGCGCAGGTCGATGACCGCGACATTTCACAAGTGCTGGACGCGCTGCACGTCGATGGGCAGGTGGCCAGCGACGACGACTTGCTGGCCTGGCTGGAGAATGGGCAGGGCAACTTGATGTTATTGCATGACGGCAAGGAAATTGCCGTGCAGCCGCTGCGCTACGATGCCGTGCCGCCAACCTTCGGCTTCCAGCGCGCGCCGCAAGCCGATTAGGGACTACCCCTTCTGGTCCTTGATCTGTTCGCGGCGCTTTTCCTGCAATTCCCGCTCGCGCGCATCGATCACGGCCTGGTCATAAAAGGTCGCATCCGTCGATTTGCGGGCGATCGTCAGCTGGTCCAGCGCGGCCATGGTGGCGCCCTGCAGCACGTAGGATTCGGCCAGCGCCATGTGCTGCAAGGTCATCTTGCCCTGGTCCGCATAGGCTTTCGCCAATAAATCGTACAGTTCCGGCTCTTCCTTGTAGAGCTGCACCTGCTCGCGCAAATACAGGGTCGATTGCTCCAGCTTGCCGGCAGCCATCAGCGCTTCCGCATACTGGTGGGCAATGCCGCGCGAGAGGGGAAACTGCTGGCGCGCAGCGTCCGCCGCCTTCAGGGCTTGTTGCGCCACTTCCTTCTTCTGCGCCGGCATCAACAGCACTTCCAGCCCCATCGCCGCCAGCAGGGAATTGGGACCCTGCGTGCCGCCCGAAGTCAACACATTCGGCCCGGCCGGCTGGTGCAGGGCCGCATTGGCCGCATCGAGTTCCTTTTGCGCATCAAGCGGCTTGCCCTGCTTGACGGCAACGAAAGACAAGCCGTAGTGGGCGGCCACCACCTGGAAACGGCTTTGCTGTTCCAGCTGCGTCTTGAAGACGGCCTTGGCGTTCAACAAACCTTGCACGCTGTCATCCTGCAGCACGCGGGCCCGCGCCCGGGCCAGGTGGAAACTCAGGCTGTCCGCACGCTGCTTGTAGGGCTGCTCGCGGATGCGCGCCTGGATGTCGGCGATGCGTTCGGTGGTCAAGGGGTGGGTCTGCAGGTAGGCGGGCATCAGGTCGCTGTACGAACGGCTGGCCGCCTGCATGCGGCCGAAGAAGGCCACCATGCCGGTGGTGTCGAAACCGGCCTCGCCCATGATCTGGAAACCGATGCGGTCGGCCTCGCGTTCGGCGTCGCGGCCGAAATTGAGCTGGCGCTGGATGGCCAGGCCCTGGCCGGCGGCGAACACGCCCATGGCCACGTCGCCGCCCGCGCGCGACGCGAGCGCCGCCAGCAGCATGGCCGCCAGCGGCATCAGGGCATCCTGGCGCTGCTGGCCCAGCATGCGCGCGATATGGCGCTGCGCCACGTGGCCGATCTCGTGCGACAGCACGGAAGCCAGTTCCGCTTCCGTTTGCGCCGCCAGCACCAGGGCCGAGTGCACGCCGATGAAGCCGCCCGGCAAGGCAAACGCGTTCAACTGGGGATCGCGCACGGCAAAGAAGAAATAGTCGTAATTCGTTTCGCCGCGCACGCTGGGGCGCGCCGCCACGAGGGCGTTGCCGAAAGTATTCAGGTATTCCAGCAAGGGCGCGTCGTCGAGGTAGTCGCGGTCGCCGCGGATGCCGCGCATGATTTCCTCGCCGATCTTGCGCTCCATCGCCGGCGACAGGTCTTCGCGCGACGTGTCGCCCAGGTTCGGCAGGTTCGGCGCCGGCGGCACGGCCAGCGGTGTCCAGCTGCTGGGCGGCCTGGCCGCCGTGCTGGCGGCCGGCGCCGCTGGCGCGGACGTATACGTTTGCGCCAGCGCACAGGGCGCAGCGAAGCAGAGGGCAGTCAGCACCGATGCGCGCCGGGCGCCGCGCCGCCATGCCGCACCGGCGTTTTCAAGGACGATCGGAAGGGGAGTTTTTGCATTCACGGGTGCTATCATACCTTGTTAGCGGCGCCCATTCCCACGCAACAAGCATGCGCCATGCCAGTGGCATGACGGCGTGGCCCGGTGTGCCGCGCCCCGATTTCCTCACCTATTTTTACGCCATGACAACAGCAGACAAGCAAGCCCCCGCCGGGGAACTGACCCATTTCGACGCCACGGGCCAGGCCCATATGGTGGACGTGGGCTGCAAGGAAGACACGCGCCGCAGCGCCGTGGCCGCCGGCACCATCCGCATGCAGCCCGCCACCCTGGCATTGATTATCTCCGGCAACGCCAAGAAGGGCGACGTGCTGGGCATCGCCCGCATCGCCGCCATCATGGGCGCCAAGCGCACCAGCGACCTGATTCCCCTGTGCCACCCGCTGGCCCTCACGCGCGTCACCGTCGATTTTGAAGTCGATGCGGCGGCCAACAGCGTGCACTGCCGCGCCCAAGTCGACACGACGGGCAAGACGGGCGTGGAAATGGAAGCGCTCACTTCCGTGCAGATCGGCTTGCTGACAATTTATGACATGTGCAAGGCCGTCGACCGGGGCATGGTCATGACGAACGTGCGCGTGCTGGAAAAGCATGGCGGCAAGTCGGGCGATTGGCACGCCGAGCTGTAATCATGCTGCCTGGCGCGCAAGATGGACCTTGACGCGGCGCAAGTCGCACAGCAGCCAGATGGCACTGGCCAGGCACAGCACGATGATGGCCATCGACAGGGGCAGGTGAAACTGCTCCAGCCCCGCCAGCGCAAAGCCGGCGTGGATCAGACACGTTCCCACGCCGAGCGCGGCGCACACACCCGCATACACGGGCGCCTGCGGGGTTGCCAGCAGCACGTGCCGGTAACCGGCCAGCACCAGGGCAATCGCCGCCAGGTTAAACACCAGAAAACCCTGCACGCCGCCCGGCACATGAAACATTTCCCACTCTTTCCAGTAGGCAGCGTCGATTTGATGCAAGATCAGAAACAACATGGTCCAGAAGTAGCTGCGTGGCATAAGATTTACATTTGTCTTTAGTGATGCAATTGTAAAGCCTGCACCGCGCACCGGCACGTGCACCTGGCATTTTTCTGTACCAAGATGAATTTCATTGACATAAATGCTTTTTCATCAAGAAATCATGCATACTGCGAGTCGACCATATCCAGATGAGCATCGCATGACTAGCAACAAGCCCGCCGCGGAAAACAAGCTCCAGGACTTCGAATTCGAGGCCATGCATCTGCAGGTGGGAGGACGCATCCAGTTCATCACGCATCGCACCATCAAACCCATCCAGCATTTCTCGACCGTGATCGGCTACGTGAAAGATGAGTACCTGATCGTCAAGATTCCCATGGAAAACGGCGCGTCCATCGTGCTCAACGAGGGCGACAAGCTGACCATCCGCGTGTTTTCCGGCGTCACCGTGTGTTCGTTTGCGTGCAGCGTGCTGCGCATCTTTGGCCGCCCGCTCAATTATGTGCATCTGAGCTTTCCCGATGCCATCCAGGGCACCAGCCTGCGCACGGCCATGCGCGTGAAGGTGGACATTCCGGCGCAACTGAGCTACCGCGACGTGGCGGCCGTGCCCGTGTTCATCGTCAACCTCAGCGTCTCGGGTGCGCTGATCGAGGCGCCCAGCATGCTCACGCCGGACGACGAAGGCGTGGCGCTCAGCTTTACCCTGCTGGTGCAGCCGAACAAGCATCAGATGCGCGTCAATACGCGCGCGCGCATCCAGAACGTCAGCGTGGGCAAGCCGTCGAATGGCCATGCCGCCGAAGTGGCGGAAATCTATACGTATGGCGTGCAATTCATCGACCTGGAACCGACCCACTACACCCTGCTGCAAAACCTCACCTATGAAGCGCTGATCGCGGACCGGCAAAAAATCGTCTGATACCCGGCTGGCCAGCGCCGCTTACAGAGTCGGGGTCACGTCGGGAATGTTGTTTTTGGTAATCGCTTCCTTCGCCGCCGGATTCGTCACGCTGGTGCTGTTAAACCAGCTCAGGCTGCTGGTGCCCGGCTTCATGGTCATCGTCACGCTTTGTCCACCGATCCCCGTGCCCAGGTCAGCAGCGAGGGTTAGCACGATATTCCCCTTGTCCACGGTGGCGCTCGCCACTTCGCGCGTGGCACTGAACACGGGAATGGAACTTGGTACGCTCTCGGTGGGCGTGCTGCAGGCGGTGGCCGCTCCGCCATTTTCCTGCACGCACAGGGCCACGGCCGTTTTCAACGGCGCGGCGGCGGCCAGTACGTTGCTGACCTTGGCCCGCATCGTATAGTCGCCATATTGGGGAATGGCCACGGCCGCCAGGATGCCGGCGATGGCCACCACGATCATCAGTTCTATCAGGGTAAATCCGCTTTGCGCGCGCATCGTATCCTCCCATGGTGCATTGCTCACGCAGGGAATGGTGCAAGCACCATGCCAGCGGCGCGCCCGGGCAGCGGCGGCACACGTGGAAAGAAAAGCGACACTTTTGGGCAGGTTCGGACCAGTTGCGTCGGCCCAGGCCGGGCAGCGGCCTGTCTTACGGACAAAGAAAAAGGAGCCGAAGCTCCTTTTTTGTACTGCGGTGACCAGGCTGAAATTACAGCATGGCTTTCAGCAGACGCGCCATTTCCGACGGGTTTTTGGTCACGGTGATGCCGCAAGCTTCCATGATTTCCAGCTTGGCTTGAGCCGTATCGGCACCGCCAGAGATCAGCGCGCCGGCGTGGCCCATGCGCTTGCCTGGAGGAGCGGTCACGCCAGCGATGAAGCCAACGACCGGTTTTTTCATGTTGTCTTTGATCCAATAAGCCGCGTTGGCTTCGTCCGGACCACCGATTTCGCCGATCATGATGACGGCGTCGGTATCTGGATCATCATTGAACATCTTCATGATGTCGATGTGCTTCAGACCGTTGATCGGGTCGCCGCCGATGCCGACTGCCGACGATTGGCCCAGGCCCAGTGCGGTCAATTGCCCCACTGCTTCATAAGTCAGGGTACCCGAACGCGACACCACGCCGATACGGCCCTTCTTGTGGATGTGGCCTGGCATGATGCCGATCTTGATTTCGTCTGGCGTGATCAGGCCTGGGCAGTTAGGGCCCAGCAGCAAGGTTTTGCTGTTGGCTTTAGCCATGCGGTCTTTCAGAGCCATCATGTCACGCACTGGAATGCCTTCGGTGATGCAAATGGCCAGATCCATTTCAGCTTCGACAGCTTCCCAGATCGCCGCTGCCGCGCCTGCTGGCGGTACGTAGATCACGGAAACGTTGGCGCCGGTTTCTTTTTTCGCTTCGGTGACGTTAGCGAAAATAGGAATGCCTTCGAAGTCTTCGCCGGCTTTCTTCGGGTTCACGCCTGCTACGAAGGCAGCTTTGCCGTTCGCGTAGTCGCGGCAACCGCGGGTGTGGAACTGGCCGGTCTTGCCGGTGATCCCTTGGGTAACGACTTTGGTATCTTTATTGATCAGAATGGACATGTTGATTCCTTAATTAAGCTTGACCGGCAGCAGCGGCAACGACGCTCTTGGCTGCATCTTCCATGGTGTCGGCTGCGATGATAGGCAGACCGGAATCGGCCAGCATCTTCTTGCCCAGGTCTTCGTTGGTGCCCTTCATGCGCACGACCAGTGGCACGTTCAGCGAGACGGCTTTCACTGCGGCGATAACGCCTTCAGCGATCACGTCGCAACGCATGATGCCGCCGAAAATGTTCACCAGGATGGCTTTCAGGCCTGGGTTTTTCAGCATGATCTTGAACGCTTCGGTCACTTTTTCTGCCGTGGCGCCGCCGCCGACGTCCAGGAAGTTGGCTGGCTCGCCGCCGAACAGCTTGATGGTGTCCATGGTGGCCATGGCCAGGCCGGCGCCGTTCACCAGGCAACCGATGTTGCCGTCGAGCGAAATATAGGCCAGGTCGAATTTCGACGCTTCGATTTCAGCTGGATCTTCTTCGTCCAGGTCGCGCAGGGCGACGATTTCCGGATGACGGAACAGCGCGTTCGGGTCAAAGTTGAACTTGGCGTCCAGGGCGATGACCTTGCCGCTGCCGGTAACGATCAGCGGGTTGATTTCGGCCAGCGAGCAATCGGTTTCCCAGTACGCTTTGTACAGGCCTTGCAGGTTGACGCGGGCGTCAGCGATGGAGCCGGCAGGCACGCCGATTTTGGCAGCGATGTCGTCTGCCTGGGCATCGGTCAGGCCAACGCCTGGATCGATGGTGACGTGGTGAATCTTCTCCGGGTGGCTCTCGGCCACTTCTTCGATGTCCATGCCGCCTTCGGACGACGCCATCAGGACGATTTTCTGGGTGACGCGGTCGGTGACCAGCGAAACGTACAGTTCTTGTTTGATGTCGGCGCCTTCTTCCACCAGCAGGCGGTTGACTTTTTGGCCTTCGGCGCTGGTCTGATGCGTGATCAGCTGCATGCCCATGATCTGGTCAGCGTATTCCTTGACCTGTTCCATCGATTTTGCCACTTTCACGCCGCCGCCCTTGCCGCGGCCACCTGCGTGGATCTGCGCCTTGACGACCCACACCGGGCCGCCCAGGGTTTCCGCAGCCTTGACGGCTTCTTCGACGGACATGCACGGAATACCGCGTGGTACCGTCACTCCGTGCTGCCGGAGGATTTCTTTGGCTTGATACTCATGGATTTTCATGCTGGCTTCCCTTCTGATACTGATGTGTAAAAATACGGTTAGTGGTGCAAAAAAAACAGGAAAGCGCCGGGGTCACGCCTTGGCTACCCAGCGCGGGTAATACTGTGCAACCGCCCCGCCATCGGTGCGCAGGGCGTGGCATCTGTCGAGTTGAAACGGCTTTTCATGCGACAAGTCAGCATTCGCACCGTCACGGGTCGACCAGACATCGCCGGCAAATGCCTGAACCGTCGCAGTCGGCAAGACTTGCGCCAATTCGGTCAAATGGGTACAGCCGGCGATTCCCGCCAGGCGCTGTTTCAAGTCGCGGCGGAAATTCTTCAATAAATTCAAACCGATCAGCGCCCTGTAAGCGGGGCCGATGGTATCGCAAAAACCGGGATAAGGCACGGCATCGGAGGCAGCTTCGGCCTCGACGATGGTCAGTTCGCGATCGACGGTAATGCGTAAATGGAGGTCGTGCAGGGGAGTGCCGGCGGGACGGGGGCCGGAGGCCAGCATCGCGTCATAGCTTTTGATATCGGTGATACGGGCGTCAATATCCCACAGGCCGTCGTCGCGCACATACGCTTGGACGTCGATAACGCGGGAGTGCCGTAGGGCGCGCCGGGATACGGGAGTTGACAGGGGCATAAGACCGATGCCGCTTGCGCGGCCATAATTTAGTAAGCAGCCATGTGCCTAAAGCACTCTGTTCGCAGCTTCTACGAACAGCAACCGCACCTGCGGCGCCGCAAAAACCCTAAAAGTGTAGCACATTGCGCGCAGGTTGCGCCGCAACATAATTTTTCATTGTATCGTTAAAAACATTTCAAATTATAAATACAATGCAGTGATTTCCGCAAAGTCATTCGATTTGTGAATGGTCGATATCATAAAAATCATGCTTCGCATGGCGCCCCGGACGGGCAGTCCGGCACGGCCTCTTCGGCCACGCCCAGTGCCAGCAATATCGGCAGCACGCCCACGCGAAAGCTGTGCGCATGGGCGGTGATTTCCGCCAGATTCTCGTCATCGTCCGACAGCACTATGCCGTCGCGCACCATGGCCTGCTGCAAGTGGCGCAATGTCGCCCATGCAAATGCCGCCCATGCCTCCGCCGTCTGGTGTCCTTCCAGTCTGGCCAGCAGGAACAACTGTTGCAAATGCAACACACCGACACCACCGCCCGTCACGGGACTGGCCAGTGCCGCCAGGTCAGCACGGCCCAGGGATTTTTCCAGCAGGTGCCGGTTCAGCCTGGCTGAGGCCGGCCGCGCCAGCGCGATCGCGGCGTCATCCTGCACCGGCGAAATGCAGGCCTTGTGCGCCAGCACCAGCAGCATTTGCAGCAAGTTGCCCAGTTCCGCCACGCTGGCAGGCAAACGCTGTTGCAGTTCGCCTATCGTGTGGGGCCGGTAATCACCGAGCAGTTCCAGCAGCGGGCCATAAACGGCCTGGTCCATGTCGGCCTCGCCCAAGGCACCCGTCACCTTCATGGCGATCTGGTCGACCGGCGCCACCAGCAGGATGCGCACGGCACGCAGTGCGCCGGCCTGTTCATGGGCGCTCAGCTTGCGGCGGCCCTTGACCCAGTAATCCTGGCGGAACTGGCGATTGACGAGGAAATCGGCGGTGTTCTCGCGGAAAGTGGCATCGGGGATCTGCGCCAGGAAAGCCAGGTGTTCGGGTGACAGATTGAGAGAATGAACATGGTCGGAGTAGGCGGCCGAACCGGCAAACTCGAGCTTGGCGGCAGCGAGCACGGGCTTGATGGCCGAAAACGATACCGGCTGCCAGTAATGATTGAAGTATTCATGCGACAGGTAATTCGGATCGTGCTCGCCGAGTTGCTGCAACCTTAGCGCAATGGTGGGGTTGGCCAGCAGGTAGCGCGGCTTGGTCTCCATCATGCGGTTGACGAAGGACAATGCGCTGCCCACGCGCGTGAGGGAATCCTGCCCCGGCGCGCTCAGCACGCGGCTGTGTTGCTGCATCAGGTCGCGGATCGGCGCCATTGCCGCCCAGCCCGCCTGCGTGTTGTAGCTGATATACAGCACGCCACCCGGCTTGAGCTTGCGGGCCAGGAAATCGGCGATACACGCCTGGTTTTCCGGCGAGATCCAGCTCCAGATGCCGTGCAGGGCGATGAAATCGAAGTCAGGCAGGTCGGTGCGGGTGCAAAAGTCCTGGAACGATTGTTCCGCCAGCATCGCGCCATTGCCCGAGACCTCGGCCAGTTCCTGCGCAAAAGCCGTCTGGGCCGGATTGAAATCGGTGCCATGCCAGCTTACGCCCGACGCTGCGGCATGGATATTGACGCTCATGCCCTGGCCAAACCCGAGTTCGCATGCGGTGCTGACTTTGGGCGGCTGAATACCCCAGCTCAGCAGCAGCAACTGCGTGCGCAAGGGGTTCAATTCCGTGTAATAGCCGTAGGTGTATGCGGTTTCAGCCGTGTAGCCGGCATGCCAGTTGCTCATCAAGTGTCCGTATCCTATGTCCGAAGTGCCGATGTGCACCATGTGCCACCGTTTGTGGGCAGAATAACTGATCCTTGCATGCAGGTTAACAATTATTACTCGTCCTCCGGCTCCAGGCCTTTCAGCGCCACCTGCACCGCGCGCTGTGAAAAACCGCGCTGCATCAAAAAACGCATCTGCTTGTTGCGCTGCTCGGCGTCAACCGCCACGGCACCGAACTTGCGGCGCCACACTTCGCAGGCGCGTGCAACTTCCCCTTCGGCCAACCCCGCCTTGAGTTCCTGCAGCGCTTCGCCGCCTATGCCATGGCTTTGCAATTCCGCCATGATGCGGCTGTTGCCGAAGCGGGCCGAGCGGCGGTGGATCAGCGACTCGGAAAAGCGCTCCTGCGACAGCCAGTTGGCTTGCTCCAGGCTGTCGAGCAAGGCTTCCACGTCATCGCCCTCTTGCGCATGGCGCTGCAGCTTGCGCCGCAATTCCATGCGGCTGTGTTCGCGCATCGACAGAAAGCGTAGCGCCCTGCCCTTCAGGCTTAGTTGTACTGCGGCCATACACCCACCTTGTCTTTCATTCCACGATCAAGCCATCCAAACACAATCGCCGCCCGGCGCATTAGCGCGGGACGGCGATCAGGATCCTACCTTGCGGCAAGCCATGCGTAGGTCGGATTAGGCCCCTTGGGCCGTAATCCGACAACATTGTTGGCGTCTGATCCGACAACATTGTTGACGTCTGTGGTGTTGTCGGATTACGCGCGGCTTTGCCGCGCTAATCCGACCTACTCTCTGCCTTGGCTTCCGCCTTGGCAGCCTTGTCGGCGGCTTTATCCGCTTTTTCCGGCTTTTCAGCTGCCAGCGGCGGCAGTTCGCGCACGCCCAGCGAAGCGCGGACCTTGTTTTCGATTTCCCGGGCCAGCGCCGGACGCTCTTGCAGGAAGGCGCGGGCGTTGTCCTTGCCCTGACCGATGCGTTCGCCGTTGTAGCTGTACCACGAACCGGATTTTTCCACGATCTTGGCGTCCGAGCCCAGGTCCAGGATTTCGCCTTCGCGCGAGGTGCCGGCACCGTACAGGATGTCGAAGTGCGCTTCCTTGAACGGTGGCGCGATCTTGTTCTTGACGACCTTGACCTTGGTTTCATTGCCGATCACTTCGTCGCCGGACTTGATCGAGCCGGTACGGCGGATATCCAGGCGCACGGAGGCGTAGAATTTCAGCGCATTGCCGCCGGTGGTCGTTTCCGGGCTGCCGAACATCACGCCGATCTTCATGCGGATCTGGTTGATGAAGATGACCAGGGTATTCGTGCGGTTGATGGAACCGGTCAGCTTGCGCAGGGCTTGCGACATCAGGCGCGCTTGCAGGCCTGGCAGCGAGTCGCCCATGTCGCCTTCGATCTCGGCGCGTGGCGTCAGTGCGGCCACGGAGTCGATGACGACGAGGTCAACGCTGCCCGAACGCACGAGGGCGTCGCAGATTTCCAGCGCTTGCTCGCCCGTATCCGGTTGCGAGATCAGCAATTCGTGCAGATTCACGCCCAGCTTTTGCGCGTAACCGACGTCCAGCGCGTGCTCGGCATCGATAAAGGCGCAGGTGCCGCCCAGTTTTTGCATTTCGGCGATGGTTTGCAGGGTCAGGGTGGTTTTACCCGACGATTCCGGACCGTAGATCTCCACCACGCGGCCGCGCGGCAAGCCGCCCACACCCAGCGCGATATCGAGGCCGAGCGAACCGGTCGACACGACTTGCACTTCTTCGATCACCGCGCTGGCATCCATGCGCATGACCGAACCTTTGCCAAACTGCTTCTCGATCTGCGCCAGTGCAGCGGCGAGCGCCTTGGCTTTTTCCGATGCGGGTACTACAGCTTTTTTATCGTCCATATGTTCTTTCAGCCGTTCTACAGTTGCGAATCCATTTGAATCCGGCAGCCTGCGATAGCGCCAGTGGGTTAAATTCTTTACACAGACAGTACTGTATAAAAAAACAGTGATCAATGCAAGCGGAACGTGGATTTGTTTTGAAACAGATCAATACAAGCCTGGTTTTTCACAAAAACTATCCACCTTGCGGAAAATGAAACACAATACAAGCTTCTACCGCCGCAAGCATAGGAAGTGCATCATGCGTATTTTACTTGCCGAAGATGACAGCGTGCTGGCCGATGGCCTGACCCGTTCGCTGCGCCAGTCCGGTTATGCGATCGACTACGTCAGGACGGGCCAGGAGGCCGATACGGCCCTGTCCACCCAGGAATTCGACCTGCTGATCCTCGACCTGGGCCTGCCCAAGATGTCCGGCCTGGAAGTGCTGCGCCGCCTGCGCGCGCGCGCCTCGCTGCTGCCCGTGCTGATCCTGACGGCCGCCGATTCCATCGAACAACGCGTGAATGGCCTCGACCTCGGTGCCGATGATTATATGGCCAAGCCGTTCGCCCTGTCGGAACTGGAGGCAAGAGTGCGCGCCCTGACGCGCCGCGGCGCCGGCGGCGGCGCCACCATCATCAAGCACGGTCCCCTCAGCTACGACCAGGTGGGGCGCAGCGCCTACATCAACGACCAGATGCTCGACCTGTCGGCGCGCGAACTGGGCTTGCTGGAAATCCTGCTGGGCCGCACCGGCCGCCTCGTCTCGAAAGAGCAGCTGGTCGACCACCTGTGCGAATGGGGCGAAGAAGTGTCGAACAACGCCATCGAAGTGTATGTGCACCGCTTGCGCAAGAAGATCGAGGTGGGCGGCGTGCGCATCGCCACCGTGCGCGGCCTCGGCTATTGCCTGGAAAAATACTCGGAAGCGGCGCGCCTGAACGCCGAAGCGGGCGAGTCGGCAAGCCCGGCCAGCGGACCCGCCAGCAAGTGAAAGCGCGCGAAGCGCCAGCGGACGAGGCGGACGACGACGACTGGTTCGAGCCGCCCACCACGGAGCAGGACGACACCATCGAGCATTCGCTGTTTGGCGAAATCCTCGACTGGATGCTGGCGCCCTTGCTGCTGCTGTGGCCAATGAGCATCGCCATCACCTATCTGGTGGCCAAGGGCATCGCCAATCAGCCCTTCGACCATGCGCTGGAAGACAGCGTGACGGTGCTGACGCAGCAGGTCAAGCAGGCCGACGGCGCGCTGCTGCGCCGCGCGCCGGAAAAAAGCAGTAACAACAAGGGCCGCGACTTCCTGCGCGGCGACGATATCGACACCCTGTATTACCTCGTGATGGGTCCGCGCGGCGAGTACCTCGACGGCGACCGCGACTTGCCGCCGCCGCAAGACCCCGACAAATACCGCAGCGGCATGGTGCTGTTTCGCAACGACACCATCCACGGCACGCCCGTGCGCGTGGCGTTCAGCTATCTCGACATTCCTTCCAGCAACGACGATGAGCCGCACCGCGCGCTGGTGCAAGTGGCCGAGACGCTGGAAAAACGCGCCCAGTTGGCCAATGAAATCATCAAGGGCGTGATTTTGCCGCAATTCATCATCCTGCCCGTGATCCTGGCCCTGGTCTGGTTTGCCCTGGCGCGCGGCCTGTCGCCGCTGGCGCAATTGCAGGAGCGCATACGCGCCCGGCCGCCCGACGATCTCTCGCCCATCGAATCGGGCCAGGTGCCCGAGGAAATCACGCCGCTGGTCGGTTCGCTCAACGACATGCTGGCGCGGCTATCGCTGTCGATCGACATGCAGAAACGCTTCATCGCCGATGCCGCGCACCAGATGAAAACGCCGCTGGCCGGCATGCGCATGCAATCCGAGCTGGCCCTGCGCCAGACCGACCACGACGAAATCCACCGCTCGCTGCTGCAGCTGGCGAAAAGTTCGGAAGCGGCCACGCGCCTGGTCAACCAATTGCTGGCCCTGGCGCGCGCGGAAAACCAGCCACAGGCGGGTACGGCCTTCGAGCCGATCGAGCTGAGCGAACTGGCGCGCGGCGTGGTGCAGGACTGGGTGCAAGCCTCGTTTGCCCAGCATATCGACCTGGGCTTCGAACAGCCAGCGTATTCGATCATGATTTCTGGCAATGCCATGATGCTGCGCGAGCTGCTGAGCAATTTGATCGACAATGCCCTGCGCTACACGCCGCTTGGGGGCAGCGTCACGGTGCGCGTGCGCAGCACCCTGGAGCTGGCCATCCTGGAAGTGGAAGATACGGGGCCCGGCATACCGCAGGCCGAGCGGGCGCACGTGTTCGAACGCTTTTACCGCATTCTCGGCAGCAATGTCGACGGTAGCGGCCTGGGCCTGGCCATCGTGCGCGAAATTGCCCAGCAGCATGGCGCCGAAGTCGATATTTTTAACAATCCGCGCGCGCACTCGCCGAAGCTGCCGGGCACCCTGCTGCGCCTGAGCATCGCCCTGCTGTTGCCGGAAGCGCCAGAAGAGGATGAGATCACGTATGGATAAGCCGAGTCCCCCCGCTCCCCCGGCGCGCACGCCCAGCCCCGAGCTGCAGGCGCGCCGCGCTATCCACTGGCGCAAGACGCGGCGCCTGACGGCCATCCTGCTGCTGGTCTGGCTGCTGACGGGCTTTCTGACCGTGTTTTATGCGCGCGAGCTGTTGCACCTGAACCTGTTCGGCTGGCCGCTGCCCTTTTATATGGCGGCCCAGGGCGCCTCGCTGGTGTACCTGGCCATCATCGCCTTCTATGCCTGGCACATGCAGCGCCTCGACCGGGCTTTTCATGCCGAGGAGCACGCATGAGCGGCCAGCGCAGCTTCTTTGCGCGCCTGTGCCGCTACTATTTGCTGTTTACGGCCGGTTTCGCCGCCTTCCTGCTGGCCCTGTCGGTGCTGGAACAGGAAGGCATGCCGCGCGCATGGATCGGCTACCTGTTCATGCTCGTCACCATCACCCTGTACGCCACCATCGGTGTCATCAGCCGCACTTCGAACGTCACCGAATACTATGTGGCGGGGCGCAGGGTGCCGGCCATGTTCAACGGCATGGCGACGGCCGCCGACTGGATTTCGGCTGCCAGCTTCATCAGCCTGGCCGGCGGCCTGTACCTGAACGGCTTCGACGGCCTGGCCTTCATCATGGGCTGGACGGGCGGCTATTGCCTGGTGGCCCTCCTGATCGCCCCCTACCTGCGCAAGTTCAGCCAGTACACGATTCCCGATTTCCTCGCCGCCCGCTATGGCAGCGGCACCGACAAGCGCGGTGCCAGCGTGCGCGTAGTGGCCGTGGCCGCCACCATCATCGTGTCGTTTACGTATGTGGTGGCGCAGATCTACGCCGTCGGCCTGATCGCCTCGCGCTTCACGGGCGTGGATTTTTCCGTCGGCATCTTCCTGGGCCTGGCCAGCATTCTCGTCTGCTCCTTTCTGGGCGGCATGCGCGCCATCACCTGGACGCAGGTGGCGCAGTACATCATCATCCTCGTCGCCTTCCTGATTCCCGCCATGTGGCTGTCGGTCAAGCATGCGGACAATCCCGTGCCGCAGATCGCCTACGGCAAGGTGCTGCCGCAACTGAGCGCGCGCGAACACGTGCTGGAAACGGACCCGAAAGAAAACGAGGTGCGCGCCATCTTCCGCCAGCGCGCGCAAAGCTACCAGGCGCGCATCGACGGCTTGCCCGCTTCCTGGGAACAAGGCCGCCTGGCGGCCCAGCGCCAGCTCGACAGTTTGCGCCAGCGCAATGCCTCGCTGTTCGATATCCGCAATGCGGAACGCTACCTGATCGCCTATCCGAAAAGCCCGGACGAGGCACGCGTGCTGTGGCAGACGGCGCAGGCGCACAACCAGAAACGCGCCGAGCCGATCATTCCGCACGCGCAGCCGTTTCCCGCCGCCGACCGGGAGCAGTCCGACATCAAGCGCAATAATTTCCTGGCCCTCGTGTTTTGCATGATGCTGGGCACGGCCGCCCTGCCGCACATCCTCATGCGATCGTACACCACGCCGTCCGTGCACGAGACGCGCGTCTCCGTGTTCTGGACCCTGTTCTTCATCTTGTTGATCTACCTCACGATTCCTGCGCTGGCCGTGCTGGTCAAGTACGATATTTACTCGGCGCTGGTGGGCACGCCATACGCGAACCTGCCCACCTGGGTGTCGTACTGGGCCAATGTGGACAAGCTCAGTCCCCTGATCAGCATCATCGACGTCAACCGCGATGGCATCGTGCAACTGGCGGAAATTTCCATCGATGCCGACGTGCTGGTGCTGGCCACGCCCGAGATCGCCGGCTTGCCCTACGTGATTTCCGGCCTGGTGGCGGCCGGCGGCCTGGCTGCCGCCCTGTCGACGGCCGACGGCTTGCTGCTGGCCATCTCCAACGCCCTGTCGCACGACGTCTATTACAAGGTGGTCGATCCCAGCGCCTCGACGCAAAAACGCGTGACGATTTCAAAACTGCTGCTGCTGGCCGTGGCCTTCATCGCCGCCTATGCTGCCTCGCAAAAACCGGCGGACATCTTGTCGCTGGTGGGCGTGGCGTTTTCCCTGGCCGCCTCGACCCTGTTCCCGCCGCTGGTGCTGGGCGTGTTCTGGCAACGCGCCAACTACCAGGGCGCGCTGGCCGGCATGCTGACGGGCTTTGGCGTGTGCCTGTATTACATGCTGCACACGAGCGCCATGTTGGGCGGCAATGCCAGCGGTCAATGGTTTCATATCGCGCCCATTTCCGCCGGCATCTTCGGCGTGCCGGCCGGCCTGGCCGCCGCCATGCTGGTCAGCTGGCTGACGCCGGCGCCGGGACGCCGCAGCACGGGGCTTGTGGAACATATCCGGGCGCCGGAATGAAAACGCATCAAGGCCTGGGATGACGTGGAGAAAATCCAGGGCAGAAATATCGGAAAAGACAGCGCCCCGGCAAAAAAGGAGTAGGCTGGAGGGCCGTTCCATTTACGAGGAAATCCCATGCCGTCTGGAAAAATTCTTGTTGCCCAGGGAGGCGGCCCCACCGCCGTCATCAACCAGTCGCTGGTGGGCGTGGTGCTCGAATCGCGGCGCTTTCAGCATGTCACGCGCGTGTATGGCGCGCTGCATGGCGTACGCGGCATCGTCAATGAAGAATTCGTCGATCTGACGCAGGAAACCAGCCACAACCTGGAACTTGTGGCCGCCACGCCGTCCTCGGCCCTTGGCTCCACGCGCGACAAGCCGGACATCGCCTACTGCCAGCAAATCTTCGAAGTACTGCGCGCGCACGAGATCGAACACTTCTTTTACATTGGCGGCAATGACTCGTCCGACACGGTGCGCATCGTCAGCGAGGAAGCGCACAAGGCCGGCTATCCATTGCGCTGCATCCACATCCCGAAAACCATCGACAACGACCTGGTCGGCAGCGACCACACGCCAGGATTTCCGTCCGCCGCGCGTTTCGTCGCGCAAGCGTTCGCTGGCGCCAACCTCGACAACGCGGCCTTGCCTGGCGTGTACGTGGGCGTGGTGATGGGCCGCCACGCGGGCTTCTTGACGGCCGCCGCGGCGCTGGGCAAGAAGTTCCCCGACGATGGCCCGCACCTGATCTACCTGCCGGAAAGAGTCTTCGTGCTGGAGCAATTCCTGGCCGACGTGAAAGCCACGTATGAAAAATACGGCCGCTGCGTGGTCGCCGTCTCGG
This sequence comes from Janthinobacterium sp. JF4, assembly GCF_059617925.1. Taxonomy (NCBI): domain Bacteria; kingdom Pseudomonadati; phylum Pseudomonadota; class Betaproteobacteria; order Burkholderiales; family Oxalobacteraceae; genus Janthinobacterium; species Janthinobacterium sp. JF4. The sequence goes on along the minus strand of NZ_JCAQAV010000003.1, from coordinate 62,624 downwards.
AAGGCATCCACGATGCATCGGGCGAACCGATCGCCAGCCTGCTCGCCAAGGAGGTGGAGCGCGATGCGCACGGCAATGTGCAATTGTCGGGCACGGGCGCGCTGGCCGACCTGCTGTGCGACGAGATCAAGGCCAAACTCGGCATCAAGCGCGTGCGCGGCGATACCTTCGGCTATCTGCAGCGCTCCTTCATCGGCTGCGTCTCCGACGTGGACCAGCGCGAAGCGCGCGAGGTGGGCGAGAAGGCGGTGCAGTTCGCCATGTGGGGCGAGCGCGACGGTTCCGTTGCCATCAAGCGCACGGGCTTCTATTCCGTCGACTACGAGTTGCTGCCATTGACGGAAGTGGCGGGCAAGACGCGCACCATGGAAGACGAATTCATCAGCGCCAGCGGCACCGACGTGACCGATGCTTTCCGGCTGTACCTGCGTCCGCTGCTCGGTTCCGGCATGCCCGATGCGTTCCGTCTTAGGGCCGCAAAAGTAGCGAAGGTCTTGAAACCTTAGCTGTTTTCCGCCAGCAAGAGCGGCCGCAGCTTGACGGCCGCCTCCTTGAGCTGGGGCACGTGCTGCAGCAACTGCTCCACGGACTTGCGCGCCACAGGCGCGTGGCAGGCCACGGCCGCCACGATGCGCCCGTCGGCCGCGCAGATGGGCACGGCCACGGCCACCATGCCGTGCACGAATTCCTCGTCATCGATGCCGATGCCCAGGCGGGCGATGCGCACGATCTCGCGTTCCAGCAGCACGGGATCCGTGATGCTTTTCGGCGTGCGCGCCTGCAGCGTGAGCATGGCCAGCAACTCGCGCCGCTCCAGCAGCGACATGTGCGCCAAGAACAGCTTGCCGCTGGCCGTGCAATGCATGGGCGCGCGCGTACCCAGCACCAGGTGCAGGCGCAGCGGTTCCTGCGTTTCCACGCGGTCCACATACACGATCGCATTGCCCTCGGGAATGGCCAAGTTGCACGTTTCGCCCGTGGCCGCCACCAGGCTGCCCAGGATGCTGCGGCTCACGCGGATCAGGGCATTGTTGCGCAAGGTCGCCAGCGCCAGGTTGGTGGACGCCGCACCGGGCACATAGCCGCGTCCCACGGGCGTGCGCAGCACATAACCGTGTTGCTCCAGCGTATCGAGCAGCCGCATCATGCTGGCCTTGGGCACCTGCATGCGCGCGGCCAGCTGCGACAGGGTCAAGGGCTGGCTGGCGCTGGCCAGGTGCTCGATCAGGCGCAGCACGCGCAAGCCCCGCGCCTCATCGCCATGGCTGGCCGCCGCGCTGGCAGCCACCGCGCCAACCGCCGAGCGGTCTTCTTCGGCCTCGGCCTGCCGTTTTTGAAACGCATCATGCATGTTCTGTTTCACCTCTCGCGTATGCGGATGTTTCCGCTTGTCCCGGTGCTGCACGTCTTTTATAAATGGAACCAGACGTTCCAAAACATCAAATAAAAGACCAGTGTATCGCAAAAATCGCCCGCAAAGGCAAGCGATACCGCAACGCAGGAGACAAGCACCATGTTGCAAACACACTACGATTACATCGTCGTCGGCGCCGGTTCCGCCGGCTGCGTGCTGGCCAACCGCCTGTCGCACGACCGCCGCAACCAGGTATTGCTGCTGGAAGCGGGCGGCAAGGACAACAATCCCTGGATACACGTGCCAGTCGGCTATTTCAAGACCATGCACGACCCGAAGCTGGACTGGTGCTACCGCACGGAAGCGGACGCCGGCATCGCCGGTCGCCAATTGCAATGGCCGCGCGGCAAGGTGCTGGGCGGCTCCAGTTCGCTCAACGGCTTGCTGTACGTGCGCGGCCAGAAGGAAGATTACGACCGCTGGGCCGAGCTGGGCAATGCAGGCTGGAGCTATGCCGAGGTGCTGCCCTACTTTAAAAAATCGGAAGACCAGGAACGCGGCGCCAGCGATTACCACGGCGTGGGCGGTCCCTTGAAGGTGTCGGACCTGCGCCTGCGCCGTCCCATCGCGGAACACTTTATTGCGGGCGCCACGGAAAGCGGCATCCCTTTCAATGCCGATTACAACGGCGCCACGCAGGAAGGCGTCGGCTACTTCCAGCAGACGGCCAGCAAGGGCCTGCGCTGCAGCACGGCGAAAGCCTTCCTTCGGCCCGCCCGCAAGCGCGCCAACCTGCGCGTGGAAGTGCGCGCGCAGATCACGCGCGTGCTGTTCGAAGGAAAGCGCGCCGTCGGCATCGAGTTCCGGCAGGATGGCCAGCTGCGCCAGGCGCGCGCCAGCGGCGAAGTGATACTCTGCGCGGGCACCATCGGCTCGCCGCAGATCCTGCAATGCTCGGGCGTGGGACCGCGCGCCCTGCTCGAGGAAGTGGGCGTGCCGCTGGTGCACGACTTGCCCGGCGTGGGACAGAACCTGCAAGACCATTTGCAAATCCGCCTCGTCTTCAAGACGCGGCTGAAAACCCTGAACGATGAAGTCAACAGCCTGTGGGGCAAGCTGTGGGTGGGCATGCAATATGTGTTTTCCCGCTCGGGACCACTCACCCTGGCGGCCAGCCAGGTGACGGTGTTTACCAGGTCTACACCCGAAGTGGAGCGGCCCGACATCCAGTTCCACATGCAGCCGCTGAGCGCCGACAAGCCGGGCGAAGGCGCGCATCCGTTTTCCGCGTTTACCTCGTCCGTGTGCCAGCTGCGCCCACACAGCCGCGGCCACGTGTCGATCAAGTCCGCCGATCCCCTCGCCTATCCGGGCATCTACCCGAACTACCTGTCCGACCCGCGCGACCAGCGCACGGCGATTGCCGCCCTGCGCGTGGCCCGAAAAATCGCCGCCGCCCCGTCGCTGGCGCCGCACATCATTTCCGAGTTCGTGCCCGGCCCGCAGTTCCAGACGGATGCGCAGCTGCTGGACGCGGCGCGGCGCTTCAGCCAGTCGATCTACCACCCGAGCGGCACCTGCAAGATGGGTCACGACGCCATGGCCGTCGTCGACGAGCGCCTGCGCGTGCACGGCATGCGGAACCTGCGCGTGGTCGACGCATCGATCATGCCGGAAATCGTCTCGGGCAACACGAATGCGCCCACCATCATGATCGCCGAAAAAGCGGCGGACATGATCCTGGCGGACGCCGTGCGGCTGCCGCAGGCTGCCTGACCCACCCATTCCAATCCCTGCAAGGAGGATGCCAGCGGCGGGCAGACGGCCCCGCTCCCAATGACCCGGCGACAAGCCAGGCATCAAAAAAACACATAATCGATATCGATTGGAGACTAGATATGGACAACAATCCCAGCAATCCGAAAAAAGCCAAAGAGCTGCGGAAAGTCGTGATGGCCAGCGTGATCGGCGCCACCATCGAGTGGTACGACTTCTTTTTATACGGCGTCGTCGCCGGCATCGTGTTCAGCAAGCTGTATTTCCCGGGCGGCGATCCGCTCGTCTCGACCATGCTGGCCTATGGCACCTTCGCCGTGGGCTTTTTGTCGCGCCCCATTGGCGGCGTGATCTTCGGCCACTTCGGCGACAAGATCGGCCGCAAGAGCATGCTGGTGATGACACTGATGATCATGGGTATCTCCACCTTCCTGATCGGCGTGCTGCCGACCTACGACCACATCGGCTACTGGGCACCGGGCCTGCTGCTGTTCCTGCGCGTGCTGCAGGGGATCGGCCTTGGGGGCGAATGGGGCGGCGCCGTGCTGATGGCGTATGAATATGCGCCCCCAAAAGAGCGCGGCTTCTATGCCAGCCTGCCGCAGATCGGCCTGGCCATCGGCCTGTGCCTCGCTTCCGGCGTGGTGGCGATCCTGTCCTACAGCCTGACGGACGCGCAATTCCTGTCCTGGGGCTGGCGCGTGGCCTTCATCTTATCTGCGGCCCTGGTCGTCATCGGCATGTGGATACGCCTGAACGTGATGGAAACGCCAGAATTCCAGGCCGTCAAGGAGAAGAATGCGGAGACGCAGATTCCGTTTTTCGACCTGCTGAAACGCTATCCCGGCAACGTCTTGAAGGGCATGGGCGCGCGCTATATCGACGGCGTCTTCTTCAATATCTTCGGCGTGTTTTCCATCACCTATCTGACCAACACCATCAAGATAGACCGCACGGAAGCGCTGATGGGCGTGATGGCGTCGGCCGTCGTGATGTGCTTCTGCATCCCGTTCTTCGGCCGCCTGTCGGACCGCATCGGACGCAGCAAGGTATTTTTCTGGGGTTCGCTGATCACGGGCTTGTCATCGATTCCCGCCTTCTGGATCATGCTGCATCACGCCGACAATCCGCTGCTGCTGTGGTGTTCCGTGATCATCCCGCTGGGCGTGCTGTATTCGGCCGTGTACGGCCCGGAAGCGGCCCTGTTCTGCGACCTGTTCGACGCCAAGGTGCGCTACACGGGCATCTCCTTCGTGTACCAGTTCTCCGGCATCTTCGCCAGCGGCCTGACGCCCATCATCGCCACCTACCTGCTCAAGACGGGCAATGGCGAGCCATGGCACATCGTCGGCTACATCCTGTTCGCCTCCCTCGTGTCGGCCGTCAGCGTGGCCATGATCGGCAGGGGCGGCTCGCAGCCGGATGGCCGCATGAAGACGGCGCACGCAAGGTAAGACATCTGGACGCAAAAAAAGGCAGGCCTCTCGCGAGTGCCTGCCTTTTCTATGCGTGCTAAGACTTAGATCACGATGGTCTGATGCTCGTCGCCGTTACGCGCGCGGATGGTGCCGATGCGCGACACGGTTTCGCCGGCCGCTTGCAACTGGGCGATGGCGGCATCCGCGTTTTCCTGCGAGACGATGACGGTCATGCCGATGCCGCAGTTGAAGACGCGGTGCATTTCGGCGTCAGCCACGCCGCCATGCTGTTGCAGCCACGTGAACAGCGGCGGCATGGTCCAGGCCTTCGAGTCCAGCTCGGCCACCAGGCCAGGCTGCAGCACGCGCGGAATGTTTTCCACCAGGCCGCCACCGGTGATGTGCACCATGCCTTTGACTTCCATGGCATCCATCAGCGCCAGCAATGGCTTGACGTAGATGCGCGTCGGCTGCATCAGCACGTCGGCGAGTTTACGGCCATGGAAGTCGCCTTCCAGGTCCGGTTTCGCCACTTCGATGATCTTGCGCACCAGCGAGTAACCGTTCGAGTGCACGCCCGACGAGGCCAGGCCCAGCACCACGTCGCCCGGGGCGATCTTGGTGCCATCGATGATTTTCGATTTTTCCACGGCGCCGACGGCAAAACCTGCCAGGTCGTATTCGCCGGCCGGGTACATGCTCGGCATTTCCGCCGTTTCGCCGCCGATCAGCGCGCAGCCAGCCTGTTCGCAACCCTGGGCGATGCCCTTGATGACGTCGGTGGCGATGGCTACGTCGAGCTTGCCACATGCGAAGTAGTCGAGGAAGAACAGCGGTTCGGCGCCTTGCACCAGGATGTCGTTGACGCTCATGGCGACCAGGTCGATGCCAACCGTGTCGTGGCGGTTCAGTTCGAACGCCAGGCGCAATTTGGTGCCCACGCCGTCGGTGCCCGAGACCAGCACTGGTTCCTTGTATTTCTTGCTGATTTCAAACATGGCGCCAAAACCGCCCAGGCCGCCCATCACGCCTTCGCGCAGGGTGCGCTTGGCAAACGGCTTGATTGCTTCGACTAAAGCGTCGCCTGCGTCGATATCGACGCCAGCGTCACGGTAGGAAAGGGAAACATTAGAAGTCTGGTTCATGGTGTGGTGGCAGCGGAGGCGGTAAAATAGAAGGCGGATACCCGCCGGCACGCGCGCGCAAGCATGTTTTTCAACATCGTGCGGCAGGACGCCAGCGGGTGAATTCGGTCGATCAAGTCGCTATTTTATCAAACTGCCCCGCCATTTCGTAATTAACTGCCTTTTTTTAACGCAACAGCACAAACTCCATGCCATTCGCCATCACCGCCGAACAGAAGCAAACAGCATTTTGGATCGCGGTCTGGCTGGCATTTTTGCTGCTGCTCGTCAGTCTCGGCCCCATCCTGACGCCCTTCCTGGCCGCCGCCATCCTCGCCTACGTGCTCAATCCCGGCGTCGACCGCCTGCAGCGCCTCCATTACAAGCGCTTTTACGTGCCCCGTCCACTGGCCGTGCTGATCGTCGTAGTGTTGTTTTTCCTCGCCATTACGGCGCTGGTATTGATCGTCGTGCCCGTGTTGCAAAAGGAAATTCCCTTGCTGCAGGCGCAAATTCCGCAATTCCTGAACAAGGCGAACGACTTCCTGGCGCCAAAACTGCGCGACCTGGGCATCCGCGTGCGCCTCGACGGCACGGGCATCAAGCGCATGCTGAGCCAGCAGATGGCCACCAGCGGCGATGAAATCTGGAGCACCGTGCTGGCCTCGGCGCGCATCGGCGGCACGGCCGTGCTGGGCTGGCTGGCCACCGTCGTGCTCATTCCCGTGGTGCTGTTCTACCTGTTGCTGGACTGGCATCCGATGCTGGCGCGCATCGCCGGCGCCGTGCCGCGCCGCTGGGTCGGCCGCACGGTGGGCATGGCCCAGGAAGTCGACACCCTGCTGGCGCAATACCTGCGCGGCCAACTCCTCGTCATGCTGGTGCTGGCCACGTATTACTCGGTGGCGCTGGCCATCGCCGGTTTTGAAGTGGCATTGCCTGTGGGCATCATCACGGGCTTGCTGGTGTTCATCCCCTACCTGGGCTTCGGCCTCGGGCTGATGCTGGCGCTGATCGCCGCCCTGCTGCAGTTTGCCGACTGGAGCGGCGTCATCGCCGTGGCCGTCATCTACGGCTGCGGCCAGGTCATCGAAGGCTTTTTCCTTACGCCGCGCCTGGTGGGCGAGCGCATCGGCCTGAACCCGCTGGCCGTGATCTTCGCCTTGTTGGCCTTCGGACAACTATTCGGTTTCGTCGGCGTTTTGCTCGCTTTACCCGCTTCTGCCGTCCTGATGGTCGCTTTTAAGCATCTAAGACGCCACTACCTGTCCAGCACCTTCTATAATGCGTAACAAGGTGACTGACATAAGCGACTGCGCGTCGCACTTTGCGGCCGGCGATGCTCACCGTACTACAGTACGGTTGCGCTTCTCGGCCACAAATTGCTGCCGCTCGCTACGCTTCTGTCAGGCACCCGATATGATTACAATATGAAACTAACAACAGCGACGACGACGCATACGCAGTAATGAAAAACAGGACAAGGCGTACGCCATGAAACAACTGGTGCTCGATTTAGGCACAGACCAGGCGCACAGCCTCGATACCTTCGAGGTGGGACAGAATGCCGAAGTGGCGCAGCTGATGCGCCAGTTCGCCGCGCGCACTTCGCGCGAACATTTTGCCTACCTGTGGGGCGAACTGGCCGCCGGCAAGAGCCACCTGCTCAAGGCCCTGGCCAGCACCGAGCGCGCGCGCTACATTTCGCCGTTCTCGATCGAGTCCGAATTCGTGTATTCGCCTGACGTCGACCTGTACCTGCTCGACGACTGCGAAAAGCTGTCGCCGCTGGCGCAGATCGATGCCTTTGCCCTGTTCAATGAAATCCGCGCCAACAAGGCCTATATGGTGTGCAGCGGCGCCGTGCCGCCCGCCGTGCTGCCCGTGCGCGAAGACTTGCGCACGCGCATGGGCTGGGGCCTGATCTATCAGATCCACGGCTTGACCGACGATGAAAAAATCGCCGCCCTGACCCAGGCGGCCACCACCCGCGGCTTGACCTTGTCGCCGGGCGTGTTACCCTATCTGCTGTCCCATTTCCGGCGCGACATGCGTTCGCTGTCGACGATGCTGGACTCTCTCGACCTCTACTCCCTTGAAACCCAACGCCCGATCACCTTGCCATTGTTGCGCGAGTTGCTGCAGGCGGAAGCGAAAGAATGATGAATCTGGCCCTGTTTGACCTCGACCACACCCTGCTGCCCATCGACTCGGATCACGAGTGGGGCGAATTCCTGGTACGCATCGGTGCCGTGGACGCCGCCGAATTCACCCGCCGCAACGACGAATTTTTCGCGCAATACCAGGCCGGCACGCTCGATCCGGTGGAATACCTGGAATTTTCCCTCGGCACCCTGGCGCAATTTCCGCGCGAACGCCTGGAAGCGCTGCACCGGCAATTCATGGCCGAAGTGGTCATGCCGGCCATCCGCCCCGAAGTCGTGGCCTTGCTCAAGCAGCACCAGGATGCGGGCGATTTGCTGGCCATCGTCACGGCCACCAACCATTTCATCACCAAGCCCATCGCCGATGCGCTGGGCGTCGAGCATCTGCTGGCCGCCATGCCCGAGTATGACGACGAAGGCAATGTCACAGGCAAGCTGGTAGGCACGCCGACCCTGGGTGCGGGCAAGCTGACCCACACCCACGCCTGGCTGGAAAAGCTGGGCAAGGAACTGGGCCAGTTCGAGCGCAGCTACTTTTACAGCGATTCGCACAACGACATTCCGCTGATGTCGGTCGTTACCCACCCTGTGGCGACCAATCCCAATGCTGCTTTGAGCGCACATGCATCCCTCCACGGCTGGCCATCACTCCACTTATTCAATGATTAAAAAATTCATCCGCAAGATCCTCGGCGTTAAAAAAGAGGCAGCGCGCGACACCACGGCACCCATCGTGCTCGGTCCTGCGCAACACGGAATCGACCCCAAACTGGTGTCGTCGAATGCCATCCGCGTCACCAGCAGCCTGCAGGAAGCGGGCTTCGAGGCCTTTGTCGTCGGCGGCGCCGTGCGCGACCTGCTGCTGGGCGTCAAACCGAAAGACTTCGACATCGCCACCAACGCCACGCCGGAACAGGTCAAGAGATTGTTCCGCCGCGCCTTCATCATCGGCAAGCGCTTCCAGATCGTGCACGTGATGTTCGGCCAGGATTTGCTGGAAGTGACGACCTTCCGCGGCGCCGGCGCCGACTCCGCGCCCAAGGATGAACATGGCCGCGTCCTGCGCGACAACACCTTCGGCTTGCAACACGAAGATGCGCTGCGCCGTGACTTCACCATCAACGCCATGTACTACAACCCGGCCACGCAGGAAGTGCTCGATTACCACGGCGGCGTGGAAGACATCCGCGCCAAGACCCTGCGCATGATCGGCAAGCCCGAAGAGCGCTACCGCGAAGACCCCGTGCGCATGCTGCGCGTGGTGCGCTTCGCCGCCAAGCTGAAATTCACCATCGAGCCGCACACGGCAGCGCCTATCCCCATCATGGCGCCGCTGATCAACAATGTGCCCGCGCCGCGCGTGTTCGACGAAATGCTGAAACTGCTGATGAGCGGTCACGCGCTGGCCTGCCTGCAGCAGCTGCGCAAGGAAGGCTTGCATCACGGCCTGCTGCCGCTGCTCGACGTGGTGCTGGAGCAGCCGCTGGGGGCGAAATTCGTCACCCTGGCGCTGGACGCCACGGATCAGCGCATCGCCGCCGGCAAGACCGTCTCGCCAGGCTTTTTGTTCGCCTCGCTGCTGTGGCACCAGGTGCTGGAAAAATGGACGGCCTACCGCGCCGCCGGCGAGTCGACCATCCCCGCGCTGCACCTGGCGGCCGACGACGTGCTGGACTCGCAAACGGAAAAACTGGCCTTGCAGCGCAAGATCGGCTCGGACATGCGCGACATCTGGTCGATGCAGCCGCGCTTCGAGCGCCGCGTCGGCAAGGCGCCGTACAAATTGCTCGAGCACCTGCGCTTCCGCGCCGGCTACGACTTCCTGCTGCTGCGCTGCGCCTCGGGCGAGATCGACATGGACATCGGCGAATGGTGGACGGCGTTCTATGAAGGCGACGAAGAAACGCGCGAAGCGCTGCTCGTCAGCGCCAATGCCGCGCCGGGCGCCGTCAAGAAGAAACGCCCGCCGCGCCGCAGCACGCGCAGCAAGACGGGCACGGGCGGCTCGGCCACCGGCGGCGGCAGCGACGTATGATGGACGCACTTGCGCTGGTCACCGCCTACATCGGCATCGGCGCCAACCTGGGCGACGCGCGCGCCAACGTGCAGGACGCGATCGCGCGCCTGGCGCGCCTGCCTGGCGCCACCTTGCTGGACGCTTCGGCCAGCTACCGCACGGCGCCCATCGATTCGAGCGGTGACGACTACATCAACGCCGTGGCGCGCATCACGACCAGCCTGCCGGCAGAAGAACTGCTGCTGGCGCTGCACGCCATCGAGGCGGCGCACGGGCGCGAGCGGCCTTACCGCAACGCCCCGCGCACGCTGGACCTGGACTTGCTGCTGTACGGCGATGCACGGATCGCCAGCGCCACCCTGACCGTGCCCCATCCGCGCATCACCGAGCGCGCCTTCGTGCTGGTGCCCCTCTTGGCCCTGGCGCCCGCCATCGTCGTGCCTGGCCTGGGGCCGGCGCAAGCCTTCCTGGCAAGCGTCGCCGGGCAGGCCATCAGCCAGCTCTGACCCGTTTCACGCCCATCCTCTACAATGCCGCTCCTGCAGCACGCCGCATAAAGTACTACACTAGCGGCGTCGCAATCGCATCACCCCCTTTCACTCTAGAGAATACCTATGTCCGCTTATTTGCAAGGAACAGATCTGGCCGCAAAAGACAAGGCCGCCGCGCCGGCGCCGGCGCCATCCAAGCCTGTCGCCAACAAGGCCGTGACCATCCACACCCTGGCCACGCTGCGCGCCGCCGGCGAAAAGATCACCATGCTGACCTGCTATGACGCCAGTTTCGCGTCCCTGATGGACCGCTGCGGCGTGGAAATCCTGCTGATCGGCGATTCGCTCGGCATGGTCTGCAATGGCCACAACTCCACCCTGCCCGTCACGGTGGCCGAACTGGCCTACCACACGGCGTCCGTGGCGCGCGGCAGCAAGTCGGCCATGATCATGTCCGACCTGCCGTTCGGCGCGTACGGCACGCCTGAAACAGCCTATGCCAACGCCGTCATCCTGATGCAGGCGGGCGCGCACATGGTCAAGATCGAAGGCGGCGCCTGGCTGGCCGAGACCGTCCGTTTCCTCACCGAGCGCGGCATCCCCATCTGCGCCCACATCGGCCTGACGCCGCAATCGGTGCACCAGCTGGGCGGCTACAAGGTGCAGGGCAAGAGCACGGAAAGCGCGGCGCAGCTGAAGAGCGACGCGCTGGCGCTGCAAAACGCGGGCGCCGCCATCGTTCTGATGGAAGCGATGCCGACGCAGCTGGGCAAGGAAGTGACCGACATGCTGACGATCCCCACCATCGGCATCGGCGCCGGCCCCGACTGTTCGGGCCAGGTGCTCGTCATGCACGACATGCTCGGCGTCTTCCCAGGCCGCAAGGCGCGCTTCGTGCGCAACTTCATGGAAGGCGCGTCCAGCATCGACGACGCCGTCACCGGCTATGTCAAAGCCGTCAAGGATGGCAGCTTCCCGGCGCTGGAACACTGCTTCTGATGGTTTGATTGGAGTTCACAGTTATTCGCTGAACCCCACTGCAACTTCCGGGGTCAGACCCTCAGGGTCTGACCCCAGCCCTTCGTTTGGGGTTATCTGTAATTCACCCCACCTGTATCCACGTCGTCTTCAGCTCCGTGTACTTGTCCAGCGCGTGCAATGACTTGTCGCGCCCGTTGCCCGACTGCTTGTAGCCGCCGAACGGCACGGTGATGTCGTCGCCGTCGTACTGGTTGACGTGCACGGTGCCCGCGCGCAGGGCGCGCGCCGTCTGGATCGCCTTGGTGATGTCCGACGTCCACACGGCCGCCTGCAAGCCGTACGGCGTGGCGTTGGCCTGTTGGATGGCCTCGGCGAGATCCGTAAAGCCCAGCACGGACAGCACAGGGCCGAAGATCTCTTCGCGCGCGATCGTCATGCCGGCGTCCACGCCGAAGATGGTCGGCTGCACGTAATAGCCGCCCGTATCAAGACGCACGGCTTCGCCGCCACCGAGCAGCTGCGCGCCTTCGCTCTTGCCGGCCGCGATATAGCCCATGACGGTGTTCATCTGCGTGGCGTCGACGATGGCGCCCATGACGGTGGCTTCGTCGAGCGGGTCGCCCGGCTGGAAGCGGGGCAGCATGGCCAGCGCCTTGGCTAAAAATTCTTCCTTGATCGATTCTTCCACGAACAGGCGCGAGGGCGCGTTGCAGCTTTCGCCCTGGTTGAAGAAGATGGAACCGACGGCGGCCGCCACGGCCTTGTCCAGGTCCGGGCAATCGGCGCAGACGATGTTGGCGGACTTGCCGCCCAGTTCCGTCCACGCCCGTTTCAAGTTCGACTGGCCCGCCATCTGCACGATCAATTTGCCCGTGCGCGTGGAACCCGTAAAGCCGATGCAATCGACGTCCATGTGCAGCGCCAGCGCGGCGCCCGCCTCGTTGCCGTAACCGGGCAGCACATTGAAGACGCCGGCCGGCACGCCCGCTTCGAGCGCGATGTCGGCCAGGCGCAGGGCCGTCAGCGGCGATTTTTCGGACGGTTTCAAGATCACGCTGTTGCCGGCCGCGAGGGCCGGCGCGATCTTCCAGGCGGCCATGATCATCGGGTAATTCCACGGCACGATGGCGGCGACCACGCCCACCGGTTCGCGCGTGATCAGGGCCAGGCTGTTGGCGGGGGTCGGTGCGATTTCATCGTAGACCTTGTCGATCGCCTCGCCATACCAGCGCAGGCAGTTGGCCGTGGCGCCCACGTCCACGCTCTGGCTGTATTTGATCGGTTTGCCCATGTCCAGGGTTTCCAGCAAGGCCAGCTCGGAACCGTATTTCTGCACCAGGTCGGCGAACTTGATCAGCACGCGCTTGCGCTGCGCGGGCGACTTGCCTGCCCAGCGGCGCTCGTCAAAGGCGGCGCGCGCGGCCTGCACGGCTGCCTCCACGTCGGCGCCATCGCAGCGGGCCACTTGCCCCAGCAGGCGCCCGTCGATGGGCGACAGATTGTCGAAAGTCTGGCCGGACCTGGCCCAGGTGCGTTCACCGTTGATGAAGGCGCGCCCATCGATCTTGATCTCTGCGGCACGTGCGTGCCAGCTGGTGTTTTCCGTCATGGTCGTCTCCTGTGTCAGTTTAAGAGCAGCTTACTCCTGATCCGCCAAATAGGCCGCAGACAGTTGCTTGCGCCGTCTGCGGTCGGCGCGCGCCAGCATCACCGCATACGCGATCACGGCGAGCGTCACCACGAGAATGGTCAGCGCGGCGATGGCATTCACGCGGGGGTCGAGCCCCAGGCGCGCGCGCGAGAAAATCACCAGCGGCATCGTCGTCGAACCGGGGCCGGACAAAAAGGCCGACAGCACCACGTCATCGAGCGACAGGGTAAATGTCAGCAGCCAGGCGGACGCCAGCGCCTGCGTGATGTTCGGCAGGGTCACGAGGAGGAACACCTGGTGCGCGCGGCAGCCCAGGTCCATGGCCGCTTCGGCCAGGGATTTACTCATCTCCTGCAGGCGCGACTGCACCACCACGGCCGCATACGCCATGCCCAGCAGGGTATGACCGAGCCAGATTGTCAGCACGCCCCGCTCGGGAAAACCAAAGACCTTTTGCATGGACACCAGCATCAGCAGCAAGGACAGGCCGATGATCACTTCCGGCATCACCAACGGCGCGCTGACCATGGCGGAAAACACCGTGCGGCCACGGAAGCGCTGGTAGCTGCTCAAGGCGAAGGCGGCAAACGTGCCGAGGATGACGGACGAAGTGGCCGACATGAAGGCGATCTTCAGGGACAAGCCGAAGCCCGAGATGATTTCCGTATCGCTCATCAACTCGCTGTACCAGCGCAGCGAAAAGCCGCTCCATACCATGTCCTGGCGCGAGCTGTTGAACGAAAAGACGATCAGCACGATGATGGGCAGGTACAGGAACAGATAGCCGAGCGAGAGCCAGCCGCGGCCGAACCAGCGCTGTAAAAGGGTACGTCCGTTCATGTGCGCTCCTCCGCGTCCTGGTCCGTCTTGTATTTGTTAAAAATCGCCATCGGCACGAGGATCAGCAAGACCACCAGCACCGTCACCGACGAAGCCATGGCCCAGTCGTTGTTCGTGAAGTATTCATCCCACAGCACGCGCCCGATCATCAGGGTTTCCGGGCCGCCCAGCAGCTCGGGAATCACGTATTCGCCCACGGACGGAATAAACACCAGCATGGCGCCGGCGATGATGCCCGACTTCGACAGCGGCACGGTGATGCGCCAGAACGCCTGCAAAGGCGTGGCACCCAGGTCGGCCGCCGCCTCCAGGTAGCGCATGTCCATTTTGACCAGATTCGCATACAGGGGCAGGATCATGAAGGGCAGGTAGGCGTACACCATGCCGACCACCAGCGAGAATGAGGTATTCATCATGTGCAGCGGTTCCTGCACGATGCCCAGCGCGATCAGCAGATCGTTGAGCAAGCCGTGGTTGGCCAGGATACCCTTCCACGCATACACGCGCAGCAGGAAGGAGGTCCAGAACGGCAGCATCACCAGCATCATCAGCACGGGCCGGATCGAGGGTCTGGCGCGCGCCATGAAGTAGGCGAACGGGTAGCCGATGCACAGGCAGATGGCCGTGGTGATGGCCGCGTACTTGATGGAACTGAGGTAGGTGAGCAGATACAGTTCGTCGGCGGCGATGAACAGGTAGTTGGCGATTTTGACCTTCAGCACGACGATGCCGTCGACATACGACAGCAAGCCGCCGAAGGGACTGCCCGCCGTGTCCATGTCGGACAGGCTGATGCGCAGAACGATCAGGAAGGGCACCAGAAAGGCGGCCGCCAGGAACAGCGACGGCACGGCGATGACGGCGGTGCGGCCCGCATTTTTCCCCGTTACCCAGCGCAGGGGCACCAGCTTGCGCAGCGATTGCAAAATGGACGTCATGATGGCCTCAGCTGGTCAGCACGACGATGTCGGCGCCATCCCACCACACCCACACGCGCTGTTCGCGCTCGAGGCGCGCGGCGTCGTGGCGGGCCGCGTTGGTGCGCGAGACTTTCACCACCGTGCCGCTGTCGAGGCGCACGTGGTAGCTGGTTTCATTGCCAAAATATGCCATGGCGGCGATCACGCCCTGGGCGCAGTTGTAGCCGTGTTCCGCCGGCGACGCCCGCTCTTCCAAAGCGGGTGGCGCGATCTGGATGCCGATTTTTTCGGGGCGCACGGCCACCGAGACATCCATGCCCAGGTTGCCCGTGATGCCATGCGAGACATAATGCTCGCCATCGGGCGTGGCGATCACCACGTGATCGGGTTCATCTTCCGTGATGCTGCCGTCGAACAGGTTGACGCTGCCGATGAAGTCGGCGACGAAGCGGCAATTCGGCGTCTCGTAGATTTCGCCGGGCGCGCCCACCTGCAGGATGCGCCCTTCGCTCATGACGGCGATGCGCGTGGCCATGCTCATGGCCTCGTCCTGGTCGTGCGTGACCATCACGCAGGTCACGCCCACCTGTTCGATGATGTTCACCAGTTCCATCTGCGTGCGTTCGCGCAGTTTCTTGTCGAGCGCGCCCAGCGGCTCGTCAAGCAGCAGCAACTGCGGCCGCTTTGCCAGGCTGCGCGCCAGCGCCACGCGCTGCTGCTGCCCGCCCGACAGCTGGTGCGGCTTGCGCTTCGCGTATTGACCCAGCTGCACCAGCGCCAGCATCTGCTCGACCCTCGCCGCCACTTCCGCTTTCGGCAAGCCGTCGCGGCGCAGGCCGAAGGCGATGTTGTCCCACACGGACAGGTGCGGGAACAGCGCGTACGACTGGAACATCATGTTGATGGGGCGCTGGTGCGGCGGCACATCGACGATGCTGTTGCCCGCCAGCGCGATGCGCCCCGACGTCGGCGTCTCGAAGCCGGCCAGCATGCGCAGCAGGGTCGACTTGCCGCAACCTGAACTGCCGAGCAAGGCGAAGATCTCGCCCTTGTTGATCGTCACGGAAATATCATTGACGGCGCGCACGCCATCGAACTCCTTGACCAGTTGATCAATCAGCAAGAAAGGCGCTGGGGCGTCGCTGGCCGACGCGGCTGGTGTTGCTATCGTCATTGTGGGTAGCTTCTGGGTAAGAGGGTGTCAAAATGAAAAACTGGCCGCTGAAGGAGCGGCCAAGATGGAAGTTTAGCGGAACTGCCGCCATTGCGGTCCAAAAATTGCGCAGATGGCGGCAAAATGGGGCAAAAACCTACACCCAGCCCTTCGCCTTCACCTCAGCATGGGTCTTGTCCAAACACAGCCGTATCAACGCCACCATTTCATCGATCTGCGCGCGCGTCATGACCAGTGGAGGGGCGACGATCATGCGTTCACCCACGGCGCGCATGATGACGCCGTTGTCGAACATGTGGCCGCGGCAGATCATGCCCACGCCCTGGGCTTCGTCGAACAGCTCGTTCTCGTGCACGGTGGCACCCTTCTTGCGCACCAGGTTCAGGCCCGCCACCAGGCCGCAGCTGTCCGCATAGCCGACCAGCGGATGCTCGCCCAGGCTGGCGAAGCACTGCTTCAGGTACGGTCCCGTATCCTCGGCCACCTTCGCCACCAGCAGCTCTTCCTCGATGATGCGGATGTTTTCCAGCGCCGCCGCACAGGCGACGGGGTGGCCGGAATACGTGAAACCATGCGTGAATTCGCCGCCCTGCTCGATCAGCACCTTGGCCACCCTGTCGCCCACCAGCACGCCGCCCAGCGGCACATAGCCCGAGGTGACGCCCTTGGCAAACGTGATCAGGTCGGGCTTGATGCCGAACAGTTCAGAGCCGAACCAGCGCCCCAGGCGGCCGAAGCCGCAGATGACTTCATCGGCGATCAGCAAAATGCCGTACTTGTCGCAGATGCGCTGGATCTCGGGCCAATACGTTGATGGAGGGATGATGACGCCGCCGGCGCCCTGCACCGGTTCGCCGATGAAGGCGGCCACCTTGTCGGCGCCGATTTCCAGGATTTTGTCTTCCAGCCAGCCAGCCGCCTTTACACCGAATTCCTCAGGGCTCAAGCCGTGGCCAGCCTCCAGGTAACTGGGCTGGCCGATATGCGCGATGCCGGGTATCGGCAAGCCGCCCTGCGCGTGCATGCCGCCCATGCCGCCCAGCGACGCTCCCGCCACCGTGCTGCCGTGATAGGCATTGTGGCGGCTGATGATGGTGTGTCTCTCCTTGTAGCCGAGGATGTCCCAGTAGCGGCGCACCATGCGCAGGTTCGTGTCATTACCCTCTGAGCCGGAACTGGTGAAAAACACATGCTGGAACTGCGGCGGCGAGATTTGCGCCAGCTTGGCCGCCAGCTGCGCGGCCGGCACGTTGGTCGTGCCAAAGAAGCTGTTATAGAACGGCAGCGTCTCCATCTGCTTGTACACGGCTTGCGAGATCGACGTGCGGCCGTAGCCCACGTTGACGCACCACAGGCCCGACATGCCGTCGACGATCTTCTTGCCCTGGCTATCCCACAGGTAGACGCCGTCGCCGCGCACGATCACCCTGGCGCCCTTCGATGCCAGGTCCTGGAAATCGGTGAATGGATGCAGGTAGTGGGCCGAGTCCATTTGCTGGATGGCGGCCGTGTCATATACCTGCGGCACGGCGTTTTTCTGCGCCACGGAGGCGACAAAAGCGGCGCTCGGCGCCAGCGGATTGTTGGTTGTGCTCATTGCGATCCTTTCTTAAACGTGGAGCAGAAGATGTTCGCGCTCCCACGGACTGATCACCGTCATGAATTCCTGGTGCTCCAGGTCCTTGATGGCCGCATACACGTCGATGAAGCGTTCGCCCAGCACCGTGCGCAGCTTGTCTTCCGCGCGCAGCAGTTGCAGGGCTTCGGGCAAGCCTTGCGGCAGTTCGAACTTCATGTCATAGGCGCTGCCCACCATCATCGGCGTCGCTTCCAGCTGCTCCGTCATGCCGAGATAGCCGCAAGCCAGCGTGACGGCCAGGGCCAGGTAGGGATTCGCGTCGGCGCCGATGATGCGGTTTTCCACGCGCCGGTCCTGCACGCCCGACTCGGGCACGCGGAAGCCCACCGTGCGGTTGTCCAGGCCCCACTGGATGTTGATGGGCGCGGCCGTGTGGCGCACGATGCGGCGGTAGGAATTCACGTAGGGCGCGACGATGGCCATGGCCGATGGCATGTAGCGCTGCAATCCCGCGATGTAATGCTTGAAGATGGGCGCGGCCGAACCGTCCTCGTTGCTGAAGATGTTCAGGCCCGTCTTCGCGTCGACGACGCTCTGGTGCACATGCATGGCGGACCCCGGCTCGCCGGCCATCGGCTTGGCCATGAAGGTGGCGTACATATCGTGTTTCAGGGCCGCTTCGCGCAGGGTGCGCTTGAAGAAAAACACCTTGTCGGCCAGGCCCAATGGGTCGCCATGCAGGAAGTTGATTTCCATCTGCCCTGCGCCGATCTCGTGGATCAGGGTATCGACGTCAAGGTTCATCAGTTCGCAGTAATCGTAGATATCCTCGAACAGGGGATCGAACTCGTTGACGGCGTCGATGCTGTACACCTGGCGGCTCGTCTCGGCCCGCCCGCTGCGGCCGATGGGCGGCTTCAAGGGCAAGTCCGGGTCCGTGTTTTTCGCCGTCAGGTAGAACTCCAGCTCCGGCGCCACCACGGGTTTCCAGCCCTTGTCCGCATACAGTTTCAGCACGCGCCGCAACACGGAGCGGGGAGCGAAATCGACCAGCATGCCGTCGGCAAAATAGCAGTCGTGGATGACTTGCGCGGTGGGGTCCGTAGCCCACGGCACCATGGTGATGGTGGTGGGATCGGCCTTCAAGATCATGTCGCGGTCGGTGCTGGAAATGGCGCGGTCGTAGCCGCCATCGTCGACCGGGTAATTGCCCGTCACCGTCATGCCCAGCACCGCTTCCGGGATGCGCATGCCGCGCTCCTGAGTAAATTTCCCGCGCGGCAGGATCTTCCCCCGCGCCACACCCGTCAAGTCGGGGACCAGGCATTCGATTTCCGTGACGCGCTTTTCATTGAGCCACAAATCCATATCCGTATAAGTGAAATTTTCGCGTATTGCCATGTTTCCCTCTCGCTGGTCTTGATCAAACACCGCGTACTGCGGGCGGTGCGCCTGTCATTCTGTCTTTCTGTGCCGCTGTTCCTGGTAATCGCGGCATGCCTGGCCGAAGGCATCGAACAGCCGCATGGACTGCGGGTTGTCTTCCACCTGCCATTCCGGGTGCCACTGCACGGCCAGCGCAAAACCGGTGGCGCTGGCCACCGTATAGGCTTCCACCAGGCCGTCGTCGGCCAGCGCTTCCACCAGCAAGCCGTCGGCCAGCCGGGCGATGCCCTGGCCATGCAGGGAATTGACCATCATTTCGCTCTCGCCGCCCAGCAGGCGTGACAGCAGCCCGTCCGGCATCAGCTTGATGCGGTGCGCAGGCGCGTACTGGCGCGCCAGGGGATCGAGCACGCTCTCACGATGGTCCAGCATGCCCGCCACCGCATGCACGGCCTGGTGCAGGCTGCCACCCAGGGCCACATTGACTTCCTGAAAACCGCGGCAGATGGCGAGCAAGGGCAGCTGGCGCGCCAGCGTGGCGCGGATCAGGGGCAAGGTGGTGGCGTCGCGCGCGGGGTCTTGCGGCAGGTCGGGATGGAGGATGTCTTCGCCATACAGACGCGCATCAACGTTCGAGGCCGAGCCGGTCAGCATGACGCCGTCGGCGATCCGCAGCGCCGCTTCCAGGTCGGCATCAGCGCCCAGAGCGGGCAGCAGCAGCGGCATGCAGCCGGCGCCGCGCAGCACGGCGTGCAGGTATTTGTCCTGTGCCATGTGCCAGACGTGACTGCCAAGCTGGCGCTGGCAGGCGGGAACGAGAACGATGGGACGGCGCATGGAGCTACCTCGCTGGCGTGACGATCCAATGACAGCGCCATGACAGCGCTGCCGCTCGCTTCACTGTACAGCAGAGCCGCAGGCAGGGGCCACACGGATGGGAATGGCCAGCGGTGGGACACATCGCCTACACTACGGCTTCGCAATATTGCTCTTGATAAAATCATCATATGCCCGTCCGGCGCCAAATACCAGCGCCGCAGGCAAAGTCCCTTACTTTCCCATGCATCCACACCGTTTTCCAGCCATCCCGAACACCTTTTCCACCCTGCGGGGGCAGCCATGAAGCAGATGCCATGGCGCGACTTCTTCGCCCTCGTGGTCAGCATCGGCGTGGTCGGCCTGGGCCTGGGCGCCACCATGCCGCTCACCGCCCTGACCCTGCACCAGCGTGGCGTGGGCACGGACATCATCGGCATGATCACGGCCGTCAGCGCGCTCGGCATCCTGGCCGCCTCGCCATTCGTCTCGCGCTGGGTGGGACGCTTCGGCGCGCGCGCCACCATGCTGGGCGCCGTGTGGGTGGCCTCGCTGGCGACGATCGCCATGCAGTTCACCGACCACCTGCTGGCGTGGAGCGTGCTGCGTTTCCTGTTCGGCGGCGCCATGGGCGTGCTGTTTACCATCGGCGAGGCGTGGGTCAACCGCCTGGCGCCCGACAATTCGCGCGGACGCGTGGTGGCCATGTACACCACCAGCTTTACCTTTTTCCAGCTGATCGGCCCCGCCCTCGTGGCGCTGTTCAACGACAAGATCAGCTGGAGCTTCGCCGCCTGCGGCCTGCTGTTCTTGCTGGCCGTGCCGGGCCTGATGCTGATCTCGAACAGCGGCCCGGAAAAGGAACCGGAAGAACACGGCGTGAAGTGGCCCCTGATCCTGCCGCGCATGCCGATGATCGTGCTCGGTGCCGCCTTCTTCGCCCTGTTCGATACCCTGGCATTGAGCTTGCTGCCGCTGTACGCGATGGAGCACGGCATCAGCACGGACCTGGCCCTGCTGTCGGCCACCGTGGTGCTGGTGGGCGACACGGGCCTGCAATTCGCGCTGGGATGGATGGCCGACCGCTTCGGCCGCGCCAAAGTCCACGCTGCCTGCGGCGTGGCCGTCTGCCTGCTGCTGCCGCTGCTGCCGTTTGCCGTCGGCACGCCATGGCTGTGGTGGACCTTGCTGCTGTTGCTGGGCGCAGCGGCGGGCGGCATCTACATGCTGGCGCTGGTGGCCTGCGGCGAACGTTTCACGGGACTGTCGCTGACCAGCGCCAGCGCCATCGTCAACGCCACCTGGGGCGTGACCAGCGGCGGCGGCCCCCTGCTGACGGGCGTCCTGATGCAATCGGTGGGCGTGAACGCCCTGCCGGCCGTAATGTGGGCATGCGCAGCCATTTTCGTCGGCAGCGCCGTGTGGGAGCGCCGGAAGGGGATCGTCTAGCGTTTTTTACTTTTTCTCCAGCCGCTGCCGCAGTTCCTCGGCCACGGGGTAGTCGGGATACGCCTGCCGGAACAGCGTCCACTCCTCCTGCGCCAAGGTACCCTCGCCCGCCTTCAAGAGGGCGTCAATCTTCACCAGCCACACGGAAGCGTCAAGCTTTGCGGGCGGCGGCATCGGCGCGGAGCGGGCCGCGACGGGCGCGGGCATGGCCAGCGCGCGCTGCACCGATGCCTGATGCGTGTCCATCGCTGGCGGCGGCGCTGGCTTGGCTACCACCATGGCGCGCGGTGCTGGCGGCGCAGGCATTACCTCCTGCGTGACCGGTTCCCCGACTACGGGAAATTGCGCCGGCTTCGAACCGAACCAGTCGACACCGATCAGGTTGACCGTCAGCAGCACGGCTGCGGCCAGTCCCAGTGGAATGCGCCAGCGCTGCATATAATCGGGCGCCTTTTTCGCTGGCAATGTGCGCAGCGCGCCATCGGCGCTGTCGTTCGCGGCGGCCGGCTTGCGCAGGGCCTTTTCCGCGTCCGCCAGGATGGCCGCATCGAGCGCGCTGGAAGGCGCGGGCTGCGGCAGGCTGGCCAGCAGCGCCTTCAATTGCTCGTCATTCGGTGCGTCTTTATCTTGATCGTGCGTATTCATGCCGGTCCTCCCGCGCCAGCGGCGCTGTCCAAGCCCGCGCGCAATTTCTGCATGGCATAGCGCAGCCGGCTCTTGACGGTTTCCGCTTCCACCCCCGTCACCACGGCGATCTCGAGGATGCTCATGCCGCTGAACTGCTGCAGTATCAGCGCTTCCTTCTGCTCCACCGGCAGCGCGGCGATGGCCGCATGCAGCAGCGCGCGCTGCTGTTTCTGCTCCAGCGTTTGCGGCGGCGATGCGCCCTCGTCCGCCAGTTCGACCACATCGCCGTGGTCCTGTCCTTCCCGCTGGCGCAGGAGGTCGATCAGGCGGTTGCGCGCGATCTGGTACAGATAGGTGCGGAACGCCGCCTGCGGCTGGTAGCCAGCGCGCGCAGCATGCAGGCTGGCCCACGCATCCTGCACGATCTCGTCCACCCACGCGCGGCGCGGCGCGCGCCAGGCCACGAAGCGGTACAGGCCCTGGCTATGGCGCCGGTACAATTCGCGAAACGACGGCAGGTCGCCGGCGCCGTAGCGCAGCATCAGGTCTTCATCCGTCGCGGTCAATAAAGTGTCGGGCATGCGGACCAGTGTAGCCGAACTACGCGGCAGCGACAATTTCCCTACGCCTTCAGCGTACGGTGGGCGAAATGGGTGCATAGCTGATGCGGCGCACTTCGCGGATCTGTCCACCCTTGAGCGTCCCTTCCACCAATTCATAGCCGAGCAAAGCGAAAACCCGGCCTTGCAGGAACAGGGGGCGCGCATTGCCATACCAGTCCACGCAGGACGCGCGGCAACCGTCGTCCGGCGTTTGGCCCGGCCGTGCCGCCAGCGCACCCAGTTCCGTCAACTGCAAGCCGCTGTTGCGCAGGTAGAGGACGGCTGCGGCTGACTTGTTGAGGCCAGGCCGCTCGTCCGCGCCCAGGATGGGCAAGCCGATCATGCCCTCGCCGCCCGCTTGCGGCTTGTAGAAAAAGCCGTGGCTGCGCGACTCGCCCTGCGCCGCATCGGCGCGGATGTAGCGCGCGGCAAGCGCCGCCTGCGTACCCAGGCGGATGCTGCTGAAGTGCAGATCCTTGCCTTGCGCGCCGATCACCACGGCGTCATCGCCCAGCGCTTCGATGCGCTCCACGCCGTGCGGCAGGGACAAGGCTTGCACGCTGCCCGCATCGGCCCAGCGCATGGCGTACAGCGGCTGGCGTGGCCATGCCTGGTCGGCCTGGCGGCGTCCAGGGTTTCCCGGATTGCCGTACAACAGGTACGCACCCACATAGCGGTTCTGCAGACCGTAGCCGCCGCCACCGGGCAGCGCCTGGTAGCTGCTGGCGGGAGCACTGTCGCGGCCATCGGAAAACGACGCCAATGGCACGCGCAGCAAAGCCATGTCCCCCCGTCCTCTTGCGCCATCCCACATGGCGTCGCCCTGGCCTTCGGCGCGCAGCAGGACATTCAGATAGCCGTCGCTGCTTTCCAGAAACGAGAACTGGTCGACGGGCGCACCGGCCACCTTCAGGGCGCTGGGCGCCGAACCATCGAGGGGAATGCGGAACACGCCCGAGTCGCTGCCGCGCCGCGTGGTCCACACGAAAACGGATTCGCCCGACACATAAAACACGCGGCCCTGCGGCCCCATCACGGCAGTCGCTGCGCAGCGCATGTCGCGCTGCGCCAGGTCGCACACGGTGACCGTGTGCAGGGTCAGACCAAAGCCCGGCTCGGGTTCTTCATCGGTGCGGTAGATGCGCGTGGCCGGGGCGATGCGCTTGAAGTCGGACGGCACGGCGTCGGGGCGCCAGCGGCGCAGCGCCGGGAAGCCGCCAAACGGGTCGCCTCGGTGCAAGTTCAGCGACAGGGGCGAATAGAACACCAGTTTGCTGCCGACCAGGCGGCTCGCGTAATTACGCGAGGAATAATAATCGTTGGAGCGCAAGTGATAGGTGGCGCGGTAGGCCAGCTTGCCGTCCGCGTTGACGTCGAACAGGCCGATCTCCGTGCCGCCACGGCTGTAGCTGTAGCCGATCACCACCACCGTGTCGCCGTCGATCAGCATCTCGTCATACCAGCTGCCCGACGGGTCGCTGCCCGGCGCGAACGCGTCGAGCGAGGCGACTGGCTGCAAGGCATTGCCACCCACCTGCACGGTAAACAGCTTGCCACGCCGCAGCATCACCAGGTGCTTGCCATGCAGCTTGACGATGCCGCCTTCGTCCACACCCGCCGTCTGCACATTGGTGACGGATTCCGCCGCCTCTGCCGATGCTGCCGGCGCGGCTTTCGCCGCCATCGGTGCGGGAGGGGCCGGTGCCGACATGGACTGCGCCGTAGCGCGCTGCAGTTTCTGCTGCTCCCTTTGCAGCGCCGCCTGGCGCGCCTGTAACTGCTGCAAATAGCTGCTCAAGGCCTGCTCGCTGGCGAACGGCGCCAGGGTCTTGCGCGGCGCCGTGCCGGCGGCGTGGCAGCCGGCCGACAGCAGCAGGGACAGTGTCAATGTGATCTTGAGGGCGCTGGACATCGCTTCTTCTCCGGTTGGCTGGGGTGTGCAACATGAAACGCAGCGGCGCAGAAAAAAGGGTTAAAGGCGCGCGAAAATAGTCACGCAGTAGTCACACAACTGCTGCCTTACTCAAAACCGCGTATGCGGTCGCCATTGAAATTGGGCAGGCGCCATTCGAAGTGCAGGGCCAGGAAACGGAACAGGAAACCGGCGCCGATCGACGCCAGCTGCGCCACGGAGCTGTCGACCTTGAAGTGCAGCAGGCCGACATACAGGGCGCCCGTAAACAGGGCCACGGTGGCATACACTTCGCGCTGCAGCACGAGGGGAATCTGGTTGCACAGGATATCGCGCAGCAGGCCGCCGAAAACGCCCGTGATCATCCCCGCCAGCACGACGATGGCCGGATGCATCTTGGCCGACATGGCGATGTCGCAGCCGATCACGCAAAACGCCACCAGGCCCAGTCCATCGACCAGCAGGAAAATGGCGCGCAGATGGTGCAGGTAGCGCGCGACAAAGGCCGTCACGATGGCCGCGCCGATGGTAAACAGCAGGTACTCGGGATGCGCGATCCAGCCCAGCGGATAATGCCCCAGCAGCACGTCGCGCACGGTGCCGCCACCGAGCGCCGTGACGGTGCCGATCATGCAGATGCCGAACAAATCCATGCCGCGCCGCATGCCCATGATGGCGCCGGACATCGCTTCGGCGACGATCGCCACCAGGTAAATCGTATATAGCAGCATGCTCTTACTCTTCCGAAAATGATTTGAGAATTTGTTCGCGTTCGCGCGCTTCGCTCAGGGTGCGCGCTTCATGGCCCGTGCCGCTGGTGCCGCGCTCTTCGCCGTTGGCCAGGCGCGTGTCGGCGCCCAGACTGCCAGGACCGCCACTACTGCAACTGACACTGCTGTGGATGAATGCGTGGCTATCCTGCAGGCAGTCGCCGGCCAGGTATTCGGCATACACGTAATCGCCATCGAGCAGGGCCAGGCCGGGCGGCTCCGCCAATACCTGCTCGCGGCGGCCCTGCACGGCCACCTGCATGTAGTCGCGCCAGACGGGCAGCGCCAACGTCCCCCCGGTGGCGTTGCCCAGGCTTTTCGGCTGGTCGTAGCCGAGCCAGACGACGGAGACGAGGCCCGAGGAATAGCCGGCGAACCAGGCGTCGTACGCGTTGTTCGAGGTGCCCGTCTTGCCGGCCGCGTCGCCGCGCCCCAGCGCCAGCGCGCCGCGTCCCGTGCCGCTCTTGACGACGTCGCGCAGCATGCTGTCCATCACGTAGGCATTGCGCGTGGAGATCACTTGCGTGCCGGGTGCCGGCTCGCCCTTGGCGCGCGGCGCCGCGGCGCTGAACAGCACTTCTCCGCTGCGGCTGCGCACTTCCTTGATCAATTTCGGCGGCATCTGCACGCCGCCGTTGGCGAACACGGCATACGACTGCGCCAATTGCAGCGGCGTGACGGCGCCCGCGCCCAGCGCCAGCGGCAGGGACACGGGATTGCGCGCGCCCTCGAAGCCGAAGCGCGTGGCGTAGTGCTGCACGTAGCCGGGACCGGCCGCCTGCATCAGGCTGACGGCCACCAGGTTTTTCGAGCGCACAAGGCCGCGCCGCACGCTGATGAAGCCTTCATAGTTGTTGCCGTAATTGCGCGGACGCCACGGCTGCGCGCCCGTTTCCTGCGGCAGCAGCAGGCGCTGCGTATCGTCCACGGCCGTGCCAGGGAAATATCCCTTTTCCAGCGCCGCCGAATACACGAAGGGCTTGAAGCTGGAACCGGGCTGGCGATAGGCTTGCATGGCGTGGTTATAGTGGTTGCGGTAAAAATCGAAGCCGCCCGCCATCGCGACGATTTCGCCGCTGTGCGCCTCGACGGAAATGAGCGCGCCTTCCATCTCGGGCAACTGGCTCACGAGCCAGCGCTTCCTGGCCGCGTCGTGCACCACGCGAATCACGCTGCCCTCGACGATGGCGCGCTTGCCGTCCCACTGCAGCTTGCCGCCCAGGCGCGCATCCGAGGCCGTCAGCACGATCTCGTCGCCATTGCGCAGCTGCGCCGTCAGCTGGCGCTTGGCCGACGTCTCCACCTTGCGCACCAGGGCGGCGCGCAATTCTCCGCTGTCCGGATAGGCGGCCAGCTGGCGCGCCACGCTGTCGGCGGAAGCGGGCAGGCGCGCTTCCGGGCCACGGTAGCCGCGCCGTGCCTGTGCATTCAAGAGCCCATCGCGCAGCGACTTGTCAGCCGCCCGCTGCGGCGCCATGCGGATGGTGGTCGTCACGTCCAGGCCCATGCTGTAGGCGCCTTCGGGATAGCTTTGCAGGATCAGCTGGCGCGCTTCCTCGACCGCATATGCGGCCGCGTGCACGGAGCTGTTGCGGTCCTTGTTCAGGGCCAGTTTTTCCGCCACTGCCGCATCGTATTCGGCGGGCGTGATGTAGCCGAGTTCGCGCATGCGCTGCAGGATGTAATGCTGGCGCACGGTGGCGCGCTGCGGATTGGCGACAGGGTTATAGGCCGATGGCGCCTTCGGCAAGCCGGCCAGCATGGCCGCTTCCGCGATGCTCACGTCGGCCAGCGGCTTGTCGAAATAGATGTTCGAGGCGGCGGAAAAGCCGTAGGAGCGCTCGCCCAGGTAAATCTGGTTCATATACAGTTCCAGCAGCTTGTCCTTGCCGTAGTGCTGTTCCAGCTTGTAGGCGAGCAGCATCTCCGTCAGCTTGCGCTGCACGGTCTTTTCACGCGACAGGAAGAAGTCGCGCGCCACCTGCATGGTGATGGTGCTGGCGCCCTGCGCGTGGTGGCCCGTAACGACGTTGGCCAGCGTGGCGCGCGTCAAGCCATAGAAATCGACGGCGCCATGCTCGTAGAAACGCGCATCCTCGATGGCCAGCAAGGCCTGGCGCATGCGCAGCGGGATGTCTTTCAGAGGCAAGAATTCGCGGCGCTCTTCGCCGTATTCGGCCAGCAGCTCGCCTTCGCTGGAGAAAATGCGCAGCGGCAGCGCGGGCTTGTACTGGGCCAGGTACTCGACGGCCGGCAAATCCTGCCACGCCTGGCGCAGCCACCAGCCGCCCGCCAGCGCGCCGGCCAGGCCCAGGCCCAGGGTCAATCCCAGGCCGAATTTCAGATTGCGCGCCAGCTTCGACCGGGGCTTGCGGGTGGTGCTGTCGTTCGCTTGTGCTTCCATGGTGGTATTCCCTTGCTGCCAGGAGGCCGCACGCTGGCGCGTGGCACTCCATCAAAGAGGCATTGTGCACTGCAACACGCACATCCTTATAAAAAGTAAGTATTATTTAGTATTGATAAATTTTTCTTATGTTAGGCAGCGAGCATGGATCTCAATCCAAAACACACGGAAGCGTTCCGCGCCGTCGTCGAAACGGGCAGCTTCGAGCAGGCGGCGCTGCGGCTGCACCTGACCTCGCCGGCCATTTCGCAGAGGGTGCGGGCGCTGGAAAGCCAGCTGGGCAATGCGCTGATCGTGCGCAGCCGTCCCGCGCGCGCCACGCGCATGGGCCAGCGGCTGATGCAGTACCTGAAACGCGCCAAGCTGCTGGAAGCGGACCTGCAGGCGGAGCTGGCGGTGCAGCAGGACGCCCCGCTGACACTGGTGCTGGCGCTGAACGCCGATTCGATGGGCACCTGGTTCTTCCCGGCCCTGTCCGAGGTGCTGATACGCGAACGCGTGCTGCTGGACCTGACGGTGGAAGACCAGGACCACACGTACACCTTGCTGGAAACGGGCATGGCGATCGGCTGCATCAGCACGGAAGCCAAGCCCATGCGCGGCTGCACGGCCGAATCGCTGGGCGTGATGCGTTACTGGCTGGTGGCCACGCCCGCGTTCCGCCAGCAGTGGTTCCCGCACGACCTGACGCGCAAGGCGGCGCGCACGGCGCCCGTCGTCGCCTACACGCGCAAGGACACCCTGCAGTCGTCGTTCCTGCAAGAGGCGCTGGGGCTGCCCGAAGGCGCCTACCCCTGCCATTACGTGCCGGGCGCCACCTCGCACTTCAACGCCATCCGCTACGGCCTCGGCTACGGCATGGTGCCGGAATTGCTGCTGAAGGCGAATACGGATGGCGAACTGGTGGAAATGCTCACGCCCAAGACACCGGCCGACGTGGCCCTGTACTGGCACACGTGGAAGGTGCAGTCGCCGCGCATGGAGCAGCTGTCGCGGCAAATCGTCGCGGCGGCGCGCAAGATCCTCAAATAGCGGTCCCTGCATGCCCCGGCGCTTGAGGGTCGCCCGCTCCAGGCTGCGACAGCCGATGCTTTGCAGCAGCCCTGCGACGATATGCGCGGCGCGTTGCGCCAGGCTGCAACAGCGGCTGTCACGCAATGGCACAGCAGTATCGGCCTTGCCCGGAAATGGCGCTGAGTAATCCTCGGGAAATTATTGTGAATTTATGACGAACAGAACCGGATGCTGTGCAAGGCGCCTGCAGTGACGCAGTGCGAGCACTGCTAGCTGTGGGCAACACCGCACAGCGCCGGTTATGGAAGTCAGAAATCACAATAATTTATTGGGGTTACTTAGCATGCAATTTGCTTATCTACCGATCTTCAATCGTTGACCAGGAAAGCCATGCCCACCTACGCCCTGCTGTTCGCCTTGCTGTTCCCTGCCTCCGTGCACGCCCAGGATAGCCAGGACGAAGGCGATCTCAGCTACAAAGCCTATGTGCACAGCGACAAGCGCATCAAGTGTTTGTACGGCTATGCGGCCGACAAGACGGGCGACCATGCGGCCGCCGTCGCCATCTTTGAAGATTGCATCCGGCGCTGGAACGATGTGTATTCGATGATTTGGCTGGCCCAGCTGTATGAAACGGGCATCGGCGTGACTAAGGACCTGGCGCAGGCGACGGCGCTGATGCGGCGCGGTGCGCAGACGAACGATGACGCGGCCTATGCGCGGCTGGCGCGCTACCACTATGGCGTGGCACTGGCCGAAGGCCGGGGCACGCCGCAGGATATTGCCCAGGCAAAAACCTGGCTGCGCCAGGCGGCGCAGGAAGGCGTGCGCGAGGCGGCCGATTACCTGGGCCGCCTGGAGGACGCCACGCCATAGGCGCGGCGCCAGCGTGGCTTACGCCGTTGCTTCGTAGCGAGCCAGGCGGGTGGCCATGCGCGGCGCCAACTCGTGGCCGGCCGTGACGGTCACTTCCAGGTCGTTCAGCAAGCCATCCTTCAAACCATAGACCCAGCCATGGACGCTGAGTTCCTGGCCCCGTTCCCACGCATCTTGCACGATGGTGGTCTGACACACGTTCAAGACCTGCTCGACCACGTTCAGTTCGCACAGGCGGTCGCCGCGCTGGCGGCTGGTCAGCACGTCGCCCAGATAACGCTCGTGTTTCTGGCCCACGTCCTGGACGTGGCGCAGCCAGTTGTCGACCAGGCCGATGCGCGTGCCCGTCATGGCCGCATGCACGCCCTTGCAGCCGTAATGGCCGACGATGATGACATGTTTGACTTTCAGCACGTCCACGGCAAACTGCAGGACGGACAGGCAATTGAGGTCGGAATGCACGACCACGTTGGCAATATTACGGTGCACAAACACGTCGCCAGGCGCCATGCCCAGCAATTCGTTGGCGGGCACGCGGCTGTCGGAGCAGCCGATCCACAGGTATTCGGGCGACGTTTGCGCTTCCAGGTTCTTGAAGAAGTTCGGGTCTTTCGCCACCATCGAGTCGGCCCAGCGGCGGTTACGCTGCAGCAGTTCCGCCAGGGCCAGGCCATTTTTCTGTTCGGTCATATCGCTCCCATGAGGTAAGTTCGGTTGAACAGCGCGCCGATCGCGCGCGTTAGCGTGCGATGCGCGCAGATATTGAGTCAACCTGGGTAAAAAAACGCCGGGATGTGTGAGCATCCCGGCGCATGGTATTACGTGTGCTTACTCAAAAAAATCCTTGACCTTGTCTTTCCAGGTCTTGCTTTGCGGACTGTGCTTGGCACCGCCCTCGGTCGTCGACTTTTCAAAGTCGCGCAGCAGGTCTTTCTGTTTTTCCGTCAGTTTCACCGGTGTTTCGATCGCCACGTGGCAGAACAGGTCGCCCGCGTAACCGGAGCGCACGCCCTTGATGCCCTTGCCTTTCAGGCGGAAGGTCTTGCCCGACTGGGTGCCCTCAGGAATCGTGAACGACACTTTACCGTTCAGGGTAGGCACCTCGATTTCGCCGCCCAGGGCCGCCTTGGTGAACGAGATCGGCATTTCGCAATGCAGGTCGTCGCCTTCGCGCTGGAACACGGCGTGCGGCTTGATGTGGATTTCCACATACAGGTCGCCCGACGGACCGCCATTCGTGCCCGGTTCGCCGTTGCCGGACGAACGGATACGCATGCCGTTGTCGATACCGACTGGAATTTTCACTTCCAGGGTCTTGTTGCGCTTGATGCGACCGGCGCCGCCGCACGGCGTGCACGGGTCGGTGATGACCTTGCCGCTGCCATGGCATTTCGGGCAGGTTTGCTGGATGCTGAAGAAACCTTGCTGCATCCGCACCTGGCCGTGACCACCGCAAGTACCGCAGGTGGTCGGCGAGGTGCCCGGTTTGGCGCCGCTGCCGTGGCACGTGTCGCACTTGTCCCAGCTCGGCACGCGGATGGTCGTGTCGAAGCCGTGCGCAGCTTGCTCCAGTGTAATTTCCAGGTTGTAGCGCAAGTCGGCGCCACGGTACACCTGTGGCCCCGCATTGCGGCTGCGTCCACCGCCACCGCCAAAGATGTCGCCGAAGATATCGCCGAAGCTGTCGGCAAAGCCGCCAGCACCGCCGCCGAAGCCGCCACCGCCGCCCATGTTCGGGTCCACGCCAGCGTGACCATAGCGGTCATACGCTTCGCGCTTTTCCGGATTGGTCAGCATCTCGTAGGCTTCTTTGACTTCCTTAAACTTTTCTTCCGATTCCTTGCTATCCGGATTGCGGTCCGGATGGTATTTCATCGCCAGTTTACGGTAGGACTTTTTGATCTCTTCTTCCGAAGCATTTTTTGCGACACCGAGTGTCTCGTAAAAATCACGCTTTGCCATGTTGTCGGCACCTTGCAGTCTATCTACTGATGTAAAAATTACACGAAAAAGCCGAGTCGAGTGCTGCGCTAGGCGCAGCGACTCGGCTCGGCCGGTCTTCGCGGCTAATCCCGCGATGTAGCGTTCAGCCCGGCTACCCCCAGTTCATGGGAGCGCAAGACATTACTTGCTGTCTTTGACTTCCTTGAAGTCAGCGTCAACAACGTCGTCTTGCTTGGCGCCTGCGTCCGATGCGCCAGCAGCTTGCTGTGCACCTTCCGCGCCGCCGGCAGCTTGCTGCGCTTGCATGTCGGCATACATTTTTTCGCCCAGTTTCTGCGATGCGCTCGACAGTGCTTCCACCTTGGCGTCGATCTCAGCCTTGTCGCCCGCCTTGATGCTTGCTTCCAGGTCGGTGATTGCCGCTTCGATCTTCTCTTTCTCGCCCGCATCGAGCTTGTCGCCGTATTCGGTCAAGGATTTCCGGGTCGAGTGTACCAGAGCATCGGCCTGGTTGCGCGACTCGGCCAATTCTTTGACCTTCTTGTCTTCTTCCGCGTTCAACTCGGCGTCTTTCACCATCTTCTGGATTTCAGCCTCGGTCAAGCCGGAATTGGCCTTGATCGTGATCTTGTTTTCCTTGCCGGTGGCCTTGTCTTTGGCGCCGACATGCAAGATGCCGTTGGCGTCGATGTCGAAGGTCACTTCGATCTGTGGCGTGCCACGCGATGCTGGCGGGATGCCTTCCAGATTGAATTCGCCCAGGCCCTTGTTGCCGGCGGCGATTTCGCGCTCACCCTGGAAGACCTTGATGGTCACCGCAGGCTGGTTGTCGTCGGCCGTCGAGAAGACCTGGCTGAACTTGGTCGGAATCGTCGTGTTTTTGTGGATCATCTTGGTCATCACGCCGCCCAGGGTTTCGATACCCAGGGACAGAGGGGTGACGTCCAGCAACAGCAAGTCCTTGCGTTCGCCCGACAGGACCGAACCTTGAATCGCTGCGCCCACGGCGACGGCTTCGTCCGGGTTCACGTCCTTGCGTGGATCCTTGCCGAAGAATTCCTTCACTTTTTCCTGCACCTTCGGCATACGCGTCATGCCGCCGACCAGGATGATGTCATCGATGTCCGACACTTTCACGCCAGCATCTTTGATGGCGATGCGGCATGGTTCCATCGTGGCCGTGATCAGCTCTTCCACCAGCGATTCCAGCTTGGCGCGGGTCATCTTCAGGTTCAAGTGGACCGGTGCGCCGTTCGCCATGGCGATGTACGGCTCGTTGATCTCGGTTTGCTGCGACGACGACAATTCGATCTTCGCGCGCTCGGCCGAAGCCTTGATGCGCTGCAGGGCGATCGGATCTTTTTTCAGGTCGATGCCGTTGATCTTCTTGAACTCGTCGATGATGTAATCGATGACGCGCTGGTCGAAGTCTTCGCCGCCCAGGAAGGTGTCGCCGTTGGTCGACAGCACTTCAAATTGTTTTTCGCCATCGACGTCCGCGATTTCGATGATCGACACGTCGAACGTACCGCCACCCAAGTCATACACGGCGATTTTACGGTCGCCTTTTTCGGTCTTGTCCAGGCCGAATGCCAGCGCCGCCGCGGTTGGCTCGTTGATGATGCGCTTGACGTCCAGGCCAGCGATACGACCGGCATCCTTGGTGGCTTGACGCTGCGAGTCGTTGAAGTACGCAGGCACGGTGATGACGGCTTCGGTGACTTCTTCGCCGAGGTAGTCTTCTGCCGTTTTCTTCATCTTGCGCAGCACTTCAGCCGAAATTTGCGGCGGCGCCAGTTTTTTGTCGCGTACGCCGATCCATGCATCGCCGTTGTCGGCTTTCATGATCTGGTACGGCATCAGCGCGATGTCTTTTTGCACTTCTTTTTCGTCGAACTTGCGACCGATCAGACGCTTGACTGCGTACAGCGTGTTTTTCGGATTCGTCACGGCCTGGCGTTTCGCTGGCGCGCCGACGAGAATTTCGCCATCTTCTTGATAAGCAATAATCGACGGCGTCGTGCGTGCGCCTTCAGCGTTTTCGATTACCTTTGGTTGACCGTTTTCCATGATGGAAACGCAGGAATTCGTGGTTCCCAGATCGATACCGATAATTCTACCCATGATTTTTTCCTTTTATTTGCTAGATTTCAGATGGTTCTTATATGTGGCAAAGCGGCATGGTTTCAAGGCTTGCTTGATGCCGCCCTCTGATTATTTTGCTTGCGCGGTCGTTACAATGGCTGGACGCAGCAGGCGGTCCGCAATCATATAGCCCTTTTGCAGGACTGACACGATGGTATTGGCTTCCTGCTCCGCTGGCACCACGGCAACGGCCTGGTGTTTCATCGGATCAAGCTTTTCACCCTGCACTGGCAACACTTCCACCAGGCGGTTGCGCTCGAACGCGGCATTCAGTTGCTTCAGGGTCATTTCGACGCCTTCTTTCAGCGATTCGATGGTCGGTGCTTCCACCGTCAGCGCCGTTTCCAGGCTGTCTTTGACCGGCACCATGGCTTCGGCAAAGCTTTCCACTGCGAATTTATGCGCTTTAGCAACATCTTCCTGCGCACGGCGGCGAATATTTTCGCCATCGGCCTTGGCGCGCATGAAGGCATCGTGCATCTCTGCAAGACGCGCTTCGGTACTCGCCAACTGCTCTTCCAAAGTAGGTTCTGCGGGAGCCGCGGCGTCCGCTTGCGGATTTGGTACAGCTTGGTTTTCCTGATCTTGCATCTAGAAAGCTCCTACAATCAATGACTTAAATGAGTTAGTCTAATTATCTTTACAACACTAACGGGCAGATGGGGCTATATCCTATTGTTTCAAGGGGTATGCATGGCAAAACCAGAATTACAGCGATCCATGTTACAGCTTATTACAAAATGCTACCCATTTCGGCCAGCGATCCGTGCGCGGCCCCTTGATTTTCCAGGCGTCCCATGGCAAAGCGGGCATTCTACCAGCCCCGCCGCAGCCGTCGCCACTGGCGGTGTTGCTATCTGGATAGGGCTTTCGTCACCCCGGACATGACAAAGCCGCGCAAGCGCGGCTTTCGTTGTCAAAAAAATCACCAGCCTCAGTTCGCCGCGCCCAGCGCCAGCGCGGCCTGGCGCGCCTGCTCGCCCGCTTTCTTGTCCGCCTCGCGCTGCGGCGCCGTCTTCATCGTCGGCCAGCCGATCATGTGCTGTTCCGCAATTTCCGCCATGCCCGCGATCCAGGACGGCGTTTCGTTCAGGCAAGCAATGTAGTGAAACTGCTGGCCGCCGGCCGCTTCGAAATCATGCTTGGCTTCCATGGCGATCTCTTCCAGGGTTTCCAGGCAATCGCTGGTAAAGCCGGGACACAGCAGGTCGACGCGCTTGACGCCCTGCTGGGCCAGCGCCACCAGGGTGGGCGCCGTGTACGGCTGCAGCCATTCGGCCTTGCCAAAGCGCGACTGGAAGGTCACCACGTATTGATCCTTTGTTAACTTCAACTTTTCCGCCAGCAGGCGCGCCGTCTTCAGGCACTGGCAGTGGTAGGGGTCGCCCAGCAGCAAGGTACGCTTGGGCACGCCATGAAAACTCATCACCAGCTTTTCCGGATGGCCATGCGCTTCCCAGTGGTTCAGCACGGAATCGCGCAAGGCGTCGATATACGTATCATGCTCGTGATACTGCTTGATAAAGCGCAATTCCGGCACATTGCGCACGGTAGCGTAATGGGCAAACACGGCGTCGTAGATGGAGCCCGTCGTCGTGCCCGAGTATTGCGGATAGGCAGGCAGGATGGCAATGCGCTCGCAGCCGTCGCTTTTCAGCTTGGCCAGCACCTCGGGCAAGGAGGGCGAACCATAGCGCATGGCCATGGCCACCGTCACGCCGTCGTGGCCACGCTCGGCCAGGGCGCCAGCCAGCAATTTCGCCTGCTTTTGCGTGTGTACTTTCAGGGGTGAGCCTTCCCGCGTCCAGATCGACGCATATTTCTTGGCCGACTGGCCGGAGCGGAATGGCAAAATGATCAGGTTCAAAATGAACCACCAGACGAGACGGGGAATTTCCACCACGCGGGGATCGGACAAAAATTGCTTCAGGTAGCGCCGCACGGCCGACGAGGTCGGCGCATCGGGCGTGCCCAGGTTGACCAGCACCACGGCGCTGCCGTCGATGCTGCCATGCGTGTACGGCGGTTCTGTTTGAAATGACATGAAGGCTCTTCGAAGGCGTTGGATGGATAGTCCAACCATTATAGTTACATTGCGTCAACATCGGGGAGGACGGATGTTGAAGCAATTCACCCATAGCAAAGACTGGGGTCAGTCAATGCGTGATCGCAATGCGCCCCACTGGAACGCATTGCCCCGGCGGGTCTGACCCCGGATTTAAATCGCCAGTAATTCACGCGCATGCTTGCGCGTGGTGGCCGTGATTTCCAGGCCGCCCAGCATGCGCGCCACTTCTTCCACCCTGGCCTTGGCGTCGAGCATGTCGATGCGCGACGCCGTCTTGCCATTGTCCAGGGTGCTTTTTGCCACCTGGAAATGCTGATTGGCCTGGCTGGCCACTTGCGGCAAGTGGGTCACGCACAATACTTGCCTGCCCTGCCCCAGGCGTTTCAACAGGCGCCCCACCACTTCCGCGACGGCGCCGCCGATGCCGCTGTCGACCTCGTCGAAGATCAGGGTCGGCGTGGTGGTGGCGTGCGAGGTGATCACGGAAATGGCCAGCGCAATGCGCGCCAGTTCGCCGCCGGACGCCACCTTCGCCAGGGAGCGGGGCGCCGTGCCCGCATGACCGGCGACAAGGAACTCGACCTGCTCGAGCCCGTGGGCGGCCGGCTCGCACGGGTGCAGGGCGATCTCGAAGCTGCCGCCCGTCATGCTCAGTTCCTGCATGGCGCGCGTGACGGCGTGGCCCAGCTCCAGGGCGGCGGCCCGGCGCGTGGCGGACAAGCGCTCGGCCACGCCACGGTATTCGGCCTCGATCTTCGCTTCCTGGCGCAGCAAGCCTTCGATATCGGAAGCGTCGGCCAGGTGCTGCAGCTTTTCCGACAACTTGGCGTGTTCCTCTGGCAATTCTTCGGGCGTGACGCGGAATTTGCGGGCCGTGCTGTGCATGGCTTCCATGCGCGCGTCGAGTTGGTGCAGCCGCTCCGGGTCCAGCTCGACCCGGTCCAGGTAATTGTTCAGCGCGTACACGGATTCCTGTAACTGGATGCGCGACGATTCGATCAGGTCGACGATCGGCTGCAATTCCGCGTCGACGGAGACGAGCTTGCCCAGCTTCTGATTCAGTGCCGACAGTTGCGACACGATCGGATGATCTTCCGACTCGGAAATGAGGGACAGCGCTTCCTGCGCCCCTTCCAGCAGGCTGGCCGCGTGCGACAGGCGGCTGTGCTCGTTCGTAATCTCCGTCCACTCGCCAGGCTTGGCAGCCAGCTTTTCCAGTTCTCCCACTTGCCATTCCAGGCGTTCGCGCTCGTACAGCACGTTGGCGGCATTCGTTTCGAATTCCTCGCGCTGGCGCACGAGGGCGCGCCAACGCTTGTGCAGGGCCGCCACTTGCCGCGCATCTTGCTCCGCGCCAGCTTCGCGCGCCGTCGCCTGGCCGTCGAGCAAGGCACGCTGCGCCTCGCTTTTCAGCAAGGACTGGTGTGCGTGCTGGCCGTGGATGTCGACCAGCATGTCCCCCAGTTCGCGCAGCTGCGCGGCCGTGGCAGGGATGCCGTTGATGTACGCCTTCGAGCGGCCCGCATTGTCGATCACGCGGCGCAGCAGGGCGCCGCCCTCGTCATTGGAAAATTCGTTGGCCACCAGCCAGGCCTGCGCCACTTCGCTGACGGAGAAATCGGCCGTGATGTCGGCCTTGGCCGCGCCTTCGCGCACCACGCTGGCGTCGCCGCGCCCGCCCAGCGCCAGGGTCAGCGCATCGATGAGGATGGACTTGCCGGCGCCCGTCTCGCCCGTCAGCACGCTGAAGCCGGCGGAAAATTCCAGTTCAATGGTATCGACAATGACAAAATCGCGAATGGACAGTGTATGGAGCATGGCTTCTGTGGTTAGGCGGCGCACCGCGGGTTGACGTAGAGAAAACTAGTTAGCTGAGCTTGCCCTCACCCGACGGGTACTCATTCCAGTGCAATTTTTCACGCAGGGTGTTGTAGTAACTCCACCCTTCCGGATGCAGGAAGGTAATCGTGTGCGGCGAACGGCGGATGAGGATGCGGTCTTGCTGCACCAGGCTGGCAAAGGTCTGCATGTCGAAATTGACGCTGATATCGCGCCCGCGCACGATTTCCACGACGATCTGGCTGGAGTCGGGCAGGACGATGGGACGGTTCGACAGCGCATGCGGGGCGATCGGCACGAGCACGATGCCGCCCAGGGTCGGATGCAGCAAGGGTCCGCCGGCCGACAGCGAGTACGCGGTCGAGCCCGTGGGCGTGGAAATGATCAAGCCATCCGAACGCTGGTTGTACATGAAGTGACCATCGACTTCGACGCGCAATTCCGCCATGCCGGCGCCGGCGCCGCGCGAGACGACGACATCGTTGACGGCCATGCCCACGTGAATCGACTCACCGTCGCGCAGCACGCTGCCTTCGAGCAAGGTGCGGCGTTCGGCCTTGAAGCGTCCGCCGAGAATTTGCGCCAGCACGGGCAGCATGCGCTCAAGTGGAATGTCCGTCATGAAACCCAGGCGCCCTTGATTGATACCGATCAAGGGGACGTCGAATGGCGCCAGCTGGCGCGCAATGCCCAGCATCGTGCCATCGCCGCCCATGACGATGGCGCAATCGGCGGCGGCGCCGATCTCGGCCGGCGACATGGCGCGTACGCCGGGAAACGCCAGGTTCAGGTGGACGGCCGTCTCCGCCTCGAAGACCACCGTGTGGCCCAGTACCTGCAGGAAATCGACGATGCTTTTCACGGGCTCGGCAATGCCATCCGTATTCTGGCGCACGACCAGGGCGATGGTCTTGGCGCCCAGGTTGAAGCGCTCGCCCGGGGCTGGCAAGGTCGCGGCTGGCTGTTCGGTGTGTGTATCGACGGGCATAAGAGTCTCGGTAGTGAATTCGGTGGCAGGCAGCCCCAGGCTGTCGCGTCGCACGCCGGCATCGCATGATACTGTATATATCCACAGTATAGTGCGGCTGCCGTGTGCCCGCAAGGGGCGTTCTTGGTGTTGCACGCAGTGTAGCGCAGAAAAAGATTCGTCCATGCGTGCGCCAGCGCTCCCAGCAGGGACAAATCCGCTTGCAGGCGGCCTGGCGCGGCGGGACACTGGTTTCACTTTACTGTCAGGAGGTCATATGCCTACCCCACCGAGCGAACGCAAGATCAATACCGATGCAAAGGTCAAGAATGACGGCGTCGACCGCCTGCCGCACGAGCGCGATGAATCGCCCGATGCGCAAAACGTGCGTCCGCGCAAAATCATGCAGCAGGCGGCCAGCGACCTGGAACGCGGCCTGGTCGACACGGACCGCCACGCGCAGCCCGGCGTGGAAAAGGTCAAGCCGGCCGCACCACAACAGGCCCGTCCCGACGCGCAGCTGGAACCAAAGAAAGCGCGCTGAATCGAACTGTCAGGCACCACGATCTTTCCGGAGAATGCCATGCATCGTTACG
This sequence comes from Janthinobacterium sp. JF4, assembly GCF_059617925.1. Taxonomy (NCBI): domain Bacteria; kingdom Pseudomonadati; phylum Pseudomonadota; class Betaproteobacteria; order Burkholderiales; family Oxalobacteraceae; genus Janthinobacterium; species Janthinobacterium sp. JF4. Next base: position 23,719 of record NZ_JCAQAV010000003.1, on the reverse strand, counting down.
TCTGTTCATGCCTGCTGGCCGCTGTCTGCGGCACCACGCTCGCCCAGGCGCCCGCCATGCCCGTGGGCTTTGGCCCGCAACCCGCCCTGCCCGCGCCGAACAAGCAGTTCATCCCCACCGTCAACGTGGCGCCCGTGCAGCGCTGGACGGCCGCGCAGCGCCCCGTGGTTGCCGCCGGCCTGGCCATCCAGGCGTATGCGCGCGACCTCGACCATCCGCGCTGGCTGTATGTCTTGCCGAACGGCGACGTGCTCGTGGCGGAAACGAATGCCCCGCCAAAACCGGACGACAGCAAGGGCATCAAGGGCGCCATCATGCAGATGCAGATGAAAAAGGCGGGCGCCGCCACGCCCAGCGCCAACCGCATCACCCTGCTGCGCGGCATCGACGCGAATGGCGTGGCGCGAACGCGCAGCGTCTTCCTGCAAGGACTGCACTCGCCGTTCGGCATGGCCCTGGTGGGCAACGAGTTGTATATCGCCAATGCGGACGCCTTGATGCGCTTTCCTTACGTTACCGGGCAAACGGCCATCACGGCGCCGGGCGTCAAAGTGCTGGATTTGCAGGGCGGCACCATCAATCACCACTGGACCAAGAACGTCATCGCCAGCGCCGACGGCAAGTTTCTCTATGTGTCCGTCGGCTCGAACAGCAATGTGGGCGAGAACGGCATGTCGGCCGAAGATGGCCGCGCCGCCATCTGGCAGGTCACGCGCGCCACGGGCAAGGCACGCGTGTACGCGACGGGCTTGCGCAATCCGAACGGCATGGCATGGCAACCCAAAACCGGCGCGCTGTGGACGGCCGTCAATGAACGCGACGAGCTGGGCAACGACCTGGTGCCCGACTACATGACCTCCGTCAAGGACGGCGCCTTCTATGGCTGGCCCTACAGTTATTTCGGCCAGCATGTCGATGCGCGGGTCAAGCCGCCGCGCCCCGAACTGGTGGCCACCGCCATCGCACCCGACTACGCGCTGGGCGCGCACACGGCCTCGCTGGGCCTCGCGTTCTATGACGGCGCCTTGCTGCCCGCCCACTACCGGGGCGGCGCCTTTATCGGCCAGCATGGCTCGTGGAACCGCAAGCCTTTCAGCGGCTATAAAGTCATTCATGTACCCTTCGCCAACGGCATGCCCAGCGGACCACCGCAAGATGTCGTCAGCGGGTTCCTGGACGAGAATGGCAAGGCGCAAGGGCGCCCCGTCGGCGTGGCCGTCGACAAGGCGGGCGCGCTGCTGGTGGCGGACGACGTGGGCAATGTCATCTGGCGCGTGACGCCGGCCCGTTGAACCTCCATCTGCCACAGTGTGACGCAACGAACGGAAGCGCAAGGGTGGGACGCGCATGATGGACGCTCGAACCACGCAAGGAGTACATCATGAAAAAAACAGGATCAGCCGTCTGGAGTGGCGGCCTTAAAGATGGCAAAGGGTTTATTTCCACCCAAAGCGGCGCGCTCGACAATGTGGCTTACGGCTTCAACACGCGCTTCGAGGACGGTCCCGGCAGCAATCCGGAAGAACTGATCGGCGCCGCCCATGCGGCCTGCTTCACCATGGCCCTGTCCGGCCAGCTGGGCGAGGTGGGCCTGCACGCTACGGCCCTGAAAACCACAGCCGATGTCAGCCTGGAAAAAATCGACGGCAGCTATGCCATCACGGCCGTGCACCTGACCCTGGTGGCCAGCATTCCCGGCGCCACCGAAGAAGCGTTCCAGGATGCGGCCCTGCGCGCCAAGCTCGGCTGCCCCGTGTCCAAATTGCTGGCCACGGAAATCACGCTGGACGCCCGTTTGGAGTAAGCAAGCCGCCGTACACCGCCCCCGTGCCAGCAGGCAGCCGGGGCGGTCTCGGCAAGAAAGCCGTAAAACGCATAAAATCCTGCCATTCCCCTATTACCCTCAAGGATTCACGATGCGTATTTTGCACACCATGTTACGGGTCGGCGACCTGCAGCGCTCCATCGATTTTTACACCAAGGTCCTGGGCATGACATTGCTGCGCACCAGCGACAACCCGGAGTACCAGTACACGCTGGCCTTCGTCGGCTACGGCTCGAATCCCGACCACGCGGAACTGGAATTGACGTACAACTATGGCACCACCAGCTACGAGCTGGGCACAGCCTATGGCCACATCGCCATCTCGGCCGACGATATCGTCGCCGCCTGCGACGCAGCACGCGCGAATGGCGGCAACGTCACGCGCGAACCGGGCCCCGTGAAAGGTGGCAACACCGTCATCGCCTTCATCACCGACCCGGACGGCTACAAGATCGAATTGATCGAGCGCCAGTTCGACGGCCAGGGCGGCGGCCTGTAATAGTTCAACCTGGCTCGGCGGCCTGTGCAATGGCCGCGCGTAGCCAGGCGATGCCCGCATCGCCCTCCGTGCGGCGGTGCCGTATCACTTCAAACGCAAACGGCGCGATGGCAAACGGCGCCGTGTACAGCGCCAGCCCTTGCGCCGCGCTTGCCTGCAAGGCGCGCCGCGCTTGCCTGCAAGGCGCGCCGCGCCACCGTCAGGATCAAGTCCGTCCCCCTCACGACCTCCGGTGCGACCGTCCAGTACGGCACACGCACGGCGATGCGGCGCGTCCGGCCCAGCTGGGCCAGGGCCGCGTCGACTTCGGCCGCCATGCCGCCTTCGCTGGAGGCCACCAGTACATGGGGACGCGCCAGATAGGTGTCCAGACTCAAGGTTTCGCCGTCTGCCAGGCTGGCCGGATCGAGCGCGCAGATGAACGTTTCCTCAAATAGGGTTTCTCTATGTAACTGCTCGGGCAGTTGTGGGAACACGCCCAGCGCCAGGTCGATCTCGCCATCCTGCACGCCGGCGATCACGGCCGGGCGGCTGGCATAGCTGACGGCCAGGTCGATGCCGGGCGCCTCCACGCGCAAACGCCGCAGCAAAGCGGGCAAGAGCAATGCCGCGCCGTAATCGGACATGGCCAGGCGAAACACGCGCTGCGCCGTGGCCGCCTCGAAGACGGCGCCGCCCAGCACGGAGCGCACGCTTTGCAGGGCTTCGGCCAGCGGCCTCGCCAATGCCAGGGCGCGCGCCGTGGGCTGGAAGCCACCCTTGCCGCGCAGCAGCAGCGGGTCGTCGAGCAGATGGCGCAAGCGGGCCAGCGCATGGCTGACGGCAGGCTGGCTCATGTGCAGGCGCTCCGCCGCGCGCGACAAATGGCGCTCGCTGAGCAGCGCTTCCAGGATCACCAGCAAGTTCAAATCGACGGCGCGCAGATTATTCATTTGGTGCATAGTTAGCTGACAAACTACGAATTGGATTTAATCACAGCAGCATAATACGATGATCCCATCAACTCAACTGCGGGAGTCACACATGCATGGATGGATCACCGTATTTGCCCCGCTGGCCATGCTGGCCGGCGCCGTCGTTCCTTTCCAGGCGGGCGCGAATGCCGCGCTGGGCCGCAACCTGGGCCACCCGCTGTGGGCCACGCTCGCCTCGCTGGCCGTCAGCGCCGTGCTGGCGTCGCTCGTGATGCTGGTCTGGCGGGTGCCGGCGCCCGATGTCCACCTCGCCATGCGGGGACCGGGCTGGTCCTGGCTGGGCGGGGCGGCCGGCGTGTTCTACATTACGGCCGCGCTGATGCTGGCGCCGCGCATGGGTTCCGGTCCCTTCATGGCGGCCGTCATCGGCGGACAAATGCTGGCCGCGCTGGCCATCGACCGCTACGGCTTGCTGGGCTTTGCCGTCAAGCATATTTCTCCGCTGCACTGGGCTGGCGCGGGCCTGGTGGTGGCCGGTGTCGTACTCACCCAGATCGCCAACAGCCGCGCCGTGTGAAAACACGTCAAGACGAGAAAGAACCAGCGCCGTCACCGGTGCTGGTTTTCATTCAGAGCAAGACCGCGCCTACTTGTCGAGCAAGGCGTTGACCGGCATCAAATCCGTTTCCTTCAGGGTGCCGGCCGCCGCCTTCAGGCGCAAGCCGTTCATGATGGTGTCGTAGCGGGCTTTCGACAGGTCTTTCTGCGTCGAGAACAATTGTTTCTGCGCATTCAAGACGTCGATATTGATGCGCACGCCCACTTGATAGCCAAGCTGGTTCGACTCGAGCGCCGACTTGCTCGACACTTCCGCCGCTTCCAGCGCCTTGACCTGGGCCAGGCCGCTGTTGACGCCAAGGAAAGCCTGGCGCGCGCCTTGCGATGCCGCGCGGCGTGCCGTTTCCAGGTCGTTGCGAGCCTTGTTTTCCAGCGCGATCGATTCGCGCACCTTGCTGGTGACGGCAAAGCCACTGAAGATCGGGATGCTCCACTGCACGCCAATGGCATTGTTGTTATTGCCGTTGCCATTGCCGCCACCCGATGAATAGGTATGGCCCGTGTTGGCGATCAGGTCCAGGGTCGGGTAGTGGCCGGCGCGGTTGCGGCCGATGTCGCGCTTGGCCGATTCCACATTGAACTGGGCCGTGACGACGCCATAGTTCTGCTCTTCGGCGGACGACACCCACGGTTCGACGGCGGCTGGTTCCGGCGCGCTGATGACCACGCCCGTGCGCATCGGCGCCAGATTCGTTGGCGCCTCGCCGATGATGGTTTGCAAGGCGCTGCGCTTGTTGGCCAGGTCATTGATGGCGGCAAACTCCTGCGCCACCACCAGGTCGTAGGCCGCTTGCGCTTCGTGCGTGTCGGTAATCGTTTGCGTGCCGACTTCGAAATTGCGCTTGGCCGATGCCAGCTGCTCCGTCGTGGCGACCTTTTGCGCCTGCGTGGCGCCCAGGTTGTCCTGCGCGCTCAGCACATCGAAATACGCCTGCGCCACGCGGGTGATCAAGTCTTGCTGGACTTGCGCAAATTGCGCTTCAGCAATCGCTTGCGCCAGCTTGCTTTGCTGATAGGTTTCCCAATGGTCCCAGCGGAACAGCGGCTGTGCCAGGGTCAGGTTGTAGCTGTTCGTGCGCACGTTCACGGATGGCGAAGTGATCTTGTTGCCGCCATTGTTCTGGACGATTTGCTCCTGATTGCCGCGCGTATTGCTGCCCGACGCAGAGATTTGCGGCAGCAAGCCTGCCAGCCCCTGCGGAACCCGCTCCATCCCGGCCGACAGGGCCGCGCGCGCGCTGGCGTACTGCGCGTCATTGGCCAGCGCCTGCTGGTACACCTGGATGAGATCGGCCGCCTGCGCTTGCAGCGAGCATGTCATCGAGACAAAGGCGCTGGTCATCAGCACGGCGATAAGGGGTTTCCGCATTGCATTTCTCCGTTGGAGTCGTCAAAAGTTGATGGAATCAAAAATCTGCTACCGCTTGCCTTGCGCCCGCCAGGTGAGCGGGGTACAGGCCTCCGCAGGCATGCAGGAAAACATGCCTGGGTGCATCTACTGCAACTTAACTTAGTATTTAGGCATTGCGCTGTCGACTTGCAGCGCCCAGGCATGCACGCCGCCCGTCAAATTACTGATCTTGCCAAAACCATTGCGCTCCAGGAAGGCCGCCACCTGCATGCTGCGCATGCCGTGATGGCAGATGCAGACGATCTCGGCATCTTCATCGAGGTCATCGATGCGCGCAGGAATCGAGTTCATCTGCATCAAGGTGGCACCGTCGAGGTGGCACAGGTCGAACTCCCACTGTTCCCGCACATCCAGCAACAACGGACGCGGGCGGGAAGGGTCAGCCAGCCAGGCGGCCAGCTGCGGTGCACTCAAATGCTCCATCGAATCGGTCGCCTCAGAACTGGAAATGCGACGGTGCCACGGCTTGCAGCGGCGTGACATTGGTTTCAAACAACTTGCGCGTGTCATAAGCCTTGTCCGAGCTGCGCGTGATCAGGTGCGCCGACATGATAGGCGCTTCGCCGATGATGGCCAGGATGCGGCCGCCGACTTTCACTTGTTGCAACAATGCTTCCGGCAACACGGCCAGGGCGCCGGACACGACGATCACGTCGTACGGTGCGCCCTTGCTCCAGCCCTGGGCGCCGTCGCCCAGTTCCACGGTGACATTCGTCACGCCGTTGGCGGCCAGGTTCTGTTCGGCCAGCGCTTTCAATTGGGGCACGATTTCCACCGTCGTCACATGACGCGCCTTGTGCGCCAGCAAGGCGGCCATGTAACCGCTGCCGGCACCGATCTCCAGCACATTTTCATGCTTCTTGACGGCGACGTCTTGCAAAATGCGCGCTTCCAGCTTCGGCGTGAACATGTATTCGCCGCCGCCCAGCGGAATTTCCGTATCGACGAAGGCCAGGTTTTTATAGGCAGCCGGCACAAAATCTTCACGCTTGACCACGTTCAACAGCTCCAATACGTCGATATCCAGTACGTCCCATGGACGGATCTGCTGTTCGATCATATTGAAGCGGGCTTGTTCGATATTCATCTTTGGACTCGGTAAGTGAAATAATAATCCGCCATTTTATCGTTGAACTGGCTGAAAGCACATGTTAACCATAAAGGCGGGAAATGGAGGAAATTTGCGACGATCTGCAGATTTGAGGGGGTGAACCTTGGAAAAGGGGCAACTGAACGGTGGAGGCAAGCTCCGCATATCAACTTTTCCCGGGCGCCTCCACCTGCAGGCTGCGCAAGCTCATGTCGATAAAGGCGTCCATATAGGCGGCGGGATCGATGTTCTTGACCTCGCACGGCAGGAAGGAGTGCGTCCACATCATCAGCATGGTGACGGGCGCGCTGAGGATGGTGCTGACCAGCACGGGATCGACCTGGCGAAATTCGCCGCGCTGCATGCCCCGTTCCAGCAGGCTGACGATCAGCCCATTGCCGCGCGCGACGACCTCTTCGTTGTAAAACTGCGCCAGTTCCGGAAAATTGTTCGCTTCGGCCAGCATCAGCTTGGTCAAACCGGCCAGCTTGGTGGCGCCGAATTCTTCCCACCACTGCATCATCACCTTGCGCAACAGCTCGGCGCTGCTGCTGTCCGAGGCGGCCATGCTGTCTTCCGCCTCGCCGATGGAATGCACGATATTGTCGCGCACCACGGCCTTGAACAGCTCTTGCTTGTTCTCAAAGTACAGGTACAGGGTGCCTTTCGACACACCAGCCCGCTTGGCCACATCCTCCAGGCGCGTCGATGCGAAGCCCCGTTCGACAAACAGGTCGAGGGCGGCGGCGAGCAATTCCTGTGGGCGGGCATCCTTGCGCCGCTCCCAGCGGGGCTTGGTATCAATCGGGGCTTGCATGTATCTTTCCAAGTAACTTACTTTTGAGTCATTAATGGTAGACCGGTCTACCGTCAAGGTCAAGCGCTGGCCACGCGCACAGCCCGGAACAGCGCGCACGCCGAACACCGACATTGTACGCTCCGTGCCGGCGTTGGCGACACCTCCTCTGGCGCCGGGCCTGTAGCGCCAGGTGAACCGGAACGCGTTTCAGCCCCCCGTTTTGCGCAGTTCATCGCATTGGCGTTCAGCACAGACAGACGCTTTGCTATCTTGTCATCGACAGCACGGCAGCTGCGGCGCGGCAGCCGGCTTTTTTTCTTGTCCTGAACTACAACAATCATAAATAAAGGAAACACCATGCGTACCTTGCTGGCCCTGTGCTGTGCCGTTGCCCTTGGCGGTTGCGCCATCGTCATCAACCCCAACGATGGCGAAGTGCGCTATGCCGACGCGGGTGGCAACGCCATCCAGGGCAACGGGCAAGTGAGCCGCCACGTGCGCCAGGTCGGCAACGTCAACACGCTCGACATCGACAGCATGAAGCGCATCGATATCAAGATCGACGTGCGCGTCGGCCCGGCAGCATCGCTGGTGATCGAAGCGGACAGCAATCTGCAAGCGCGTATCCATAGCGAAGTGAGCGGCAATACCCTGCGCATCTGGAGCGATACGGACATTCGCAGCAGCAAGGGCATCCACGTCATCTATACGACGCCGCAATTGAGGAAGATCAACATCTCCGGCTCGGGCCGCCTGGTGGCCAGCGGTTTCAATGGCGACGATTTCAGCCTGGAGCAGCGCGGTTCGATGAAGAGCGAACTGTCGGGCACGGTGGCACGCTTCGACGTGGCCAACAATGGCTCGGGCAGCATCAACGCGGCGGCTCTCGCCAGCAGCGACACGGATGCGGTGCAGAACGGTTCGGGCAACATCCAGCTGGGCAGCGTGCACGGCGAACGCATGAACGTGGCAGTCAATGGCTCGGGCAGCATCAGCGCCAGCGGCGCCGTGCAGCGCCTCGACGCCAACGTGAATGGCTCGGGCGATATCAACCTGGCCGCCCTGCACAGCGACGTTGCCTATCTGGCGAGCAACGGTTCCGGCGACATCGACGTCACCGTCCAAAATGAAGTCAATGCCCGCGCCAGCGGTTCCGGCCGCATCACTGTGCATGGCGATCCGGCCCGCCGCACCCTGTCGGGCAAGCGCGTCAGCATCGTGCGTTAAACACCGCCCTGCAACGCATGGGAGCCGGCTTGCTATACTGTCGGCTCCGCACCCGCCCGTCTGAAACCCCATGTCACCCTCTGCCCCCCTGGCATGCCGCCCATCCTGCGGCGCCTGCTGCACCGCACCGTCCATCACCAGCCCGATTCCCGGCATGCCCAATGGAAAACCTGCGGGCGTGCGCTGCGTGCAGTTGGCCGACGACAACCGCTGCAAGATCTTTGGCCAGCCGGAGCGGCCCGCCTTTTGCGGCGGCTTGCAGCCATCGGCAGACATGTGCGGCGACAGCCGCGAGCATGCGGTGCACTGGCTGGCCGAGCTGGAACGGCTGACGGCGCCCTGAGCGGCGCGGCGGCGACTGACAGATAACGGTTGACCACGTTTGCACGTTTGCGTATATTCATGCACATTCCTGCACGTTTATAAGCTCAACATGTCTGCTACCCTGCTCCTCAAACAACGCCACGCGCTGATCCAGCAACAATTGCGCGCCGACGGCCGCGTGCTGGCGCTGGACCTGGCGCGCCAGCTTGATGTTTCCGAAGATACGATACGGCGCGACTTGCGCGAGATGGCGGCGGCCGGCCTGTGCCAGCGCGTGTATGGCGGCGCCCTGCCGCTGGCGCCTGACGGCGGCAGCTTGACGCAGCGCAAGCAGGAAGCGCCGGAACGCAAAGCGCGCCTGGCGCAGGCCGCCGTTTCCCTCGTGCGCGCTGGCCAGGTGCTGTTTCTCGATGCGGGCTCGACCAACCTGGCTATCGCCAGTGCCTTGCCAGAGTTGGTGCTCACTGTCGTCACCAACGCGCCAGCCATTGCCATGGCGCTCATGGAACGTCCTGAAATCGAACTGATCATGGCTGGCGGCAGGGTCGACCGCCGCGCCGGCGCCAGCCTCGGTCCGCAGGCGCTGCGCACGGTCGAGCGCATGCATCCCGACCTGTGCTTCCTCGGCGCTTGCGGCGCCGACGCGGACGCGGGCGTGACGGCATTCAACTACGACGAGGCCGAGTTCAAGCGCAGCATCGCCGGCGCCAGCAAGGCGGTGGTGGTGGCCGTCACCAGCGACAAGCTGGGCACGGCCGCGCCCTTCGGCGTGCTGGCCACGGGCCTGCTGCAGCACCTGGTGCTGGAAGCCGATGCCGATGCGGCCCATGTGGCCGCCTTTCAACGGCTGGGCGTGCAAGTGCTGCGCGCCGGCGCCTGACGTTATCCACCCCGACCTTTGAAAAGTTCCCCCATGCATCTCACCGGCACCCTGCAACAACGCGCCACGCGCCTGGTCTTTTTCGCCGCCGGCCTCGGCATGGCCGCCTGGGCGCCTTTGGTTCCCTACGCCAAGTCGCGCCTGGGCCTCGATGAAGCCACCCTCGGCATTTTGCTGCTGTGCCTGGGCGCCGGTTCGCTGTGCGCGATGCCGTTTACGGGCATGCTGTCGAGCCGCTTCGGCTGCCGCAAGGTCATCGTCGGCGCCGGCCTGCTCTTGACCGCCATCCTGCCCGGCCTGGCGCTGGCCGCCACGCCGCTGCAACTGGGCCTGGTGCTGCTGGTGTTCGGCGCGGCCATGGGCACGTTTGACGTGGCCATCAATATCCAGGCCGTGATCATCGAAAAGGCCAATGGCGGCGCCATGATGTCGGGCTTTCATGCGCTGTTCAGCGTGGGCGGCTTCGCCGGCGCGGCCTGCATGGCCCTGCTGCTGTGGCTGGGACTGACGCCGGCCTGGTCCTGCGTGGTGGTGATGCTGCTGCTGTGCGGCGTGCTGGGCGCCGCCCAAGGCCATCTGTTGCCGACCGCGTCCGCATCCGGCGAAAAGACGCCGCTGTTCGTCATGCCGCATGGCGCCGTCATTTTCATCGGCTTGCTGTGCTTTATCGTCTTCCTGGCCGAGGGCGCCATTCTCGACTGGAGCGCCCTGTTCCTCACCACCACGCGCGGCGTGGAAGAAGCCAAGGGCGGCCTCGGCTACGCCGCCTTCGCCATCGCCATGACGCTGGGCCGCTTCACGGGTGACAAGGTGGTCAGCCGCTTTGGCGGCAAGCGTGTGCTTACTTTTGGCGGCTTGTGTGCGGCGGCAGGCTTCTTCCTGGCCGTGCTGGCGCCGCACGCCAGCCTGGCCATGGCCGGCTTCGTGCTGATCGGCCTGGGCGCGGCGAATATCGTGCCCATCCTGTTTACGGCAGCCGGCCAGCAACACGCCATGCCAGCCAGCCTGGCGGTGGCGGCCATCACGACCATCGGCTACGCGGGCATCCTGGCCGGCCCGGCCGTGATCGGCTTCATCGCCCACGCCACCAGCCTGAATATCGCCTTCGCCATGCTGGGCGCAGCACTGTTGCTGGTGGCGGCCAGCGCGCGCCTGGTGGCGCCGGCAAAACAGGCTGCCTGACCCCGCACCTTGCCTGGCGGGCAGCGGCAAAAAACCGCTGTCCTCCAGCGCCCAAATCGGCTCGCCGGGCCTCCGGCATGGTAAGCTTCGACCCCGCGCACATTGCTGGCGCCACGCGGTCACCCCCATCCTGTCACTTATACCCGTACTTATACCCTTTTATACATCTATGGATCTCATTCTTGCGTTAAAAGCCATCATCATGGGGCTGGTCGAAGGTTTTACCGAATTCTTGCCGATTTCTTCCACCGGACATCTGATCCTGGCCGGCAGCCTGCTCGACTTTACACAGGATGTCTCGAAAGAAGTCATGGGGGTATTTGAAATCGCCATCCAGGCCGGCGCCATCCTGGCCGTCTGCTGGGAATACCGCCAGCGCATCGGCAGCGTGCTGACCACCTTCGGCAGCGAAGCGAAGTCGCGCAAGTTCGTGCTCAACGTCGCCATCGCCTTCCTGCCACTGGCAATGATTGGCCTGGCGATCGGCAAGATGATCAAGCATGCGCTGTTCAAGCCAGTACCGGTCGCCATGGCCTTCATCATCGGCGGCATCGTGATTTTGCTGGTGGAGCGCCGCGCGCGCACCAATCCCGTCACCGTGCGCGTCAACTCGGTCGATGAAATGACGCCGTTCGACGCCCTGAAAGTGGGCTGCGCGCAGGCATTCGCGCTGATTCCCGGCACCAGCCGTTCCGGCTCGACCATCATCGGCGGCATGCTGCTGGGCCTGTCGCGCAAGACGGCCACCGAATTCTCGTTCTTCCTGGCCATCCCGACCCTGCTGGCGGCCACCTTCTACTCGCTGTACAAAGCGCGCGACATCCTGTCGGCCACCGACGTGCCCCTGTTCGGCCTGGGCACCGTGGCCGCCTTCATCTCCGCCTTCCTGTGCGTGCGCTGGCTGCTGCGCTATATCAGCTCGCACGACTTCACGTTTTTTGCCTGGTACCGCATTGTGTTTGGCTTGCTGGTCCTGGCCAGCGCCCACTACGGCTGGGTCGTTTGGGCAGAATAAGGCACTATGAATCAAGATCTTAACCAGCGCGCGCTGCACCTGCTGCAAACCGTTTTCGGCTACCCGGCCTTCCGCGGCCAGCAAGCCGACATCGTCGACCACGTCAGCCACGGCGGCGACGCGCTGGTGCTGATGCCCACCGGCGGCGGCAAGTCGCTGTGCTACCAGATTCCCGCCCTGCTGCGCGATGGCGTCGGCGTCGTCGTCTCGCCGCTGATCGCGCTGATGCAGGACCAGGTGGATGCGCTGGAGGAAGTGGGCGTGCGCGCCGCCTTCCTCAATTCCACGCAAACCTACGAAGAAGCGAGCCGCATCGAGCGCCTGGTGCGCACGGGCGGCATCGACGTCGTCTACGTGGCGCCCGAGCGCCTGATGACGCAGCGTTGCCTGGACCTGTTCCAGGCCTCAAAGATCTCCCTGTTCGCCATCGACGAGGCGCATTGCGTAGCCCAGTGGGGCCACGACTTCCGTCCCGAATACATCAAGCTGTCGGTGCTGCACGAACAGTTCCCGGACGTGCCGCGCATCGCACTCACGGCCACGGCCGACCCGCAGACGCGCGCCGAAATCGCCCTGCGCTTGCAGCTGGAAGACGCGCGCCAGTTCGTCTCGTCCTTCGACCGCCCGAACATCCGCTACCAGATCGTGGAAAAGGCGAACGGCCGCAAGCAGCTGCTCGACTTCATCAACACGGAACACGCGGGCGACTGCGGCATCGTCTACTGCCTGTCGCGCAAGAAGGTGGAAGAGACGGCCGAATTCCTGAACCAGAGCGGCATCCGCGCCCTGCCGTATCACGCCGGCATGGAGTACGCCAAGCGCAGCGCCAACCAGGCGCGCTTCCTGCGCGAGGAAAACATCGTCATGGTCGCCACCATCGCCTTCGGCATGGGCATCGACAAGCCCGACGTGCGCTTCGTGGCCCACCTGGATCTGCCGAAAAGCATCGAGGGCTATTACCAGGAAACGGGCCGCGCGGGCCGCGACGGCATGGCCGCCAACGCCTGGATGGCGTATGGCTTGCAGGACGTGGTGCTGCAGCGGCGCATGATCGACGAATCGGAAGCGGACGACACCTTCAAGCGCGTGCTGGGCGTCAAACTCGACGCCATGCTGGGCCTGTGCGAAACGCTCAGCTGCCGCCGCATGCGATTGCTCGAATACTTCGGCGAACCGGCTTCGCCATGCGGCAATTGCGACACTTGCCTGGTGCCGCCCGTGTCCTTCGACGGCACCGTGCCCGTGCAAAAACTGCTGTCGGCCATCTACCGCGTCGACCAGCGCTTCGCCGGCGGCCACGTGATCGACGTGCTGCGCGGCGTGGAATCGGAACGCATCAAGACCTGGCACCACGATTCCTTGTCCGTGTTCGGCATCGGCTCGGATCTGGGCGAGGCGGAATGGAAAGCCATCCTGCGCCAGGCCATCGCGCTGGGCCTTGTCTCGGTCGACCATGAACAATACAGCTCGCTGAAACTGACGGACGCTTCGCGCCCCGTGCTCAAGGGCGGCCAGAAAGTGCAGCTGCGCCAGTACCAGAAACCGGTGAAAACCAGCAAGCGCAGCACCAGCGTGGCGAAGGGCTATGTCGAGACGGATCTGTCCACCAGCGAACAGGCGATCTTCGACAAGCTGCGCTGGTGGCGCGTGGAGACGGCGCGCACGCATAACGTGCCCGCCTACGTGATTTTCGTCGACGCCACCCTGCGCGAAATTGCCAAGGCCAAGCCCACTTCGCTCGAGCAGATGCGCGGCGTGAGCGGCGTGGGCGAGAAAAAACTGGCCTCGTACGGCGACGAAATCGTCGCCATGATTCTGGAGATGATTTGATGGAAGCACTCTCGTCCGACCTGATCTATCAGGCCGTGAAAATTCTCGGCGCCCAGCCCGACGCCGACGACGCGGTGGAAGCGCAAGTACGTGCCCTGGTGCAGGATGACCTCACCGTGCGCCGCCTGGCCGACGTGGTGCCGGAAGCCTTCGGCCTGGTGCTGGCGTCGCACCTTCCCGGCGCCGAAAACATGACCCTGCCCGATACCTTCTGCGCCCAGGACGAGGATGGCGAATGGGTGGAATTCCCCCTGCGCCGCGAACCGATCTTTGTCGTCGCTGCGGATATCGCCCAGCATACCTTCCACAACGGCCCGCGCGCGCTGATAAAGAACCTGGCCGACCGCAGCTCCTTGCTGTCGGCCATCAACAAGGGTTTGAACGCGGGCAGCTCGCTCGACGGCACGACCCTGGGTCCGCCGTCGTTCTTCGGCCTGCCCGCTTCGCTGTACCAGCCGGCCGCATCGACCGGCAAGGCCTGACCGCCCTACCTTGCATGCGCCCTTGATTACAGAACGGTCCCGCGATGGAAACCAAATGGCTGGAAGACTTCATTTCGCTCGCTGAAACGCATAATTTCAGCCGCTCCGCGGCCCTGCGCCACGTGACCCAGCCGGCCTTTTCGCGGCGCATCCAGTCGCTGGAAAACTGGCTCGGCATCGACCTGGTTGACCGCACTTCCTACCCCACGCGATTGACGCCGGCCGGCGCCGTGTTTTACGAGCAGGCGCTGGAAATGCTGGGGCAGATCAACGGCGTGCGCGCCCTGTTGCGCGGCAAGCGGGCGGCCACGCAAACGAGCGTCGATTTCGCCGTGCCGCACACCCTCTCGCTGACCTTCATGCCGAAGTGGCTGACGGCGCTGGAGGAAGGTTTTGCGCCGATCAACAGCCGCCTGATGGCCCTGAACGTGCACGACGCCGTGCTGCAACTGGTCGACGGCGGCTGCGATCTGCTGCTGTGCTATCACCATCCGCGCCAGCCGGTGCAGCTCGATCCGGGCCGCTACGACATGCTGGTGATGGGCCGCGAAACCCTGCGCGCATATGCGCGCTGCGGCCAGGACAAGGTGCCGGACTTCGTCCTGCCCGGCAGCGCCAAGGAGCCGCTGCCCTTCCTCTCCTACACCAGCAACGCCTACCTGGGACGCATGGTGGAATTGCTGGTGGCCGACGCCAAGGCGCCCCTGTTCCTCGAGACCTGCTACGAAACGGACATGGCCGAAGGCTTGAAGATGATGGCGCTGGAGGGACGCGGCATCGCCTTCCTGCCCGAATCGGCCGTCATGCGCGACGTCAAGTACAAGCACCTGGCGCGCGCCGACGGCGGCGCGCCGGGCTGGGAAATCGAACTGGAAATCCGGCTGTACCGCGAGCGCCCGTCCAGCCTGCGTCCCGGCAAGCAGATCGTCGAAAGCCTGTGGCAATACCTGGTGCAGGCGCAGGAAAGCGCCGCGCGCGGCGGAAAAAAACGCCGGCGCGCGACCGTCACCACAATGCCATCCTGATCGCCTAACTATGCAATAAATGCATAACCGGATGCGCACAAAGCATTGGCCGGGGCATGAGGCTATCGCCTACGATGCGGTTCCGCTGCGCGCAGCTGCATCTCGGTTGCGCCTCTAACGTATTCGTATTGTCCAGGAGCTTATCAAGCATGACCAGCAAGCACGCACTTCCTTCCTACCTCAATCCTGAAGACCTGGGCCCATGGGGCGTCTACCTCGAGCAGATCGACCGCGTCACGCCTTACCTGGGCAACCTGTCGCGCTGGGTGGAAACGCTGAAGCGTCCTAAGCGCATCCTGACGGTCGACGTGCCTATCGAGCGCGATGACGGCACCATTGCCCACTACGAAGGCTACCGCGTGCAGCACAATCTGTCGCGCGGCCCGGGCAAGGGCGGCGTGCGCTTCCACCAGGACGTGACCCTGTCGGAAGTGATGGCGCTGTCGGCCTGGATGACGGTCAAGAATGCCGCGGTCAACGTGCCATACGGCGGCGCCAAAGGCGGTATCCGTGTCGATCCGAAGACCCTGTCGCGCAATGAACTGCAACGCCTGACCCGCCGCTACACGAGCGAGATCAGCATGATCATCGGACCGAACAAGGATATCCCGGCGCCGGACGTCAACACGAATGAGCAAGTCATGGCGTGGATGATGGACAGCTACGCCATGATCGGCGGCAATATGTCGACCGGCGTGGTGACGGGCAAACCGATCTCGCTGGGCGGCAGCCTGGGCCGCCGCGATGCGACGGGCCGCGGCGTGTTCGTCGTCGGTTGCGATGCGGCCGCCAAGGTCGGCATGTCGCTCGAAGGCGCGAAAGTCATCGTGCAAGGTTTCGGCAACGTGGGCGGCGTCGCTGCACGCATGTTCGCTGAAGCCGGCTCGAAAGTGGTCGCGGTACAAGACCACAAGACCACCGTGGTGCATGCCGGCGGCTTGAACATCCCGCAATTGCTGGCACACGTGGCCGAAGTGGGCAGCGTCGAAGGCTTCCCGGGCGCCGAGGCATTCGTGCCGCGCGAAGATTTCTGGGGTATCGATTGCGACATCCTGATCCCGGCCGCGCTGGAACAGCAGATCACCGCCGAGCGCGCACAAGTCATCCGCGCCAAGATCATCCTGGAAGGCGCCAATGGCCCGACCCTGCCGGCAGCGGACGACATCCTGACCGACCGTGGCGTGCTGATCGTGCCGGACGTGCTGGCCAACGCCGGCGGCGTGACCGTCAGCTATTTCGAGTGGGCACAGAACTTCTCGAGCTTCTTCTGGACCGAAGAAGAAATCAACAGCCGCCTGACCCGCATCATGCGCGAAGCGTTCGACGCAGTATGGCAAGTGTCGCAAGAAAAGAAAGTGTCGATGCGTACCGCCACCTTCATCCTGGCGTGCACGCGTGTTCTCCAGGCTCGTGAAGTGCGCGGCCTGTATCCTTAATAGCTGCTTTTGACGCCAGTGGTTTGCTGGCGCTCTAAAAAAATCCCGCCACACTAACGTGTGAGCGGGATTTTTTGTATCTGGCGGACTTTTTTACGCCGCGTAACCTTGCGGATTCTGGTGCTGCCAGCGCCAGTGGTCGGTGCACATGTCATCGATGTTTTTCTGCGCCTGCCAGCCCAGCAATTGCTTCGCCTTGTCGGCCGAGGCGTAGCAGCTGGCGATGTCGCCGGGGCGGCGCGGCACGATGTCGTAGGGGACTTTGCGGCCACTGGCCGCTTCGAAGGCGCGCACGGTATCGAGCACGCTGTAGCCGTGGCCCGTGCCCAGGTTGACGGTAAAGCCGCCATCGGTGGAGAACAGGCGGTTCAATGCGGCCACATGGCCCAGCGCCAGGTCGACCACGTGGATGTAGTCGCGCACGCCGGTGCCGTCCGGCGTAGCGTAATCATTGCCGAAGACGGCCAGGCGCTCGCGGCGCCCCACTGCCACCTGGGCGATGAAGGGCATCAGATTGTTCGGGATGCCGGCCGGATCTTCACCGATCAAGCCGCTGGCATGCGCGCCGACCGGATTAAAATAGCGCAGCACGCCGACTTGCCATTGGGCATCAGCATGCACGAGATCGGCCAGGATCTGCTCGACCATCAGCTTCGAGCGGCCGTACGGGTTGGTCACGGACAGGCGCGACGTTTCCAGGATCGGCAAGGCTTCCGGATCGCCATACACGGTGGCCGACGAGCTGAAGACAAAACGCTTCACGTTTGCCGCCGCCAGCACTTCCAGCAGGGCAACGGTGCCCGTCACATTGTTGTCCATATACATCAGTGGCTGGGCCACGGATTCGCCCACGGCCTTCAAGCCGGCGAAATGGATCACGGCATCGATGGCGTGCTCGCGCAGGACGGTGGCCATGGCCGCGCGGTCGCGCACGTCCGCCTCATAGAAGGGCACGCTTCTGCCGGAGATGCGCTCCACGCGCGCCATCGCTTCGCGCGCGCTATTGCACAGATTATCCACCGCGACGACCTCAAAGCCGGCAGCCAGCAATTCGACGCACGTATGGGAACCGATGAAACCGGATGCGCCGGTCACGAGTATTTTCTGGGACATAATATCAATCAATGCAAAAAAGATAAGACTACCGTAATTCCCCCGCCTTGCCTAGCCAGCGCACGCTAGCGCGCATTAAAAAAGCCTGCGGCGTCGCCGCGGCAGGCTTGTTCTCGTGCAAACGGCACAGGTGGGCAAACCGCCAGGTTTAGTTCTTGATGAACACCAGATCCCACACGCCATGGCCCAGCTTCAAGCCACGGTTTTCAAACTTGGTCAGCGGACGATACGCCGGTTGCGGCGCATAACCGTCGGCGCTATTGTGCAACTGCGGCTCGGCGCCCAGCACGTCCAGCATTTGCACCGCGTAATCTTCCCAATCGGTGGCGCAATGCAGATAGCCGCCTGGCGCCAGGCGATCGGTCAATTGCTTGACGAACGGCGACTGGATCAGCCGGCGCTTGTTGTGGCGCGCCTTGTGCCATGGATCGGGGAAGAAAACGTGGATGCCGGCCAGCGAATTGGGCGGAATCATGTGCGTCAGCACTTCCACCGCATCGTGCTGCAGCAGGCGCAGATTCGTCAGCGATTCTTCGCCGATCAGCTTCAACAGGCTGCCGACACCGGGCGTATGCACTTCGACGCCGATGAAATCCTTCTCCGGCATGGCTTTGGCGATATGCGCCGTCGTCGCGCCCATGCCAAAACCGATCTCCAGGATCACGGGTGCCTTGCGGCCGAACACCTGCTCGAAGTCCATCGGTTCCTTGGCGAAAGGCACCAGAAACTGCGGCCCCAGAGTCTCGAGCGCGCGCGCCTGCGCCACGGAAAGCCGTCCCGCGCGGGTCACGAAGCTGCGGATGCGGTGTTCGGTCGGATCGTACATCATCGGCCGCGCCGGGCCGTTTGCTGGGGTATCAGAAGACATGGGAATGGAGAAATAAGTGGCTGCGCCGCATTAAGCCAGACGCCAGCGAAAAATGGAGCGGGTGAAGGGAATCGAACCCTCGTCGTAAGCTTGGGAAGCTCGACAAGGAACTCAACAGCCATGCGGGCTTGCGGCCCGTTTGTACTCCGCAAAAGTGACATTATAGCAGTGACGTAAGTAAGCATACATGCAGAGGATTTTACGTTTGTGGAGCGAATGCAAGGGCCTTGGCTGAATGGGCAAGCCTGACGCCTCTCACTGCAAACTACAATAGACTCTTCGCACACAGTGCACGACAGGTACAAAGGCTTGGACTGGCTAACCATTGCTCCTGCTAGAGAAATCGTTCGGACTGCCCCCCATTTTTAACTCTTTATAATTCTACATTTACAGTATAGAACCGGATAGAACGTTACAAATTTATTGCATTAATTTGGAACAAAAAAATTTCGCCTTAAACTGTGACAATTGGTGAGTTTTCCTCGAACTCCATCTGATACTGTTCTTTTACATTGGGCGAGGTTTGCAAATGCAATAACTAGTAATGCCCAATAAAATCTAATAAGGCACGTATGTCCATTAATTTTGATGTTGTCATAGATTCTTCGGATGATTCCGTAGACATGAAAGCAGGCCTCGATACACTTCAAGGCGTTTCTGACGCCACGCGGTATATAGCGGAAACACTTCTCAGCGAAAGAGTTCCGGAACGGCAAACTCATAAGGCTAAAGTAAGAACAACCATGAAGCAAAGTTTTCGTGGATCTTATGGGCAAAAATTTAGCATCGATATTTATGACGATAAACTTCAAAGTCGATTCAACAAAATAGGAAAGGCTGTTTTTGCTGAATTAGTTTCGCATTTTTTAAAAGATTCTATCTACGCAGAGCATGCAGACTTATCTCCAAAAGCTCAGATCATAATCGAACAACTAGGTGAGTTGCACGAAGAGCTCGTGCAAAGGCTTCGCACGTCATCCTTAAGCAATATTCATGAAGTGACCACAAAATTTGGCTATGACGTAAAGGTACGATATCGTAAAAGTCGAGATGATCAAATTATTTTGGCTCAGTTTGATACTGAGACAGCCGGTGTATTGGAAGCGGTACAATCAAATGAAACCGTAGATTTGGTTGCAGGCATAACCAGATTAAATACACACACTGGCAATGGTAGGCTTCAAATATTAAATGAAAATGAAACCATTGCATTCGGTTTTGGAGGGCAGTACCAAAGTCTTGAAATAACTGCAAAAAAGCGATTCTCAGAGAACTTACATTTTAACAATGGAAGACCGCGAGATCACTGGGCTTATCTCAATATCACGGCTTCCCCAATACGACTACGTGATGGGAGAGTAATAAAATATATAGTAAAGGGGTATAGTGTTTAATCTTTATATATTAGTCGCCGCAATCTCTATGATTGTGGTGGCGGCATTTTATGTCATCAAATTTTTTGGCATACTAGGATTTGGCCTCGCCGATGACTCTGCTATTTGGGGGCAATTCGGCGATTATATGGGCGGATCGCTCAACCCAATTCTTAGTTTTATTTCAATAATATTACTTATAAAATCTTTAAATTTACAAAATCAAGCCAACTTTGATTTAAGGGATGAGGTAAAGGAAAATAGAAAGACAGAGAAACTAAGATCTTTTAGTACTTTATTCTTCAACATGATATCATCCCAAAAGTCTCTTTTGGATAGTTTTACGGTTGATTTAAATTTTAAAAATATTACAATCCCGCCTGGGGCAAGCACTATTACATCCATTGAAGACGAAATAGAAAAATTTCGCGACAATGGGGGCAATGATGCCACTATTACTTCCTTCCTAGAAAGAATTGATATTGATGATAGAATTTATGGAATGCTTCGTGCCTTTTATGTTACAGTAAAAATTGTTTCAGAGAAATTAAGTGATGAAAATGGATTTTCTATTGTGGATAGAAAGGATCATCTTCTTACTTTGATAAATTTTACTGATTTTGCGCAGTTAAGATTAATAATAATGGCTATTCAGTTCATGGATTATCCCATCTGCGAATACCTGAGAAATAACCCGGACTTTAGTTCAGTTCTGACTGACGTTGGCTTGCACCTAGATCCATACTAAGGCTTAGCTGTGCTATGACGCCGACTACGGTTTTCCCTAGGACAGCCCTATCGGCAAAAAATCATCACAGTTCGTAGCGTAATAAAAACCGCCCAAAGTGCGTCAAAATGCGTCAAATCGCATACCCCTTCTTCGCCCCGCCGCGCCAGTCCTCATGCGCCTTCGGCCATGGTGCAAATTTGAGTCAAAAGACCCCTAACTAGCGGGCAGGTGTGGAGGGGGGACAACTGCGCGCGCCGGGCCGAAACGGGCCTTTTTCTTGCTCCAAGAGCAACATCATTCGTCTGGACGTGAAAAAGCCGCCTCGTGGGCGGCTTGTGCGGTGGCTGGGGCGCGCTGACGTGGCTGGGCTGTCGCGGCCCTGCCCTGCCGGCTATCACGGCGTGGCGGTCATCCTGTGTGGCCGGCGCGGACCTTGGCCGATTGCTCCTTGTCGTAGTCGTCGCGGCAGTCCACATTGCAGAACAGCAGCCTGGGCGCCAGCGCCTCGTCGCAGTAGTGGCAGCAGCCATGCGCCACCAGGCCCGGCCGGCTGCGCACAGCGGCCAGGCCGCGCGCCACCTCGGCGAAGATGATCTTGTCCGTGTTGTCGATATGATCGCTCATGCCGCGCCCTCCCCGCCTGAGGCCAGGTCATACGGGGCAAACCTCACCACTTCCACGCCAGCCCACTCGTTGATCGCCATGAACTGTGCCTGCAGCGGCACCAGCTCGTTACGCGCGAAGACGCGCGCGGCCGGCTCGACGGCGCCGAAGCCGCCGGCGTTGTTCGGCAGGATGCCCATGAGCTGGGGCGGCACGCGGTGCGCGGCCAGCTGGTCGTCGCGCGTGACGCTCTTGATGTTGAAAAACTCGTCCTTGGCGGCCACGTCGGACACCGGCAGAATCTGGATGCCGTCCTTCTTGCCGTTCGGCGCGTACATGAACAGGTTGCGGAAGTTGCCCGGCCCCTTGCTGTCGCGCATGGCCTGGCGCAGGTTGTCCACGTCCTGGGTGTTGGCAGCCGCGTCCGTCATGTAGAACACGAAACCGGCGTGCGAACCGTTCTTGTAGTACTTGCGGCGGAACAAAGTAGCCGCCTCGTTGAGCCAGGCCGATTGCAGCGCGCTCAGGTACTGCGGCACACCGTACAGCTCCTGATTCACGTCCGGTTCCATCAGGTGGAACACGCGGCCCTTGTCAAATTCATGCACGGCCTGGTAGCCATTCACGAAGAAATACGTGTCCAGGTCCACGCCACGCCGCATGTATTTGGCCAGCGCGTGCTGGTACGTCAGCGCCTTGCCGCTGCGGCTGGGCCGGTCTTCCAGGTAGGCATTGCCGAACGTCAGGAAGTCCAGCGCCATGCGCTTGAAGGCGTCGCGCGATAAATACTTGCTGGGAATCAGGGTGGACGCCAGCACGTTGGCCTTGAAGTGGATGGCGCTGCTGTGGTGCACGCCGGCATTGAAGGACTTGGCCAGGCCGGCCAGGTTGACGGGTGGCTCATACCAATGGCCGTTCTTCCAGCATTCGAAGCAGTCGAGAATGTCGGCGTGCTCGAGCACGGGCGTCGGGTCGCCGAAGGAAAACGCCTCGATGCCGGCGGCGGCCGGCGCCGTGGCCGCTGTTGATGGAGCGCCCTGGGCCTGCTGGCCGCGCGCGCGCATGTGTCGTGCTTTTCTCAAGAATAAATCTCCATGAAAGAGTGGTGGTTGTCGGTGGTGCCTTCGAATGGCTCGTGATCGAGGGCGTGCATGCAGGCCCACGCCAGATCCGCGTGGCCGGTTTCGTCGCTGCGGCCGGCGATATAGGTCACGTGCCGCCCGCTGGGCGTGAGGGTCTTGTGGATGGCCATGAACGATTGCGCGATGTCCGTCCAGCCGGCGTCGAATTCCAGCCGCCCCTTGCTGATGATGTTTTTGGCTTTGAGCACCATGCGGGTTTTGACTTCGGGCGAGTAGTTCAGGGCCGTCACAGCAGGGAAGAAGCCGCGCACGATCGGCAGCACGCCGATACCCATGCCCGTGGTATCGATGCCGATGTACTCGACGTTGTAACGCTGGGTCATCTGTCGGATGGCGTCGGCGTGGTCTTCGAAGCTCTGCCCGCGCCACTGGTGGCGCTCCAGAATGCGGAACTTGCCGCCAGCCGTCATGGGCGGGGCCAGCACCACGCAGCCGGCGCTGTCGCCGTTCAAGGCCGGGTCGTAGCCGATCCACACGGGCCGGTTGCCGAACGGGCGCAGGCCCAGCAACGGCTTGTAATCGTCCCACTCGACCCAGGAATCGACCATGCAGCGCTGCAACTCGGCCAGCGGGAAGACCGAGGCCGAGTCGTCAATAAAATTGCACATCAGCAGATTGTCGAACTGGTCGGGGCTGTATTCGAAGTTGCGCAGTTCGTCGATGTCGAACAGGTTGCAGCCGCCGCGCTCGGCGTCCAGGATGGTGACGATCTGGCGCCAAATCTTGTCCTCTCCCGTGAAGCCCGACGACAAGCGGCCATGGCTGACGTCGATATTGACCTGGTCCGCCTTGGCGCGGCGCTTGTTGAACAGCTCGCCCGTCCAGAACGGATAGGCCTGGTGCGTGGTCGAGGATGGCGTGGAAAAGTAGGTCTTGCGCCACTTCTTG
Organism: Janthinobacterium sp. JF4; assembly: GCF_059617925.1. Lineage (NCBI taxonomy): Bacteria > Pseudomonadati > Pseudomonadota > Betaproteobacteria > Burkholderiales > Oxalobacteraceae > Janthinobacterium > Janthinobacterium sp. JF4. The sequence continues at coordinate 445 of NZ_JCAQAV010000003.1, read as the reverse complement.
TGGATGGCCATGCCCGAGGCCACCTTGTTCAACTCCTGGAAATTCTGCGTCCAGAAGAATTCATCGAAGTAGAAATTGCCGTGGTAGCCCTGCGCCGTGCGCGCGTTGGTGCCCAGGAAATACAGGTGCGCGCCGTTCGGCAGCACGATGGGGTCGCCCGTCAGCTCGATGCCGGCCGCCTCGCGCGCGAATTGCACGATGTACTGCTTGAAGACGTGGGCCTGCGACTTGGAAGCGGACAGGAAAATTTGATTGCGGCCCGTCGCCATGGCGTCCGCCAGCGCTTCGCGCGCGAAATACCAGGTAGCGCCGATCTGGCGCGACTTCAAAATGGCGCGCGTGCGCTGGTCGCCGTTGCAATACCAGACCTTTTGATAGTCGAAGAGCGAATCCTGGAAGGCGTCGAGCAGCTGGATTTTCTGTTCTTCGCTGAAGTCGTTGCGGG